>JBDUBV010000022.1:0-23473 GCA_040003795.1 Pseudonocardiales bacterium | reverse complement strand
CCAACCACCTAACGGCCCGCTGCCTCGAGACCGGCCGCCTGGCCCGTCAACGTGCCCCAGGTCACTTCGCACCAGGTCACTTCGCACCAGGTCCCCTGCGCCGAGACAGCCGGCCTCAGTGGCCGGCATGGCGTTCCGAAGGCCGTGGACCACCGCACCATGTTCCCAAGTCGTCGCGTGTCAGCCACTGGGTTCCCAGCCACCGCGGCGGCCCTAGAGGCCAGAGCTCAAGGTGACGTCTGGTGTAACCCTTTCACTGAGACTTAAGTTTAAAGTGAACCTTGGACGCGACTGGGTTACCGGCTCGGGCCATCGCCGCGTCGACCAGAGCCCGGCTTGTTCACGGCGCAGGCGTAGCGCTGCTTGTGTGCGGTTCACGCCTCGGCCGGCCACAATGACGGGCGTCACCGTCCACGACTCCGGTCGAGTCGATTCGGCTCGGATCGGAGCTCACCAGCGTGTCGGACGACCATGATGAGGCACGACACCCACGGTTCACCGCAGTAGTCGCCATCGACGGGCCGTCCGGCGCAGGCAAGTCCACCGTGGCCCGGCAACTGGCCCTCCGGTTGGGAGCTCGCTATCTCGACACCGGGGCGATGTATCGCGCCGTGACCTGGGCGGTCCTGCAGGCAGGGTGTGCACCCGACGATCATGCTGCTGTGACCGCCATCGCCAGCGCGAGGCGCGTCACGGTGAGCACGGATGCGCGCGCACCTGCCGTGAGGGTCGACGGTCACCCGGTGGACGCAGCTATCCGTGGCCAGGCCGTCACTGCGGCGGTCAGTGCCGTCTCGGCCGTCCCCGCGGTCCGAGACCTCCTTGTCGGGCAGCAGCGGGTGATCATCGGCGACGGCGGCATCGTCGTCGAGGGCCGTGACATCGGTGCGGTCGTCGCTCCCGCTGCTGCGGTCAAGGTGTTCCTGACCGCCGATACCGGTGTCCGGGCCGGGCGCCGAGGAGCCGAACTCGGCGTCACGGCACCGGATCAGATCGCGGCGACGGAAGTGGATCTGTCCCGGCGGGACCGCATGGACAGCAGCCGCACGCGCGATCCGCTGACTCCGGCTGCCGATGCCGTCATCCTCGACACCAACGAGTTGAGCGTCGACGATGTCGTGGCCCGCCTGCTCGTGATGATCGACGAGACGACGGCCAACCGGCCGCAGGCCTGACTGTCGGGGGTCGGCGGTTGGCGACCGCTCGCGCACCGGGGCGCCGTACGAAGTACCGTTGGGTCGGCACCGCGGCCCGAGATCCCGCCGCACCAGCCCGCGACAGGGCCGTTCCGGTTGAGGAGAGATCCAGATGACCCGCGCTGACGACGGCCTTTCGGCCGACGCCTCTGAGCCGGAGCAGCCGGTGGTTGCCGTCGTGGGTCGGCCCAACGTGGGCAAGTCGAGCCTGGTCAACCGCATCCTGGGCCGCCGTGAGGCTGTGGTCGAGGACGTCCCTGGGGTGACGAGGGACCGAGTGGCCTACGACGCAACATGGGCGGGCCGGCGCTTTATCGTCGTGGACACAGGTGGGTGGGAGCCGGAGGCCCGGGGCCTTGCTGCTCAGGTATCGGCGCAAGCGCAGAGCGCGGTAGCCACGGCCGATGTGGTCCTGCTCGTCGTCGACACCACAGTCGGCGCAACGGAGGTCGATCTCACGGTCGCCCGGGTGCTGCGCAAAGGTGGCAAACCGGTGCTCCTCGCCGCGAACAAGGTCGACGACGAGCGCGGAGAAGCCGACGCCGCAAGCCTGTGGTCGCTGGGGCTCGGCCAGCCGTACCCGGTCAGTGCCCTGCACGGGCGTTCCAGCGGCGACCTGCTCGACGCCATCGTGGCAGCGTTGCCGGAGGCCCCCCGTGACGACGCCGACGAACCGTCAGGGCCGCGCCGTGTCGCTCTCGTCGGGCGTCCCAACGTCGGCAAGTCCAGCCTGCTCAACCGACTCACGGGGCAGGACAGGGCGGTCGTGCACGAGGTGGCGGGGACCACCATGGACCCGGTTCACAGCCTGGTCACACTCGATGAAGAGGTTTGGAAGTTTGTCGACACGGCTGGCCTGCGGCGGCGGGTCAGGGATGCCAAGGGCGCGGAGTTCTACGCCAGCCTGCGTACCGCCTCAGCCATCGATGCCGCTGAAGTCGCAGTCGTCCTCATCGACGCCAGCGTCCCCATGTCGGAGCAGGACCAGCGGGTCGTCACCATGGCCATCGAGGCAGGCCGTGCTCTGGTCATCGCCATGAACAAGTGGGACCTGGTCGATGCGGACCGGCGGTGGCAACTGGACAAGGAGATCGACCGGGATCTGGCCCGGGTGCAATGGGCGCCGCGGGTCAACGTTTCGGCCCGCACGGGCCGCGCGGTCGACCGGCTGGGCCTGGCCCTGCGCACCGCCCTGGCCGGCTGGGAGCACCGGGTGCCGACCGGTCGGCTCAACACCTGGGTCGCCGAAGTAGTCGGCTCCACGCCGCCACCTTCCCGTGGGGGGCGCGCGGCGCGCGTTCTGTTCGCTACGCAGGCCGACACCCGACCGCCGCGGTTCGTCTTCTTCACCACAGGCTTTCTCGAGGCCGGCTACCGCCGTTTCCTCGAACGCCGGCTGCGGGAGGACTTCGGATTCGCCGGGACGCCCATCGAGGTTTCGGTCAGGGTCAAGGAGCGCCGCGCCCGATGAGCGCAGCGGCGGTGTTGCGGTAGGCTCGTGTCGGCACCGGGACGTGGCGCAGCTTGGTAGCGCACTTGACTGGGGGTCAAGGGGTCGCAGGTTCAAATCCTGTCGTCCCGACGGGAAAGCTCGCACCGAGCGGGTGCCGCCATGGGGCGGCACCCGGTGGGCTATCGTTCGCGGGCTGGGACCCGATCAAAGGATCGTCGCATGCAATCGCGCCTGGTCGGCCCGCGGCAGGTCACCCTCGCCGATCCCGGTTCCCTGCGCCTGCCGCAACTCGATTCCCTCACCGGTCTGCGTTTCCTCGCCGCGTACCTCGTGCTGCTGCAGCACATCCAGAACTTCGCGGTGATCCCGGTCCTGGCCCCGTACACCCTGGGCGCGGCAGGCGTGAGCTTCTTCTTCGTGTTGTCGGGCTTCGTCCTCACCTGGTCGTTCTTCCCGGGTGACACCGCCCGCCGCTTCTACTGGCGGCGCTTCGCCCGGATCTGGCCGCTGCACGTCACCGCCTTGCTGATCGCGATACCTGTCTTCTCCTACGGCCGGCACCTGGGCATGGACTGGAGCACCATCGCGATGTCCCTGCTGCTGCTGCACGCCTGGTCGACCGCCCCGACCACCTACTTCGGGGGCAATCCCACCTCCTGGACGCTGTCGTGTGAGGCGTTCTTCTACGCCGTGCACCCCTTCATCGTTCGCCGGATTCTGCGGTGGCGCCCCGGGGTGCTCGCCGGGGGTGCGGCGGCGATCCTCGGCTACCTGTACGCAACACCGCAACTGCTACACGGCCACCTGGCCACCTCGACGTTCGTCTGGTTCACCTACGTCTCGCCGGGATACCGCGTCGGGGAGTTCGTCCTCGGTGTGCTGCTGGCAGCCGGTCTGCGCCACCGGGTCCGGGTGCGCATCGGTCTGGTCCCCGCACTCGCCGCGGCCCTCGCATGGATCGTATTCATCTTCGGCTACGCCGACCGGACCAGCCAGGGGGTGCAGGACCTTGTCTACGGCCTGCACCGTGCCATGTTGCCGTTGCTGTTCGCCGTTGTGATCGCCGCCGCGGCGCAGCGCGACCTTGACGGCCGGCGCTCCTGGTTGCGCCGGCCCACCATGGTGCGACTGGGCCGCTGGTCCTATGCCTTCTACCTCGTCCACGCCACGATCGTGCAGGTGCTGATCCTGCGGCTAGGTCACCAGCCGCCGGGCAACCGCAACCTCGGCTGGCTGCTGGCGGTCAGCGTGGCAGCAGTGGCCGTCTCGGCCGGCCTCTACTACGCCGTCGAACACCCGCTCGAGGGGTGGCTCAGGGCGCGGCAGCGAAGCCGGCCGGCTCCCGAGGCTGTGATCGGCTCGCCGCAGTCGGGGGCTCCGGCGTCCGGGCCCGCCTAGACTTGCGGCCAGTACAAGCCGACCTGCGCCGGTGCGGTCGGCGCCGAGCTGGGGAGGTCTGCGTGCCACCGGTGACCGGGGGGTCGATGCCCGCGGTGCCGGGCGCGGTGGCAGCGGACGCCTCGCGGGTGGGTGCGCGCATCGCAACGCTGCCCAACCTGTTGAGCCTGCTGCGGCTGCTCGGCGTGCCGGTGTTCCTCTTCCTGCTGCTCGGGCCGCATGCCGACCTGCCGGCACTGGGCGTGCTGACCTTGGCCGGCGTCAGCGACTGGTTGGACGGCAAGCTGGCGCGGGCGTGGAACCAGGTGAGCCGGCTCGGCCAGTTGCTGGACCCCCTCGCTGACCGCCTCTACATCGTCGCGGCCCTCGTCGCCTTCGTCCTGCGCGACATCATTCCCTGGCAGCTCGCCGCCGCCCTGGTCGGTCGCGACGTCGTACTGGGCTGCTTCCTGCCGGTCCTGCGCCGCTACGGCTACGGCCCACTGCCGGTGCACTTCCTGGGAAAGGCAGCCACCTTCTGCCTGCTGTACGCCTTCCCGTTCCTGCTGCTGTCCACGCAAGACGGTCTCGCAGCCGCCGTAGCCCGGCCGATCGGCTGGTCATTCGTCCTGTGGGGCACCGCGCTGTACCTGTGGGCGGGCGGGCTCTACGTCGTGCAGGCCGTGCGGCTCGTTGCGCGCAGCAGGGCAGAGGAGGCGGTGCCGTGACCGCTGCACCGCCTGCTGGAGAGCGCCGGGTTGGCTCCGGGCTGCTGCGCGACCTCCTCGAGCAGCACCTCGAGTCCGGATACCTGGCCGCCGCCAGACGCCGCGCAGAGCATCCGCCGTCGGCCCACCGTCAGCTGCAGCGTGCCATGCGCCTGGTAGTGCTGGTGGCCCTCGGCCTGCTGTTCGCCACCACGTACGTCCAGGCCTCGGCCAGTGCCCCGCAGGCCGCCCGCACCCGCGCGGCGCTGGCCAACGATGCTCGCACCCGGGCGGCGCTGACCGACCGCCTGCAGCGGCAGGCAACGGCTGAGCGCACCCGGCTGTCGGCCCAGCGGGCTCAGGCACTGCGCAGCACCGCGGCCGGGAGCCAGGCCGCCGCGGCACTGCAGGACGTGGAGGGGGCAGCGGCCCTGACCGCGGTGGCAGGAGGCGGGCTGGTAGTGACGGTGGGAGACGCGGCCCGCAGCAACGATCCGGTCACCGGCGACCCGGATCCGGGCGATCCTGCCGCAGCGGGCCGCCTCCAGGATCGCGACGTAGCCGAGATCGTCAACGCCCTGTGGGCGGCCGGTGCCGAAGCCGTGTCCGTAGACGGTCAGCGGCTCTCGCCGACCTCGACCATCCGCTCAGCCGGCGGCGCGATCCTGGTCGATTTCCGGCCCGTGTCGAGCCCGTACGAGGTACGCGCCATAGGCAATGCTGGGCTGATGCAGGTCCGGTTCACCGACAGCGCCACAGCGCGCGCCTTCTTCTCCTTCATCGACCTCTATCGGATCACCTTCTCGGTGCGCCGCGTTTCGGCGATCACAGTGCCGGCGGCCTCCGGCACCATATTGCGGTACGCAGCGCCGGGGCTTCGGCCGTGATCGCCGCCGTCGCCCTCGTCGTCGGTCTGGTGCTCGGCGTCATCCTGCGCCCCACGGTGCCGATCTGGTTACAGCCTTACCTCCCCATCATGGTGGTTGCCGCTCTCGACGCTGTCTTCGGCGGTCTGCGCGCCAGCCTCGACGGGATCTTCGACGACAAGGTCTTCGTAATCTCCTTCGTCTCCAATGTGGCCGTCGCTGCGATCATCGTTTTCCTGGGCGACCAGCTCGGTGTCGGCGGCCAGCTGTCCACCGGCGTCGTGGTAGTTCTCGGCATCCGGATCTTCGGCAATGTCGCCGCGATCCGTCGGCACGTGTTCCGGGCATGAAGCTGCCGGCGGTCGCAAGCCCGCGCTCGTTCTCGGCCGGCCTGCGACGCCAGGGCCGGGCCGGCCTGCTCATTGCCGTGCTGCTCGCGCTGCTGGGCTTCGCCTTGGCCGTGCAGGTTCGCAGCAACGAGGCCTCGGCGTTGCCGGCCGCACGGCAGGAGGATCTGGTGCGAATCCTCGACGACCTCTCGGCCCGGGAGACTCGGCTGCGGGCGGAGATCAACGAGTTGCAAGTGGCCCAGGCCAAGATCAGCGCCAGTGGCAACGGCACCGACGCGGCCCTGCAGGAGGCCCGCCAGCGGACGGCGGATCTCGGCGTGCTTGCGGGCACGGTGCCCGCCCACGGGCCGGGGCTCAGCCTCACCCTGACCGAGGGAAACCGGCACGTCGCGGCCGAAGTCCTGCTCGACGCACTCGAGGAGCTGCGCGGTGCCGGCGCCGAGGCTGTGCAATTCGGTGACAACAGCGGGCGCCGGGTCCGGGTCGGTGCATCTACGTGGTTCGGCGACACCGACAGCGGGGTCGCGGTCGACGGCGCCCACCTCAAGGCGCCGTACCTGATCATCGCGATCGGCGACCCGGCGACGATGGCCGCTGCGCTCAACATCCCCGGCGGGGTGACAGACACGGTAAGGCAGGCGGGGGCCGGCCTGCGCATCGACCAGAGCCGCCTGCTGGTCGTCTCCGCGTTGCGGCCGTTGCAGGCGCCTCAGTACGCTCGGCCGGCCAAGTGACCCAGCCCGCACCCCCCTTAGCCCGCAGTCCCAAATGGCATGGAGCCCACTGCCGATGACTCCCGACGAGTTGCAGTACACCGCCGAGCACGAGTGGGTGCAGGCACTCGATGCCGGCGCCCGGCTGCGCATCGGCATCACCGACTTCGCCCAGGGTGCCCTCGGGGACGTCGTATTCGTCCAGTTGCCCGCGGAGGGCACCGAAGTCGTCGCCGGTGACCCGGTCGGGGAGATCGAGTCGACCAAGAGCGTCTCCGACGTTTACGCCCCGGCCAGTGGTGTCGTCACCGCGCGCAACGCCGCCCTGGACGGCTCACCGGATCTGATCAACACCGATCCGTACGGCGAGGGCTGGATGTTCGAGTTGACCCTGCCGGCCCCGCTGGACTCTGCCGACCTGATGGATGCGGCCGCCTATCGGCAGCAGATCGAGCGCACATGAACCCTGCCCGGCGCGGCGGCACTGTTCCGGTTGACCCTCTCCGATGACTCTGACTACGCTCCGGGGAGGCCTAACCGTGAACCTGCGGTTGGGGTAGAGACTTCCCCCCGACCCGCCTGGAGGCGATGGCAACCGTGACGTGTCCCCGGTGTGGCCAGCACAATCCCGAAGACGGGAGGTTCTGCACCCGGTGCGGTGCTGCCCTTACCCGGTCGGAGGCGCCCGCGCAGAACCAACCGCTGGACTCCACGTCGACGATGACCTTCGGCGCCATCGAAGAGGCACCCCCTGAGGCGCCGGATTCCCTGGCTGCCGCGCACGCCCGGGCGGTGGATGCCCTTCCCGGCGGCTCCGCCCTGCTGGTGGTCCGGCGCGGCCCCAATGCCGGCAGCCGGTTCCTGCTCGACGAGAGCGTCACGACTGCCGGGCGCCATCCGGAGAGCGACATCTTCCTCGACGACGTGACAGTGTCCCGCCGGCATGCGGAGTTCCGGCGGGAGGGTGGCGCCTTCTCGGTGCGCGACGTCGGCAGCCTGAACGGGACCTACGTCAACCGCGAGCGGATCGAGACGGCGGTGCTGGCCGGCGGCGACGAAGTGCAGATCGGTAAGTTCCGCCTGGTCTTCCTGACCGGGCCCCGTTCCTCGGAGGTGGCCGGCTCCGGAGTGACATCGTGAGCGGGGTCGCCAGTCGGGCGGGCAGCTCCGCCCGGGCGTTTCTGAGCATCGGTGAAGTGCTGGGACAGCTTCGCACCGACTTCCCCGACGTGACGATCTCCAAGATCAGGTTCCTGGAGGCCGAGGGGCTGATCGAGCCCGACCGCTCGGCCTCGGGCTACCGCAAGTTCTCTCGCGACGATGTGGCGCGGCTGCGCTACGTGCTGGCCGCCCAGCGGGACCAGTACCTCCCGTTGCGGGTCATCAAGGAGCATCTCGAGGCGATCGACCGGGGGCTCGAGCCCCCCGAGGTGAGCGGCGGCTCGCCGCGCGTGCCCCGCGCGCTGGTGTCCACGGACGGCCTGCCGGCGGCCGCGGACTTCAGTCACGACGCGAGCCGGGTCCGCCTGTCGCGCAAGGAACTGCTCGCTGAGGCCGGACTTGACGACGACGCGCTGCGGGCCATCGAGCAGTACGGCCTGATCGCCCGGCCGGGCAACGGGTACTACGACGGCGATTCGTTGCTGGTCGCCAAGACGGTCGCCGAGATGAGCCGCTTCGGTATCGAGGCCCGACACCTGCGGTCCTACCGCAGCGCGGCCGACCGCGAGATCGGGTTGTTCGAACAGGTGGTCACACCGTTGACCCGGCAGCGCAACCCCGAGGCACGGGTCCGCGCCCAGGAGACTGTCCGGGAACTTGCCGCCCTTTCCATCCGGCTGCACGCGACCCTGGTCCGGGCCGGCCTCCGCCCCGAGCTGGGCGGATGACCCGCTGTCGGCACCTGCTCCTGGCCGGACCGCCGTGTACGTTCGTATGAGCCCGATCATCGCTGACGTGGGGAGGCCCTCGTGTACGAACTCAGCGTCGTAGGAGTCCGTGTCGAGCTGCCCTCCAATCAGCCCATCGTCCTGCTGCGCGAGGTGGCCGGCGAGCGCTACCTGCCTATCTGGATCGGCGCCGTCGAGGCCACCGCCATCGCGTTCGAGCAGCAAGGCGTTCGGCCGGCCCGGCCGATGACCCACGACCTGCTACGCGACGTGCTCACCGCACTGGACCGGCCGCTTCAGGCGGTCAACATCACCGAGTTGCGCGAAAGCGTCTTCTATGCCGAGCTGGTCTTCCCCGGCGGGGTGCGGGTCAGCGCCCGGCCGTCGGATGCTATCGCCCTGGCCATGCGCACGGGGGTCACCATCTACGGTGCCGAAGAGGTCCTCGAAGAAGCCGGCATCGCGGTTCCGGACGAGCAGGAGGACGAGGTCGAGCGGTTCCGGGAATTTCTCGACCAGATCTCTCCGGAGGACTTCGGGGCGGGCGGCGGAACGTCCTCCTGACCTCACCCTCTACCAAACGTTGAGACTTCGCCACGCCGCGGCCGGTCGTTGACCGGGTTCGCCAGGCCGCCTACGGTCCGTACAAACCCGTAGAGTCAGGGCGTCACCAGCGGACCGCCCCGCCTCGCCATCGACCCGGTTGGCGGCGTCGGCCTTGTGGCGGTGCCACGAAATCGGCAGGAGGGATTGCGTGGACGTTCACCAGCGCGGCACCTCTCCTGAACAACAGGTGCTGTTCACCGACGGACTGGCTGTCGCACCGGATGAGATGATCGGTTACCGCGGCCCGATTGCCTGCAGCGCCGCCGGAATCACCTACCGCCAGCTCGATTACTGGGCCCGCACGAACCTCGTCGAGCCGACCATCCGGCCGGCCACCGGCTCGGGCACCCAGCGGCTGTATTCCTTCCGCGACGTCCTCGTCCTCAAGATCGTCAAGCGGCTGCTCGACACGGGCGTCTCCCTGCAGAACATCCGGACCGCGGTCGAGCAACTGCGGGCCCGCGGCACCGACGACCTGGCCCGCATCACCCTGCTCTCCGACGGCACCACGGTCTACGAATGCAACTCACCCGAAGAGGTCGTCGACCTGCTCCAGGGCGGACAGGGCGTGTTCGGCATCGCCCTCGGTGGGGCGTTCCGCGAGCTCGAAGGGTCCCTTGCCACACTGCCCCACGAGCGGGCAGATGGTCTGCCGGCGCAGGAGCCGATCAGCTCCGACGAGCTCGCCGCCCGCCGCGAGCGCCGCACCTCCGCCTGACTCTGCTGGTAGCGTCGCAGGCGCAAGATCGCAGTACGGGAGAGACGTCGCACAGCCGGTGCGGCGCGCCGAAGGGGCAACACTCCCCGGAACCTCTCAGGCACCCGAGACCGTACGTGCGCATCACTCTGAACCCGGCCATGCCGCCGCGACAGAGGGGGAGGCCGCACCAGCAGCGCCGCCCCGGCGGCGCGCGACTGAGGGAGTGCCGCCGTGCCCCACCGTCCGACCGACCCCCGCCATTTGACAACACCCAACCGTCTGACAGGCAGCGCCCGCCTGCGTGACCTCGAGGCGGCGGTACCCTTCTCGCGCCGCCACATCGGGCCGGATGCCGAGGATCAGGCCAAGATGCTCGCAGTGGTCGGCTACGGGTCGCTGAGCGATCTGGTCGGCGCTGCGGTGCCCGACCTCATCCGCACCGATGGGCCCCTGGACCTGCCGCCCGCTGCCGACGAGCAGGGGGCACTGGCGGAGCTGCGCGACCTGGCCGCGCTCAACGAGCGCCTGGTCCAGATGATCGGACTGGGCTACTCCGACACCCTGACGCCGCTCGTCGTGCTGCGCCGGGTGCTGGAGAGCCCCTCGTGGTACACCGCCTATACGCCGTATCAGGCTGAGATCAGTCAGGGCCGGCTCGAGGCGCTGCTGAACTTCCAGACGGTGGTGGCTGACCTGACCGGCCTGCCGATCGCCGGGGCGTCCCTGCTCGACGAGGGCACCGCAGCCGCCGAGGCGATGGCCCTTGCCCGGCGCAGCGTACACGATCCCGCGTGCAGCACCTTCCTGGTCGACGCCGACGTGCACCCGCAGACCTTGGCCGTCCTGCACACCCGGGCCGAGCCACTGGGCATCGAGGTGGTCGTCGACGACATCGCCGAGAGCCTGCCCGACATCGCCGCGTTCGGCGTCCTGTTGCAGTACCCCGGCTCATCCGGCGCGGTCCGGAACCTCGCGCAGGTGGCTGAAGCAGCGCACGCGCGAGGTGCCGTCGTGACGGTGGCCGCCGACCTGTTGGCGCTGACCCTGGTCAAGCCGCCCGGGGAGTTCGGCGCGGACATCGCCGTCGGATCAGCGCAGCGCTTCGGGGTGCCGCTGGGCTTCGGTGGCCCGCACGCGGGTTTCATGGCAGTCCGCGAGGGGCTGCAGCGGATGCTGCCAGGCCGCCTCGTCGGCGTGTCGGTCGACACGGCCGGCGCCCGTGCTTACCGGCTGGCCCTGCAGACCCGCGAGCAGCACATCCGCCGCGAGAAGGCGACCAGCAACATCTGCACCGCGCAGGTGCTGCTGGCTGTCGTTGCCTCCATGTACGCCGTCTACCACGGTCCGGCCGGCCTCAGCGCCCTGGCCCGCCGGGTGCACCGCTATGCCGCGGTGCTGGCGGCGGGGCTGCGGACGGGCGGCGTCGATGTCGTCGAGGAGCACTTCTTCGACACGGTGCAGGCGACCGTGCCGGCCCGGGCGGTCGAGGTCGTGTCAGCCGCCCGCGAGCACGGCATCAACCTGCGCCTCGTCGACGAGGACACCGTCGGCATCGCCTGCGACGAAATGACCCGCCGGCCCCACCTGGCCGCGATATGGGCGGCGTTCGGCGTGCCCGCACCCGACATCGATGCCCTCGACGAAGCCACCGCCGACGCCCTGCCGGCCGCCATACTGCGCGAGTCGGACTTCCTCACCCACCCGATCTTCAACAGCCATCACAGCGAAACGGCAATGCTGCGATACCTGCACCGCCTCGCCGAGTCCGACTACGCGCTGGACCGCGGCATGATCCCGCTCGGCTCGTGCACCATGAAACTCAACGCCACGGCTGAAATGGAGTCGATCACCTGGCCGGAGTTCGCCGGGATCCACCCCTTCGCACCGCTGGACCAGGCGGGGGGCTATCTGCAGATCATCGCCGACCTCGAACGCTGGCTGGCCGAGATCACCGGCTACGACGCGGTTTCGGTGCAGCCCAACGCCGGCAGCCAGGGAGAGTTCGCCGGGCTGCTTGCGATCCGGGCTTACCACCGCGCTGCCGGGCGAGGCGATCGCGACGTGTGCCTCATCCCGTCCTCGGCGCACGGCACCAACGCCGCCAGCGCCGTGATGGCCGGGATGCGCGTCGTCGTCGTGGGATGCCGTCCCAACGGTGACGTGGACACCGACGACCTCCAGGCCAAGATCGCCGCGTGCCGCGAGCGGCTGGCGGCGATCATGATCACCTACCCGTCGACGCACGGGGTGTTCGAGGGGGCCGTCGGCGAGATCTGTGCCGCCGTCCATGACGCCGGCGGCCAGGTGTATGTCGACGGCGCCAACCTCAACGCCCTCATCGGGCTGGCCAAGCCGGGCCGCTTCGGTGCGGACGTCAGCCACCTCAACCTGCACAAGACCTTCTGTATCCCGCACGGCGGGGGAGGGCCCGGGGTCGGTCCGGTGGCCGTCCGCGCGCATCTGGCGCCCTACCTCCCCAATCACCCGATGCGCCCGGAGGCAGGACCCGCCACAGGGATCGGCCCGGTGTCCTCCGCACCGTGGGGATCGGCCGGTGTGCTGCCGATCCCCTGGGCCTACATCAGGATGATGGGAGCTCCTGGGCTGGCGCGGGCAACCGAGGTGGCGGTGCTCAACGCCAACTACGTCGCCCGCCGGCTGGCCGCGCACTACCCGGTGTTGTTCACCGGGCGCGGGGGCTTGGTCGCCCACGAGTGCATAGTCGACCTCCGGCCGATCACCAAGGAGACCGGGGTGACCGTCGACGATGTCGCCAAACGGCTCATCGACTACGGCTTCCACGCCCCGACCATGTCCTTTCCGGTGGCCGGCACGCTGATGATCGAGCCGACGGAATCTGAATCACTCGTGGAGCTGGACCGTTTCTGCGATGCGATGATCGCGATCCGGGCAGAGACGGCGAAGGTCGCCACGGGGGAGTACGACCGCAGGGACAACCCCCTGACCGGGGCGCCGCACACGGCAATGGCCATAGCAGGTGACTGGGCCCACCCGTACACCCGCGAGGAGGCGGCCTACCCGGTGCGGTCTCTGCGCAGCGCGAAGTACTGGTCGCCGGTGGGCCGGATCGACGGGGCGTACGGCGACCGCAATTTGATCTGCAACTGCCCTCCGCCGGAGGCCTACGACAGCTGAGCGCTCAGGCGGCAAGCCACTCGGGATCGGTGGGCCGGTGCGGTCCGATGGCGCTGCCGTCGGGCAGCAACTCACCGGTGTCGTCGAAGACCACCACGCCGTTGCACAGCAGGCTCCAGCCCTGCTCGGGGTGGCTGCTGGTGGCGCGGGCAGCCTCGCGGTCGATCGCCTCGGCGCTCGGGCACCGCGGCTGGTGTTGGCACATCATGGTGAACCTGTCTGGAGACTATTGTCCTTCGGCGTTCTCATTATCGGCGCCAACCCGCCCGGTCTTGATGACTGTTCTCGTCATGTGGACGCCAGTCAGGTGCGGCCCTCGGCTTGTTGGCCCTGCCGCAAGGACTCAGCATATGGCACCCAGTCGGCTCGGTGCACCGGCAGGCCCGCGGCCAGCAGGGCGTCGACCACGGCGGGGTCGTCGTCGACGACGACGGCGATGCTGCGCTCGGCCGCGATCCGGCGCACCACCGCCACCTTCGTCTCACGCGCCGGGCGGTGATCGCCGTTGCGGCGCATGTGCAGCTCTGCGGTGGGCAGCCCGTGGGACCGCAGCCAGGCGACGGTCACGCGGCGCAAGCGCTCGGGGCGGCCGGTGAGCCAGATGATGTCGTGCTCGGCGGCCAGTGCCTGGGCCAGCGCTAGGCCCTCAGCCAGCGGCGAGTCGGCCGGGGCTGCTGCGAAGAAGGCCTTCCAGTCCTTGGGCCGGGACTCGAGGTGGACCAGGCGGTGCCGGACATCGGCGACCACGCCGTCGATGTCGAGCACGGCGACTGCTCTGGTCAGGACAGGTAACCTTCGACGGTGGACGCGTCCCGCTCGGTCGCGGCCGCTGGGTCGAGGCCGGCATGCCGCAGCGCCGCACGCTGGCGGAGCAGGTCCCACACGCGGTCGAGTTCTACCTCGATCTGGTCAAGGCGCATCCGCTCGAGTTCGGTCAGGCCGTCGCCGGTGCCATGCGCCTCGTGCAGCGCATGCTCCTCGTGGGCCAGCGCAGCGATGCGCGCATGCAGGTCGTCATCCACGGTCGACTCCTCCCGTCGGGGCTCCCGCTGTCAACGTACGCGGTCGCCCCGCCGAGGTCACGCTCAGACCAGGCTGTCGAGCCACTGCTGGTGCATGGCCGCATAGCGGCCCTCGCCACCGATCAGCTCGGACGGCGGGCCGTCCTCCACCACCCGGCCTTCATCCAGCACGAGGACCCGGTCGGCGATCTCCACTGTGGACAGCCGGTGGGCGATGATCAATGCTGTCCGGTCGGCGAGGATCGTGCGCAACGCCCGCTGCACCAGCCGTTCGCTTGGCACGTCCAGCGACGAGGTGGCCTCGTCGAGGACGAGGACGGCGGGGTCTGCCAGGAAGGCCCGGGCGAAGGACACCAGTTGCCGCTGCCCCGCGGACAGGCGGCCACCGCGCTTGCGTACGTCGGTGTCGTAGCCCTGCGGCAGCGCGCTGATGAACTCGTGCGCCCCGATGGCCTCGGCGGCCTCCTGGATCCGCTTCCGGTCCACACCCGGCCGGCCGAAGGCGATGTTGCTCGCAACGCTGCCGGAGAACAGGAAGCTCTCCTGGGTGACCGTCACGATGGCCCGGTGCAGCGTCTCGTCGTCGAGGTCGCGCAAGTCGACCCCGTCGAGGGAGACCGTGCCGGCGTCGGGGTCGTAGAAGCGCCCGACGAGCCGGGCGATGGTCGTCTTGCCGGCACCGGTCGGCCCGACCAGTGCGACGGTCTGTCCGGCGGGAATGACCAGATCGAGGTGCAGCAGCACGATGCGGTCGCGGTAACCGAACGTTACTGCGGTAAACGCCACCTCGCCGCGGATCGACGGGCCGAGCGGTCGCGGGTCGACCGGCTCGGGGACCGACGGCGGTTCCTCGAGCACGCCGGCCAGCTTCTCGAGGGCCGCGCTCGCCGACTGGAAGGCGTTGTAGAACTGCGAGAGGTCCTGCAACGGGTCGAAGAACCGCCGCAGGTAGAGCAGGAACGTGGTCAGCACACCGATGCGGATGTCACCGTCGAGGGCCCGGAAGCCACCGTAGAGGAGCACCACTCCGATGGTGGCGTTACCGATCAGCTTCATCCCGGGCGCGTAGATCGAGATCAGCTGGAACGACCGGCGGGTCGCGTCGCGGTAGCGGGCGTTGAGGTCGGAGAAGATCGCGAAGTTGCGCGGCTCCCGGCGGAACGCCTGCACGGCGCGGATGCCGGCCAGTGTCTCGACGAAATGCACGATGACCAGGGCGACCGCCTCCCGAGTGCGCCGGTAGGCGACGGCCGACTGCTTGCGGAACCACGCCGAGAGCCACAGGAGCAGGGGAAAGCTGCCGAGCGCGACCAGCGCCAGTGGCACGTCCAGCAACAGCATGGCTGCACCGATTGTGAGCACTGACAGCACAGCGATGACCAGCTCGTCGATGCCCTCCTCGACCAACTCTGAGATGGCGTCGATGTCGGAGGTCTGCCGGGAGATGACCCGGCCGGACGTGTAGTCCTCGTGGAAGGCCGAGGACAGCCGCTGGAAGTGCGCGAAGACGCGCCGGCGCAATTCGAGTACGACGTCCTGCCCGATCCGTCCGGTGAGCACGAGAAAGGCGCGCTGGGCGACGGTTTGGACCACGGTGGCCAGGGCGAAGGCGCCCACGATCAGCCACAGGGTGCCGGCGCCCTGATGGTGCCGGATGGGCGGGATCCCCCGGTCGATGCCTAGGCCGATCAGCCACGGTCCGGCCAGGGCGGCGAGGTTCTGCAGCACGATGAGGCCCACCAGCAACCACAGCGACCGCCGATGGGGTCGCAGGAGCGAGCTCAGCAACGTACGGGTGCGCCGGCGCAACAGCACTGACAGCCCTGCAGAGACATCGTCACGGCGCTCTGTGGCCACCCCGCGCCACGACTCCACCGGCGGGGCGCTCATCGCGACTGCACCTCCGATTCCTGGCTGAGGATTGCGCGGTAGGCCGGGACGTCGGCCATGAGCTCGCTGTGTGTCCCTATCGCCGCTAGCGTGCCGCCTTGCAGCAGCGCTACGCGGTCGGCCAGGGCGATCGTGGAGGGCCGGTGCACGACGAGCAGCGCCGTCGTATCGGCGAGCACGCGCGCCAGTGCCTTCTCGACCAGCGACTCGGTGGTGACGTCCAGGGCCGAGAGTGGGTCGTCGAGGATCAGCACCCGAGGCCGGCCGATCACGGCGCGGGCCAGGGCGAGCCGCTGGCGCTGGCCGCCGGACAGGGACAGGCCCTGCTCGCCGACGCGGGTGTCGAGCCCCCAGGGCAGCTCGTAGACGAAGTCGGCCTGAGCCAACGAGAGCGCCGCCGCCACGTCGGCATCGCTGGCCTCGGGCGTCCCAAGCGTGACGTTCTCCCGCACGCTGGCTGAGAACAGGATCGGTTCCTCGAACGCCGTCGCCACCAGCCGGCGCAGGGAGGTCAGCTTGAGGTCGCGGATGTCGATGCCGTCGAGGGAGATCCGCCCCGCTGTGACATCGGTCAGCCGCGGCACCAGACCGGCCAGAGTCGACTTGCCCGATCCGGTCGCACCGACCAACGCCAGGGTCTCGCCGGGTGCAATGGTCAGGTCGATGTCGTGCAGCACCGGCCGCGTGGCGCCGGGATAGGTGAACCCCACCCCGTCGAAGCGCAGCCGTCCCGGGCTGTCCTCGAGATCGCGGGCCGTGGGCCGGTCGAGGATCTCCGGGCGGCTGTCGAGGAGTTCGTAGATCCGCTGGGCGGCGGTGGCCGCCTCCTGGGCGGCGGCAAGGATGAAACCCAGGGCCTCCACCGGCCAGATCAGCTGGAGCACAAGGGTGATGAACGCGACCAGCCCGCCCAGGCTGAGCCGGTGCTCGCCGACGGCGAGGGCACCGAGGAGGAGCACGATGCCCAGCGTGGCGTTGGGCACCAGGTCCAGCAGCGCCCAGAACGTCGCGCGCAGCCGCACCTTGGCCAGCTGGGTGTCGTAGACCTTGCGGGCCCCGCGGTCGAACGTCGCCGCCATCAGGCGGCGCCGACCGAATGCCTTGATCACCCTGATGCCGGTGGCGGACTCCTCGATGGAGGTCGCCAGGTCACCGGTCTGGTCCTGCACGCGGCGCGAGACGACCGAGTATCCGCGCTCGAACCTCGCGCAAACGACGACCACCGGGATCAGCGACAGCGCGACGACGGCACCGAGCAGCGGGTCGAGGTGGACGAGCAACGCGATGACGGTTGCAAACGTCGCGACGTTGACTACCAGGAACACCAGCCCGAAGCCCACGAATCGGCGGATGGCCGACAGGTCCGTGGTTGCCCGGGACAGCAGCTGGCCGCTCTGCCAGCGGTCGTGGAAGGCCGGCGGCAGTGACTGCAGGTGGGCGTAGATGTCGTCGCGCATCCGCTTTTCCATGCCGAGCGTCGCGGTGGTCTGGATCCAGCGGCGGACGAAGATGAGCAGACCCTCCGTCACCCCCAGCGCCATGGCCAGCAGGGCCAGCGGGACGAGCCGGTCGCGCTGACCGTGCGCTACCGGCCCGTCCACGACCGTCTTGGTCACCAGGGGGACCACGATGCTCGCACCCACGCCGAGCAGGGCAGCGGTCAACATCGTGACGAGTTGGCCGGCGTAGGGCCGGACGTAGGATCGGAGCCGCCACAGGCTGCCCAGCGGGCTATGGTTCCGCTGGTCGTGGGGGAGGGTGGTCACTGTCACCAAGGTAGCCGTCCTCGGCACGGCCGTCGCGCGACTTTCCGGCACCTCGTGAAGCCTCGGCCGGCCCACCGGATGCTGGGTGCGATTCCCCGTACGGTCGTGGCGCCCGATGCCACCCGTCCGCGACAGGTGCCCGTCGAGACCAGCGCGGTAGTCGTCGGGGGAGGGGTGGCCGGCTGCACTGCGGCCGTCGTGCTGGCCGAGCGCGGGGTCCGGGTCACGCTGCTCGAGGCGCAGCCCCGCCTCGGCGGTCGGGCCGCGGCGTGGCAGCACCGGCTGCCCGACGGCACAGCCGTGCCGCTCGGCCACGGTTTCCACGCCTTCTTCCGGCAGTACTACAACCTGCGCGCCCTGCTGCGGCGGATCGATCCCAGCCTGTCGTTCTTGCGGCCGGTGCCGGACTACCCGGTCGTATCGCGGCGCTGGCCGGACGAGAGCTTCGCCGGGCTGCCGACCCTGCCGCCGTTCGGGTTGCTGCCGATGGTGGCCCGGTCGCCGAGCATGCGCTTACGTGACCTGCGGTCGATGAACGGCCCGGCGGCGCTGGCCCTGCTCGCCTACGACCGCCGCGACACCTACGCCCGCTACGACCGGGTGACCGCGGCCGCGCTGCTCGACGGCCTCCGGCTGCCCGACCGCGCCCGGGCGATGCTCTTCGACGTCTTCGCCCACTCCTTCTTCAATCCCGAGGAGGACATGTCGGCAGCTGAGTTGATCATGATGTTCCACTTCTACTTTCTCGGCAATCCCGAGGGGCTGCTCTTCGACGTCCCCGACAGCGACTACGCGGGCAGCATCTGGGACCCGCTCGCCGCCTACCTGGGCGATCACGGCGCCGTCGTGCTGACAGCCAGCCCGGTGGACTCGATCGAGCCGGCGACCGGCGGCGAGTGGCAGGTCACGCTTGAGGGCGGCGCAGCGCTGCGGGCGCCGCATGTGGTGCTCGCTACCGATCCCGCAGCCCTGCGCGCCCTGCTCGACCGCTCATCCGCACTGGCAGCCGCCGGTCCTGGCCTGGCCCGGCAGGTGGCGGCACTGCGCACGACGGCGCCCTACGCCGTGGCCCGCTTCTGGTTCGATGCGGACGTCGCCGCCCATCGGCTGCCGTTCAGCGGGGTGAGCCGGGAGCCGACGCTCGACTCGATTGCGGTCTACTCCCGTTTCGAGAGCGAGTCCGCGGCCTGGGCGGGGGCTACCGGTGGCTCGGTGGTCGAACTGCACGCCTACGCGGCCGAGCGCGGCCTTGACGCTGGGCGGCTCGCGCACCGGATGCGTACGGAGCTGGCCGGCCTGTGGCCCGAGACCGCCGCGCTGGGCATCGTGGACATCGACGCCCGGGTGGGCACGGACGCGCCCGCCTTCGCCCCGGGCAGTGACGCGATCCGGCCGGGCGTCACGACGGACGCTGCGGGGGTGCGGCTGGCCGGGGACTGGGTGCGCCTGTCGTTCCCGAGCGCCCTGATGGAGCGCGCAGCGGCCTCCGGCATGCTCGCGGCCGGCGACATCCTGACGGCCGTGGGTGCCGGACCCGAGCCGGTGCTGTCCGTGCCGCCCCGGGGCCTGCTGGCTCAGCGGAGGGTGGCCCAGAGCAGGCCCGCTCAGGCGTAGCGCAGCTCCTCGGCATGGGGGTCCTCCACAACGCGGCGGCAGGTCGGGCAGTGCCAGGAGATCTCCAGCATGCTGCCGCAGGTCAGGTGGCGGGGGGCCTCGATGTCCGAGGACGAGCCGGCGCCCCAGGCGGCGAGCAGGCGCAAGGCCCCGGCGAGTTCGCGGCCGCTCGCCGACAGGTCGTAGGACAGCCGGAGCGGGCGCTGAGTGTAGGGCCGGCTGACCACGATGCCGTTGCGGACCAGTGCTTTCAGTCGCTGAGAGGCGACGTTGGAGGCCAGGCCGGGCACGGCGACCTGCAGTTCGTTGAAGCGGTGCGGGCCCTCGAGCAGGGCCGCAATCATCAGCAAGGTCCAGCGATCGCCCACCCGAGCCAGTGCTGAGGCCAAAGCAGAAGGCAGCTGCGTCCGGGTGTCGGTCACCGCGTCATGCTATCGGCGAACACGCTTGGCGGCAGCAGGCGTTCGTACTAACTTGCAACTTAGGAGTCTCTGAGAGGACGAGCTGATGTTGGACGAGTTGCAGGGCAGTACGCAGCGGGTACGGGCCGCGGTCGCCCCGGCGGTGGTATCCATCGGTCGTGACGGCCGCGGATGCGGAGTCGTCGTGGCCGACGGTCTGGTGGTCACCAATGCCCACAATCTGAGGGATCAGACGACCTCGGTCACATTCGGCGAGGGCCGCACCGAGCAGGGGACGGTCCGCGGGGCCGATGGCGACACCGATCTGGCAGTTATCGCCGTGAACACCGGCGGCGCCGTCCCACCGGAGTGGTCCGAAGCCGAGCCCACTCCCGATCGTGCAGTCTTTGCCGTGAGCCGGAGCGGCAGCGGCGCTGCACGGGTCACCTTCGGCACGATCTCGGCGGTCGACCGGGCGTTCCGTGGGCCGCGTGGCCGCCGGATCCGCGGCAGCGTGGAGCACACGGCGCCGCTGCCCCGCGGATCGTCGGGCAGCGCGGTGGTCGACGTCGAGGGGCGACTGGTGGGCATCTCGACGCACCGACTGGGGGAGGGCTTCTATCTCGCGCTGGCCACCGACGCCGCGTTGCGCGGTCGCATCGATGCCCTGGGCCGCGGCGAGCAACCGCGGCGACCGCGCCTGGGTGTCGGCCTCGCCCCGTCGGGGGCCGCCGCGCAATTGCGGCGAGCGGTCGGCCTGTCGGAGCGTGAAGGACTGCTGGTGCGCGTCGTCGAGGAGGACAGCCCCGCGGAGCGGGCCGGCATCAGGACCGGAGACCTCATCGCGACCGTCGGTGGACACGCGGTGCACGCGCATGACGACCTCTACGACGCTCTGGATACCCTCGAGGCCGGCAGCGTACTAGCTGTGAGCCTGGTGCGCGGCGCAGAGGACATCGAGGTCACGGTGAGCTTCGAGGAGCCGGCTGCCTCCTAAATGCCCCGCGGCAGACGCACGGTCTGTTAGCTTGAGCCTACCTAGCGTGCTTCTGTTCGTCAGCCCGCGGCTTGAGGGACCAGGCTGCGGCAGGGGGTCACATGCCGAGCGAGACGTTGCTTTCCGACGTGTTGAGCGAGTTCGCCCGCACGATGCTCACCGAATTCCCGATCCAGGCCATCCTGGACCAGCTCGTGCTGCGCATCGTCGACGTGCTGCCGGTCACTGCGGCGGGGGTGACGCTGATCTCGCCCGATCTCGCTCCGCGCTACATCGCCGCGTCCAGCGACGCGGCGTTGCGGTTCGAGAAGTTGCAGACAGAGTTGCGCGAGGGGCCATGCCTGTTGGCCTACCGGACGGGCCAGGCCGTGGTCTCCTCCGATCTTCGGTACGAGCTGCGTTTTCCGACCTTCGCCTCCCGCGCAGGGGAAGCGGGCCTGACCGCGGTGTTCACCTTCCCGCTGCGCGACGCCGACATCCAACTCGGGGCGCTCGACCTGTACAGGGACAGCCCTGGCCCGCTGGACGCCCCGACGATGGCCGCGGCGCAGACCCTTGCCGACGTCGTGGCCGCGTACCTGATCAACGCCCAGGCGCGCGCAGACCTCAAGGATTCCTCGGACCGGGCCCGGGAAGTCTCGCTGCACGATCCGCTGACCGGGTTGCCCAACCGAGTGCTGCTGTTGGATCGCCTCAATCACTGCCTGCTGCGCAGCAGCCGCTCCGGCCGAAAGGCTGCCGTGCTCTTCGTCGACCTCGACGACTTCAAACGGGTCAACGACATCTACGGCCATCGGGTGGGAGACGAGCTGCTGGTGGCGGTAGCTCAGCGGTTCACGGGCCAGGTGCGCCCCGGTGACACCCTCGCGCGGCTGTCCGGGGACGAGTTCGTGATCCTGTGCGAGGACCTCGGATCCCGGCAAGAGGCCGAAGCGATCGCAGCCCGGATCTGCGCCTGCCTGACGGTCCCCTTCGTCCTGTCCGACACCGAGCTGACCATCACAGCGAGCATCGGCATCGCCTTTGCCGGACCGGCTGCGGCGACCCCAGAGGACCTGCTGCACGACGCCGACCTGGCGATGTACCAGGCCAAGCGCAGGGGAGGAGCCCGCTATCGGGCCATCGAACTCGGCGAGCAGCACATGCTGCAGCGGCGGGGCAGCCTGCAGCGGGACCTCGGGCGGGCCAGAGCCGAGGGCGAGCTTCAGCTGGAGTACCAGCCGATCGTGGACGCAGCGGACGGGCGGATCTGCGGTGTCGAGGCGCTCCTGCGCTGGGCGCATCCTTCCCGCGGACTGGTTCCCCCCACCATGCTGGTGCCGCTGGCGGAGCAGTCAGGCGACATCACCGACATCGGGCGCTGGGTGCTGGAGCAGGCCTGCCAGGACCGCCGCACGTGGCGGACACCTGGCGGGACGCACGACTTGAGCATCTCGGTCAACGTGTCGACCCACCAGGTCATGTCGCCGGACTTTGCGCGCACCGTCGAGGCGGTGCTCGACATGACCGGTACCGATCCGCAACGGTTGACGCTGGAAGTCACCGAGAGCGTCTTCCTCCGCGACGGCGAGCGGGCGATGGTGGTGCTGCGCGACCTGAAGAGCTTGGGCGTGATGGTGGCGCTCGACGATTTTGGCACCGGCTTTTCCTCCCTGAGCTTCCTGAAGCGCTTTCCCGTCGACATCGTCAAGATCGACAAGGGCTCCGTCGCCGACCTGGGCCACGACGCGGCGAGTCACGCCATCGTTGCCGCGGTGGTGCAGCTCTTCCACGCGCTCGCGTTGACTGTGGTCGCAGAAGGCGTCGAGACCAAGGGTCAGCGTGACGCGGTGGTGGCGCTGGGGTGCGACGCGGGTCAGGGCTACTACTTCGCCCGGCCGCTGCCGGCTGACCAGATCCGGGAGCTGATGATCAGGGGGGCCGGGGGCAACCCTCGGTTGCCGGTCGATCCATCTCCCCAAGCCGCTCCGGCGGCCGGGCAGACGCCGGTACGGGTAGCCGACGGGGATGCAACCGAACCTGCCCGCTGCGCTGTGGCTGATCCGCCACGGTGAGGGCACGGGCAACGTCGCCCGCGAGATTGCCGAGGACGGTGGCCTGGACCTCATCGAGCTCGCCCAGCGCGACGTGGACGTGCCGTTGTCGCACCACGGGCGTGAGCAGGCTCGCTCCGTCGGCAGGTGGCTTGCCGGGCTGCCCGAACCGCAACGGCCGACAGTGGCCTTGTCCTCGCCCTACCGTCGGGCGGCCGACACGGCAGCAGAGGCCCTCGCCGGCCTGGGATCGGCCGCTGCTCGTCGATGAGCGGTAGCGGGACCGCCGAGATCGGCATCCTCGACCTGCACACCACTGCTGGGGTGCTCGGGCGGTTCCCTGAGGAGGCCGCACGGCGCAATCGGCTGGGCAAGTTCTACCACCGGCCTCCCGGCGGCGAGTCGTGGGCCGACGTCTCGCTGAGGCTGCGATCGCTGATCACCCGGTACAAGCGCGCGGCCGACAACCATCTGCGCCTGGTCGGTATCAATGCGACGGAGATGTTGCACCGCGACGGAATCCGCCGCCCACGGCAGAGCAAGATGTGAAGGCCGAGCCGGTCTGAGCGCCGGGTCGTGACCCCGCCGGTCCTGCGGACTGGGCGTTGCCGGATCACGAGGACGGTACCAAGAAGGGTCGCTGCACCGTGCTGGTCGTTGGTGGCAGCCGGGGCACCACCGACGCCGTCGTGCCGGCCGGGGTCGCCGCACTGGGGGTGGGCGCCGGCGTGCTGCAG
>JBDUBV010000141.1:0-7073 GCA_040003795.1 Pseudonocardiales bacterium | reverse complement strand
TGAAGTCGTACTGGATCGTCGACATCTGCCAGGTCCGCCCGATCGCGTCGCGCGCCTGCACCGAGATCTTGGGCCCGTAGTAGGCGGCCCCCCCGGGGTCGGGAACGAGCTCCAGGCCAGTCTCGGTCGCTGCGTCCTCGAGGATCTGAGTCGCCTCGTCCCAGTCGTCGTCGGTGCCGATGAACTTCTGCGAACTGTCGTCGCGGGTCGACAGCTCCAGATAGAAGTCGTCGAGCCCGAACTCTTTGAGCAGGCCGAGCACGAAGGAGAGCAGGTGCTTGATCTCCGCCGACGCCTGTTCCGGCATGACGTAGGAGTGCGAGTCGTCCTGGGTCATCCCGCGTACCCGGGTCAGGCCGTGGACCACGCCGGACTTCTCGAACCGGTAGACGGAGCCGAACTCGAACAGCCGCAGCGGCAACTCGCGATAGGACCGCCCGCGCGAGGAGTAGATCAAATTGTGCATCGGGCAGTTCATCGCCTTGAGGTAGTAGGCGTTGCCCTCCATCTCCATGGGCGGGAACATCGTGTCGGCGAAGTACGGCAGGTGACCGGAGGTCTCGAACAGCCCCTGCTTGGCGATGTGTGGCGTGCCGACGTAGGAGAAGCCCTCCTCCAGGTGCCGGGTCCGTACGTAGTCCTCCATCACCCGCTTGATCACCCCGCCCTTGGGGTGGAAGACCGGCAGGCCCGACCCGATCTCGTCCGGGAAGGAGTACAGGTCGAGCTCGGCGCCCAGGCGACGGTGATCGCGCTTCTCGGCCTCCTCCAGCCGGTGCAAATGCTCCTTCAATGCCTCGCGGGACTCCCACGCGGTGCCGTAGATCCGCTGCAGCTGGGGGTTGCTCTCACTCCCCCGCCAGTACGCGGCGGCGACCCGCATCAGCTTGAACGCCGGGATGTCCCGGGTGCTCGGCAGGTGCGGACCCCGGCACAGGTCGGTCCAGGCCAGGGAGCCGTCCGGTCGTAGGTTGTCGTACATGGTGAGCCCGGCGGCGCCCACCTCGACGCCGGACCCCTCTGCCGGCTGCCCCGCGGCCGACCCCTTGAGGTCGATCAGTTCCAATTTGTACGGCTCATCGGACAACTCGGCGGAGGCCGCATCGTCGGCGATCTCGCGTCGGGCGAAGCGCTGCCGCTCCTTGACGATCTCCTGCATGCGCTTCTCGATGCGCCTGAGGTCCTCGGGACGCAACGGCTCCGGCACGTCGAAGTCGTAGTAGAACCCGTTCTCGATCGGGGGTCCGATGCCCAGCTTCGCGCCGGGATAGAGGTCCTGCACCGCCTGCGCCATCACGTGCGCGGTCGAGTGCCGCAGCACGGCCCGGCCCTCGGGGCTGGCCATGCGTACGGGCAGCACCTTCGAGTCAGCCTCGGGGGCCCAGTCGAGGTCTCGCAGCACACCGTCCGGACCGCGAACCACCACGGCACCGGTCACCCCCGCCGTGGCGAGCGCGTCGCGGGCCGTCGTCCCGGCCGGCACCGGGACGGCGGCGGGGCCGGACGGCGGCGGGGCGGCGCTCACGGAGGCTCCTTCGACGGGCAGCTCGGATTGTGCGATGTTATCGACATCCCGCGCCGGGCTCGCGCGGATTCCGCTCCGAGCCCGGTCACCCGTTCTGGGTACAGCCACGGGGCCGACGACCACCTGCAGCTTCAGTGGTACTCGGGGGCAGCCGATGCCGAATTGCTGAGGAGTTGCGCGAAGCGCGAGGTGCCCGCCGGATACGCGCCACTGTGGCAATCGGCCTGCCATCCGATCTGAACGGCGAGGTTCCCATGAAGCGAATCATCTACTGCAGTCAGGCGACGCAGGATTTCGGTCCCGATGAGCTCGTCGGCTTGCTGGAGGCGGCTCGTGCCTCCAATGAGCGTGCCGGGCTCACGGGGATGCTGCTGTCGCCGCCAAGGCCGAGGGCATCGAAGACGGCGAGACCCTGACGTTCCTCCGCGACCTTGGATGCGACCGCGCCCAGGGCTATCTCATGGGCAGGCCGATGCCGGCCCGACTGGTGCCGTCCTGGCTGTCCACCTGGCAGGCGACCACCCGTGCATCGATCTTCCACGGCCGGGCACAGTCCTCACCTGTGGGCGATACTGGGATCGAACCAGTGACCTCTCCGGTGTGAACGGAGCGCTCTCCCGCTGAGCTAATCGCCCAAACTCGCTGCGGCGAGATTACCCGATCCCGGGTACCCACTCCGGCACTCCCTGCCAGGCGACATAGCCGTAGACCACGGCGGCGACCACCGCGAGGCAGGCCAGACCAAGCCCGGCCCGGCGGCCAAGGCCCTGCGTGCGCACCCACTCTGTCCACTTCCCGACGCGCTTCCTCGCGAAGTCCAGCAGGCGACGGGCCCAGTCGAACTCGCTGGCCAGCACCCCCAGGCCGATGAAGATGATCAGCCAGCCCGGGCCGGGCAGCGGCAACAGCACGATTCCGCCGACGACGATAGCCACACCGACGACACCCACGCCGGCGCGGTAGGCGAAGCCGATCTTCTTCCTGGCCCGGATCCGATCGCGCCGCTCGCTGATGGTGGTGCGGATGCGGGAACTCAGCCGGGCACCGCCCCGGTCGCCACCACCTGCGAGGGCCGGTCGGGCGACGTGCGCCCCAGCTCCCTGCTCACGGCAAAGGCGCTGAAATCAGACAGGGGTGCGTGGCCGGCGACGGTCCGCACGTCGAGGTCTTTGCGTACGACATCAAAAGTACCGACCGCCTGCGGCGGCTTGCCCGACTCCTGCACGGCCCACAGGACATAGGTCGTGGTGGCCCGGTTGTTGGGTGCCAGGCCGTCTGAGACGACATCCACACCGGTGCCTCGCTGCAGGACGTAGCCGATGATTTTGCCGGCGCCGTCCTGCAAGGCCACCTTGGTGCTGCTGTCGGTCAGCTTCGCGATCACCGCCTGGCGCTGGGCTGCGACCCGCCGGGCGTGCCCGGCCTGATCATGCAGGACGACGTTCCAGCTGAGCAGCGCGATGAGAACGGCTGCCGCTGCCATGGTCAGCGGTGCCCAGCTGTTGCGGCGGAGCCGGCGGAGGAGGGTGACCTCCGCCACCCGGGACCGCGAAGGCTCCCCCGTCTTCTCGGGCTCGTCGGCCGCAGCCGGCGAGGAGATCCTGAACCGCGCCGACGGCATGTCCGTCGCGCCGGTCGCCAGGCGGATGCGGTCCAGCAACTGCGGCGGCGGGTCGACGAGCGGCACATCGTAGGCCAGCTCACCGAGTGCCTCTTCAGACTGGTGCACCGCGGCCTTGCAGCGCTGACAGGTGGACAGATGATCTGCGAAGGCGTGCTCCTCGTCCGGCTCCAGCGCGTGCAGGGCCCAGCCGACTGCGAGCCCGTCGAACTCGTCGTGGTCGGAGCGGGTCATGACCGCTCACCCGTCGTACCCTCGTCCTCGGCCAGTTCGCCGCGCAACCGGCGCATCCCGGCCAGCATGCGCGTCTTGACAGTGCCCAGCGGCGCTCCCGTGATGGCAGCGACCTCCCGCTGCGTGTATCCCCCGAAGTAGGCCAGGGTCAGTGCCTCGCGCTGTGGCTGCGGAAGGGTGTGCAAAGCCTTGCGGATCCGGTCTCGCCGGACCCCGACGATGGCTTCGTCGGCTACGGGCAGCGGCGCGTCGGTCAGTGCTTGTGACTCACCGTGTTGGACCGCTCGCGTACGGCGTCTACGGACCGCCTCTTCCCGCCGTACCGTGTCAACCGCGCGGTGGTGGGTCAGCGACAACAACCAAGTGCCGAAAGCACCGCGTTCGGGGTCGTACTTGCTCGGATCCTTCCAGAGGGCAAGGAAAACGTCCTGCGTCACGTCCTCGGATAGGCCAGTGTCGATGACGATCCGCCGGGCCAGGGAAAAAACTATGCGGCCGTATCTGGCGTAGAGCTCCGCCAGTGCTGCATGCTGTCCGTCGGCGAGTGCGCGCACCAGGGCGACATCGCTGGCGATGTCGTCATGAGTCCGTGACGGTCTCGTCACCACATTCCCCACAGCATGTTGTACGTGCCGAGATCCCCATTTGGACTTCGGAGCCCCTACGCTACCGGCCACGCGCCCGTTCCACCCGATTAGCGCCGGATGCCACGGGGCACCAAAGAGACCTGCGCCATCATGATCTGAAGGGCTCGCAGATGACGGCTCCGCGCTCCACCCGGGTCCACTCGCAGCTGGCATTGCGTCTGGTGGCCCCCGACGGCACGGCCCTGCCGGTCGCGGCGAGCCTGGAGTACGACACATCGGATCCATACGCGGTGCACGTCACCTTCCACACCGGCGGACCCGGTGATGACACGCAGGTGGTCTGGACCTTCGCTCGCCAGCTCATCATCGACGGGCTGACCGGCCCGGCCGGCATCGGCGACGTCCGCGTATGGCCCGGCTCCGACGACGGAGGCACCGTCGTCGTCCTGGCCCTGTGCTCGCCCTCGGGAGAGGCCCTCTTCGAGGTCCCGCGGGTCGCCCTATCGGACTTCCTCCAGCGCACCTGCGCCGAGGTGCCCGTCGGGCACGAGGAGCGCCACATCGACATCGAGGCCGAGGTCGTGCAGTTCTTCGACGGCGTCTGAGTCCGGGGTCACTGCAAAGGACCGGCGACCGACTCGGCCACCGCGACGAGCACGGCGAGCCGCTCCGCCACCGACCTGACCTGTGACGTGACCTCCCGGTCGACATCCATCATCGGCACCCTCCCGCGGATCTCGTCCCTGACGGCGGCGGTCGCCGGGCCGGCCGGCGCGATCGTGGCGCGCAGGTCGAGGGCCTGCGCCGCGCAGAGCAATTCCACGGCCAGTATGTTGCCCACGTTGACCAGCACCTGCCCGGCCTTGCGGGCGCCGTGCCATCCCATGCTGACGTGATCCTCCTGGTTGCCGCTGGTCGGGATGGTGTCGACGCTGGCCGGGTGGCAGAGCACCTTGTTCTCGCTGACCAGGGCCGCGGCGGTGTACTGCGCCAGCATGAACCCTGAGTTGGTCCCAGCGTCGGGAGCCAAGAACGGCGGAAGGCCGCGGGACGTGGCCGGGTCGAGCATCCGGTAGGCCCGGCGCTCGCTGATGGATCCGATCTCCGCCATGGCCATCGTGAGCATGTCGGCGGCGAAGGCCAGCGGTTGACCGTGGAAGTTGCCGGTCGTCATCACCTCGCCGTCGGAGGCGACGACCGGGTTGTCCACGACCGACCCGAGTTCTCTTTCCACCACCGCCCGGCAGTGCACGAGCACGTCGCGGGCCGCCCCGTGCACCTGTGGGGCACAGCGCAGCGCGTAGGAGTCCTGCACGGCATGCCGGCTCTCCCGGTGGCTGGCCATCAACGGGCTGCCGGCCAGCAGCCGGCGCAGGTTGGCGGCACTGGCCTGCTGACCCGGATGCGGGCGAATCTCCTGCACCCGGACGTCGTAGGGCCGGTCGGTACCCAGCAGTCCTTCCACGCTCATGGCGCAGGCCACGTCGGCCATCCGGGCCAGCAGCTGTGCGTCGTGCACCGCAAACGCGAGCAGGGCCTGCATCGGCTCGGTCCCGTTGAGCAGGGAAAGGCCCTCCTTGGGCGCCAGACCGAGCGGGGACAGGCCGTGCTCGGCGAGCAGATCAGCGGCCGGACACCCCTCGAGGTCTGACTCACCCGCCCGTCGCAGCCGCCCCTCGCCGATGAGCGGCAGGGCCAGAGCGGCGAGCTGGGCGAGGTCTCCCGACGCGCCGACCGATCCCTGACTCGGTACGACCGGGAGCAGGCCCAGGTGCAGCATCTCCAGGAGCCGGCGCGGCAGTTCGACCCGCACGCCGCTCAGCCCGGCGGCCAAGGTACGCGCGCGCAGCAGCAGCATCGCCCGCACCGCCTCGTCGGGCAACGGCGCGCCCACCCCGGCGGCGTGACTGCGCAGCAGGGAATACTGCATCCGCACCAGGTCCTCGCCACCGACAGAAGTGTCGGCCAGCGCGCCGAAGCCGGTTGTGACGCCGTAGACGACGTCTCGGTGATCGACGGCGTCAGCGACCACCCGCCGGCTCGGTTCCATGCGCGCTGCAACGTCGGCGCCCAACTCGACTTGTGCCTGAGAGCGGGCCACCGCCACCACGTCTTCGACGGTCAGGGGGTCTCCGGTGACGACAAGGGTGCGCATGTCCCGAAGCTATCTGGTGCCTGACGGCCGTACGATGACCGCCCATGGGCCGACCCGCGGCGATCCTGCTAGCGCTGGTGCTGGCCGGGTGCTCGGCGTCACCAGCCAAGCCGCACGCCGCACTCTCGCCCCTGGCCGGCCAACCGTTTCCGGTCGCCCCACGGCCCACCGCGAGCGCGCCGGCTCGCCCCGCGGGCGAGGTGAGTCTGGCCTTCGCCGGTGACGTGCACTTCGCCGAGCGGGTGGCACCGCGGCTGCAGACCCATGCGGGTGACGTTCTCGGGCCGATCGGCGCCGTCCTGGCCCGGGCCGATGTGGGCATGGTCAACTTCGAAAGCGCCATCACCGAGCGCGGCACGCCTGAGCCCAAACAGTTCCACTTCAGGGCGCCCCCGTCTGCGTTGACGGACCTGGCCGCGGCCGGCGTGGACGTCGTGACCATGGCCAACAATCACGCGGTCGACTACGGCCCGGTAGGGCTACGCGATACCCTCTCGGCAGTCCGGTCCTCGAAGCTGCCGGTGATCGGGGTGGGGGCGACCGCGGCGCAGGCATACGCGCCTTACCTCACCACCGTGCGCGGCACCCGGATCGCCATCATCGCCGCCAGCCAGATCAGCGACCGCACGGCGGCGGCCTGGACCGCCAGTACCACCACGCCCGGCATCGCTACCGCCTTCGCCCTCGACCGGCTGCTCGCCGCGGTCAGGGCCGCCCGTGCCCGCGCTGACGTGGTGGTGGTCTACCTGCACTGGGGCACCGAGGGGCAGCCCTGCCCCAACTCCGCCCAGGTCACTCTGAGTCGCCAGCTCGCCGCGACCGGCGCAGACGCCGTGGTGGGCACGCACGCCCACCTCCTCCTCGGAGCGGGGTGGCAGGGCAGGACGTACGTCGCCTACGGGCTGGGCAACTTCCTGTGGTGGCGGGACAACGCCTACTCCAACGACACCG
>JBDUBV010000140.1:0-7075 GCA_040003795.1 Pseudonocardiales bacterium | reverse complement strand
GGGACGGCCACTCTCCTGGTGCCGGTGCCGCCAGCTCGCCTCACGGCGGTTGGTCGCTCGTAGCGACAAGGTTGGGTCCGGGGGGCATGGATCGGACCGGCACCGACCACAACGGTACCCGCTGACCAGGCATTCCCCACCCGAACCGCACAAGTTGTGTGATCCGGGGGAGGGGTTCCTACACTGGGGAGCGGCCGCCTACCGGGCGGCTCACCGGCGTAGGGAAGGGGAGTGAGCCCGTGTCGCAGCCCGAGCGGCGCCGCCCGCGCCCCATCCTTGCCGCCGACGTCGAGCGGCTCGCCCGCGACGCCGGCCACGGCGACCCTTACGCCCGCTTGGAGCTAGCACACGCGACTGCCGCAGTCGTCGTCGAGGCCGGCCGGGCCGAGCACGGGCGACCGACTGAGCAGTTCATCCGGCTGGTCGACGAGGTGGGCCTCGACACCCTGTCGGAGCTGTGGCGCGACGCAGCCGCGGACAGCCTGCCCGGCGCCCTCTGGGCTATCTATCTGCTGCAAACCTGGTGCGGCCGGCAGGGCGAGTCGGTGGCCAGGGCCTACCGTGCCGGCCGGGCCTACGCACCTGTCGACGAGGTCGTCGCCGGCGTCGCGGACGAGGTCGATCCCGAGGCGGTCCAACGACTGGCCGATGCGATTCTCGCCGGCGCCTACGAGGGTGACTTCGACGTCGCCCTCGAGCGGGCCGCCGCCTTCTTCCGGGTCGTCGCGACCGGCCGCGAGCAGCTCGGCGAGGACACCGAGCTCGCCGCCCGCAATATCGACACCGCGCTCGCCCTGCAGCGCGCGGCCGCGGGATGGCGGGCAGGCACGCTGCGTTGATCGTGGGCGGCTGACGATGGGCGCCATCCGGGTCGGCACCGCATCCTGGACCGACAAGACCCTGCTGGCCTCCGGCTGGTATCCGGACGAGGTGACGACCCCAGCGCAGCGGCTGGCCTATTACGCCGAGCAGTTCCCGTTGGTCGAGGTCGACTCGACGTACTACACCCCACCCAACGAGCGCAACAGCGAGCTCTGGGTGCAGCGCACGCCACCTGGCTTCACCTTCAACATCAAGGCTTTCTCGCTGCTCACACAGCATCCGACCAAGCGGTCGGCCCTCTATAAGGACCTGCGGCCGGCGGACGAGCGCAAGAAGAACCTCTACCTCAAGGACCTCGACACAACCCTCGTCGACGATGTCTGGGACCGGTTCCTGTCCGCCCTGGAGCCCCTGCAGATCGCCGGCAAGCTGGGCGCCCTGCTGTTCCAGTTCCCTCAGTGGTTCCCGATCGGCAAGCGCAACAAGCAGTACCTGCTCGAAGTCAAGCAACGGGCGCAGCCGTACCGCGTCTGCATCGAGTTCCGCAACAAGACCTGGCTGTCGGAGGACAACCGGGCCGAGACGCTGGACTTCCTCACCTCCTACGGCCTGCCGTACGTCGTCGTCGACATGCCGCAGGGGCATCCGTCATCCGTGCCACCGGTCGTTGCTGCCACCTCTGACCTGGCGGTCGTCCGGTTCCACGGGCACAGCGACAAGTGGACCAGCCGCGACATCTACGAGCGCTTCGGTTACCACTACTCCACCGAGGAGCTCGCCGGGTGGGCGCCGAAACTCCGGGAGCTGGCCGCCCAGGCCAAGCAGACCCACGTACTGATGAACAACTGCTACGCCAACTACGCACAGACCAATGCCCGTCAACTGGCGGACCTGCTGACCGACGAAGACGTTGCCTGATCTCGGACCCGCTGTCCGAGGAACGCGAGGATAACGCACTCTCACCCTCGTCACCTACCACGGCTGAGCACCGGGTCATCGACAGGCCGCCCTGCGGGAGCCGCGAAGCCCATCTTCAGAAGGTCTGGACTGGTGCCCTGAACTTCTACGCCACGAGCGAGTTCGCGGCCAACGAGCTTCGCTTGCGCGTCACGTTGTCCTCGGTGAAGACCTGAATCGACGCACGCTTCGACCTGCCGCGGCCGTGGGCCGAGTCATCCGGCTTTGGATGGACCCCGACCCCAACGCCGTCGTCGAGCCGCGATCGAGGCTGGGGTCGGATGAATGGTGCGCGGGTTCGAGGGGGACTTGGACTCCCACGAGGCTACGGTCTGCGGGGTGCGCCGCCGCCCAATGCCAGCACGTGCTCGACGAGCGTGATGAGTGTGGTCTTGGTGGTCTCGCGGTCGCGCGCATCGCACGAGATGATCGGTACTTCTGCCCGCAGCGAGAGTGCCTCTCGCACCTGCGCTGCGCTGTGGGTGCGCAAGCCGTCGAACAGATTGTGCCCAACGATGAACGGCAGGCCACGGTCCTCGAAGTAGTCGATCGCGGCGAAGCTGTCGGCCAGCCTGCGGGTATCGACGAGGACGACGGCGCCGATTGCGCCGCGGATGAGGTCGTCCCACATGAACCAGAACCGGTGCTGTCCCGGGGTGCCGAACAGATAGAGGATCAGGTCGCTGTCGAGAGAGACGCGACCGAAGTCCATGGCGACCGTCGTGGTCTGCTTGTCCGGCACAGCACTGAGGTCGTCAACGTGCGCGCCAGCAGCGGTCAGCACCGCCTCGGTGGTCAGCGGGACGATCTCCGAGACCGAGCCTACGAATGTCGTCTTTCCGACCCCGAATCCGCCCGCGATCACGATCTTGACTGAGGTCGTCGCGCGACTGGAGTCGACGGTCCGGGCCGTGTTCCCCCGGCTAGAGCCGTTGAAGTCCACTGAGGACCCTTTCCAAGAGTCCGGCGTCCGGTGCCTCCTCGGACGGCGCGTGCACCAGCACGAGCCCTGCGTCGGCAAGGTCGCCGACGAGGACGCGGGTGACGCCGAGCGGCACCCGCAAGTGCGCGGCGATTTCTGCCACGGATCGGCTGTATCTGCACAAGTCACAGATTGCGTGCGCCTCGGGGCTGAGACCGCTGTCGAGGCGTTCGCCGGAGAAGCTGGTGACGACGAGGGCTTCGAATGGATAGGCGTGCTCTGGTTTGGTCCGGCCGCCGGTCAGCGCGTAAGGCCGGACGATCGGTGCGGACTCCGAGCCGGGCTCATCCACGTGCTCGCCGTTGCCTATTGGCCGGCGTCGGATATCGGGTCGCGCAAAGCCGGTGTCAAGGCATTGGCGACGCGGGTGATCAGCAGGGACATCTCATATCCCACCTGCCCGAGATCGCAGGACGCGGTGGCCAGTGCGGCCAGGCAGGAGCCTTCACTGACCGACATGACGAACAGATAGCCCCCGTCCATCTCGACGATCATCTGGCGCACCTCGCCGGCGCTGAAGCAGCGGGCGGCGCCCTGAGTGAGGCTGGTGAGTCCCGAGGCGATCGCGGCAAGCTGGTCGGCGCGATCAGCTGGGAAGTCCGCCGTCCGGGCCATCGGCAGTCCATCCGCCGAGACCAGGATGGCGTGCGAGATATCGGGCACCTGCCGAGCCAGGTTGTCCATCAGCCACCCGAGCTCGGTCGTCGCTGGTGACGGTGTGCTCATGGCTGAACCTTCTGCTCGTCGAGGCCGGCGGCCGTTGGTTCATGCTCTCTGGTTGCCGCGGGGCTGGCAACGCGGGCTCGGTGGATGCCCTGCTGGTAGCTCGAGAGCGCCCGGGACTCCGTCGGGTTCACCTGCGCCGAAGCTCTGGCTGCCGGTCTGGTTGCATCCGGGGGCGCTGACGGGGTGGCCGTTCCGGGAACGAGGTTGCGACCGGGAACCCGGACCGGCAAGCCGGCGGCGGTTTGCCGGTCCGGCTGAGCCGCGGGGGTGACCAGAGCCGCTGCGGCGCGCCACCCGTCGTCCCCCGGTGACTGCCAGTTCGCGGCCTGGCGGGGCAGCTGAGCGGTCTCGGTTACCGAACCGCTCGAATACGGTATGCGGCTCGTAAACCATTGCGATTGCAGTGCGTCGTAGATCGGTGAGTTGTCCGCTTCGGAGGGTGGCTCTTGGGCGACCTCGCTGTTGGGTGGTAGTGCGGCCAGAGAGGAGGTGACCAGGGCCGCGGGCAGCCGGACAAAGGCCGTCAGCCCTCCCGTGGGTGCCGCCCGCAACTGCACGTGGATGCCGTGCCGATGGGCGAGGCGCGCCACCACGAACAAGCCCATCAACTGCGCCATCGAGACGTCCATGCCGGCCGGCGTGATCAGCTCTGAGTTGGCGGCTTGCAATTCGGCGGACGTCATGCCGATACCGTGATCCTCAACCTCGATCATCATCTCGCCGCTGGCTCCCAGGCTGTGTGAACGCACCCACACTGGAGCGCTCGGAGGGGAGAACGTGGTCGCGTTCTCAACGAGTTCGGCGACAAGATGTACAACGTCGTTCACCGCCGCTCCAGCCAGCTCGAAGCCGGTCTGCGCGTCGAGTCGCACGCGGGCGTACTGCTCGACCTCGGCACTGGCCGCCCGTAGCACGTCAAGCATCGGCACCGGCTCGCTGCGCCGCCGACCGCCCTCGGCGCCGGCGAGCACCAAAAGGTTCTCGTCGTTGCGCCGCATGCGGGTGGCGAGATGGTCCAGCCGGAACAGATTGTCCAGCTGTTCAGCGTCCTGCTCGCCGGCTTCGAGTTCGTCGATGAGTCGTAACTGACGCTCAACCAGGGCCTGGCTGCGGCGGGATAGGTTGACGAACATCTTGCTCACGTTGCCCCGCATCAGTGCCTGCTGGCTGGCAAGGCGGACGGCTTCCGTGTGCACGGCGTCGAAGGCGCGCGCAACCTGGCCGATCTCGTCCGCGCCTTCGATGCCGATCGGAGCGAGGTCGGGGACAACCTCAGGCACATCAGCGTCCTGCAGTCGCCGGACTGTATCGGGCAGTCTTTGGTAGGCGACGTCGAGCGCCGCCGAGCGCAGCGTCTTCAGCGGGCGCAGGATCGAGCGCGCCACGAGCACGGTTGCGAGTAGAGCGAAACCGAGGATGAGGTAGATGATTCCGGCGCTGGTGAGTGCATCGTTGCGGGCCGACTGGCCCAGAGAGTGGATGCGGCCGGCGAGGATGGAGAGTTGGTCGGCCTGCACTTGACCGATTCGCCCTATCTGATCCGATGCTGCCGTCTGCCACTGCGAAGCACTGAGCCCCAGGCGTTGAGTCGACCCTGTGTTCAATACCTGGCTCAGCAGTGCGGACGCCTTATCGACCGCGGGGCCGGTGACCGTGACGCGGTACAGCGCCCGACCAGCCGCCGTGGTGGCGTGCTGGTAAGCGGTCACGCCTACCGTCTGTGCTGTCTTGGCGGCGACGAGATCGGTGAACGCACTGCCGTGCAAACCGCCTGTGAGCAGTGCGCGGTAGAGGATGGCCCGCTGCTGGGACGCCGCCTCCTTGGCGCCGGCGAGGGACTCCAGGGCGGTTGCCCGTCGCGTTAGGTCGCCGTTGCCGCTCTGCGCCGACAGCTCGCCGGCGAGCCCGAGCAGACCCTGCACCAGCGTCGTGTAACCGGCCGTGATCGACGCCGAACCCACCCCCGACGAATCCACCCTGCGGCGCAGCACGTCGAGGCTACCCAGCCCGCTGAGCACGCTTTGCAGCTTTCGCTGGAGCGTCGTGTCATGGGATGTATCGACACCGACCAAGCGGTTGCGTAGCGCCGTGAAGTCGCCGTCGGTCTGACGGCGCTGAGTCGCGACCTTGGCTGGGTTCTGCGGCGAAGCCGAAATCAGGCCGGCGGTGCTGTCACGTTCGGACTGCAGCGCGTCAACGAGGGCGTCGACCTGCGGCAGCGCGTGGGCAAGGCCCTCCAGCCGCGCGTAGGACGCGCTGGTCGCCAGCGCGGACTCCATCCGCAGGCCCCCGAGCAGCAGCGCGGCCATCGTCGGGACCAGCACTACGGCAATCAGCTTCGGTCGGATCCCCCACCGCCGGAAATCGGCCGCCCCCCACGGCGTGGCCGCTGCCTTGCCGACAGGCACAGCATGTTGTGTACCGGTGGACCTATCGCCCGGAACGCCGTCGGGGGCACTGCCTGGGGCCATGTCGGCCGAGTTGTCGGTCGGGTCCCCGATGGCCCTCTGCCGCACTGGTGGGCGCAAGGCACCGTGTCGAGGAGACGAGGACATTCGCCGGCCTCGGTCGGCCGATGGAGGGTGGGGCTGTGAGTCTGGACCTTGTGCGTGGGACGGATCCACCATTTGCACTCTCGGATCGGGGGGCGACGCCACCACCGGCTTGTGAGGCGACACGTTGAAGTCCGCTAAACTGCTGTTTACGCCTAACGTCCTCCAAACCATACGACATGCTGCCGGTCACCGTGTGTGGACGGGTGCTTAAGATGAGATTGACCTACCCCACGGTACGAGGAGCCTGACCATGCTCGTGGCGATCCTTCCCATGGCGTCAGCGATGCCGGGGATGTCTTCGGGCACGTCGACCGCCTTCGATCCCACCTTGGTCGCGCTGTCCTTCGTCATTTCCGTATTCGGGTCGCTGTGCGGGTTGCAGAGCGCCCGCCGGGCCCGATCCCGCACTGGCGGCGCATCCATCGCGTGGCTCGCCGCGGCGGCGATATCGATCGGCGGGGGCGCGATCTGGTCGATGCACTTCATCGGGATGCTCGCCTACCACAGCGATGTGACTTTCAGCTTCGATATCACTCGTACCCTGCTGTCGCTGGTCGTCGCAGCCGTGGCCTCGGGTATCGGGCTGTACATCGCCAGTCGTGGCCAACAGAGCGTGCTTCGCTTCCTGGGCGCCGGGACGATCACGGGACTGGGCGTTGCCGGTATGCACTACCTCGGCATGTCCGCGATGCAGATGAACGCGAACCTCACCTACCACGGATGGGTCGTCGCCGCTTCGCTACTGATCGCGGTGGTGGCGGCCTCGGTGGCACTGTTCTTCGCATTCACCATCACGCGCGTTTGGGCCATGATCGCTGCATCGGTCGTGATGGCTATCGGAATCTGCGGGATGCACTACACCGGAATGGCCGCGGCTATCGTGACCCCGAAGCTGGACCTGGCCAAGCTGTCCTCACCCGGCGTGAACCCACTATCGCTTGCCCTTCCCGTATTCGGCATCGCATCGGTGCTGCTGTTCGTGCTGCTGTTCGTCGGACTCTTCGACGATGTGGACCCAAGCGAGCCCTTGGCC
>JBDUBV010000139.1:0-7120 GCA_040003795.1 Pseudonocardiales bacterium | reverse complement strand
GCGTCACCGGGCCGGTGCTGCGCAGCGCCGGGCTGCCCTGGGACCTGCGCAAGGTGGAGCCCTACTGCGGCTATGCCGACTACGACTTCGACGTGGCAACCGCCACCAGCGGTGACGCCTGGGGCCGCTACACGGTGCGGGTGCAGGAGATCCGCGAGTCGCTGCGGATCGTCGAGCAGGCCCTCGACCGTCTGCCGGCCGGGCCGATCATGGTCGCCGACCGCAAGATCGCTTGGCCCGCGCAGCTGGCGCTGGGCCCCGACGGGCTGGGCAACTCCCTCGACCACGTCCGCACCATCATGGGCCAGTCCATGGAGGCGCTGATTCACCACTTCAAGCTGGTCACCGAGGGCTTCCGGGTGCCGGCCGGTCAGGTCTACGTACCCATCGAGTCACCCCGCGGTGAGCTGGGCCTGCACGTCGTCAGTGACGGGGGCACGCGGCCCTACCGTGTCCACCTGCGTGACCCGTCCTTCGTCAACCTGCAGGCCGTCGGTGCCCTGTGCGAGGGTGGCCTGCTGGCCGACGCCATCGCCGCGGTGGCCTCCCTGGACCCGGTCATGGGCGGGGTCGACCGCTGATGCCGCTGACCGAGCAGACGCGGGTTCAGGCCCGCGAGATCATCGCCCGGTATCCGCAGGCGCGGTCGGCGCTGCTGCCGATGCTGCACCTGGTGCAGTCGGAGGAGGGCTACGTCACCTCGGAGGGCGTGGCGCTGTGTGCCGAGGAGCTCGGCCTGACCAAGGCCGAGGTCGGCGCTGTGGCCACCTTCTACACGATGTACAAGCGGCGCCCGACCGGTGACTACCTGGTCAGCGTCTGCACCAATACCTTGTGCGGGGTGCTGGGCGGCGACGAGATCTTCGCGACGCTGTCAGAACACCTGGGCGTCGGGCACAACGAGACGTCGGAGGACGGCACAGTGACTCTCGAGCACGCTGAGTGCCTGGCAGCCTGCGACTTCGCACCGGTGCTGACCGTCAACTACGAGCTGTACGACAACCAGACGGTTGAGTCCGCCGTCGACGTGGTCCGGAGGCTGCAGACCGGCGAGCTGCCGCTGCCGACCCGCGGTGCGCCGTTGTGCACCTTCCGCGAGATCGAGCGCCTGCTGGCCGGGTTCGCCGACCCGCGGCCGGATGCGGTGGCAGGCGGCACGACCGGCGAGCCGACGCTGGCCGGCCTGCGGCTGGCCGAGGAGCGCGGCGAGTCCGCGCCGGCGTATCCCACAACCTCGGCGGGGGGACAGTAGAGTGCCGCTCACTCCCGTACTCACCAAGCGCTGGGGCGAGCCCGAGTCCTGGACGCTGTCAACCTACGAGCGCACCGAGGGCTACCAGGGCCTGCGCAAGGCGCTGCAGATGGAGCCCGACGCGGTCATCGCATTGGTCAAGGACGCCGGCCTGCGCGGCCGCGGCGGGGCCGGCTTCCCGACGGGGATGAAGTGGGGCTTCATCCCGCAGGGCACGGAGGGGCAGGCAGCAAAGCCGCACTATGTAGTGGTCAACGCCGATGAGGGCGAGCCGGGCACCTGCAAGGACTTCCCGCTGATGATGGCCGACCCGCACTCGCTGATCGAGGGCATCGTCATCGCGGCGTATGCCGTGCGCTGCCACCACGCCTTCGTCTACGTCCGCGGCGAGATGGTGCACGCCCGCCGTCGCCTTGACGCCGCCGTGGCCGAGGCCCGTGGGGCGGGTTACCTCGGCAGCAACATCCTCGGCACGGGTTTCGACCTCGAGATCACGCTCCACAGTGGAGCAGGCGCCTACATCTGCGGCGAGGAGACTGCCCTGCTCGACTCTCTCGAGGGCTTCCGCGGGCAGCCGCGGCTGCGCCCGCCGTTCCCGGCCACGCACGGCCTCTACGCTGCGCCGACGGTCATCAACAACGTCGAGACGATAGCGACGGTGCCGTTCATCCTGCTGGGCGGCGCCGAGTGGTTCACGTCGATGGGCACCGAGAAGTCACCCGGGCCGAAGATCTTCTGCTTGTCGGGCCACGTGGCTCGGCCGGGGCAGTACGAAGTCCCGCTGGGCACCACCCTGCGCGAGTTGCTCGACATCGCCGGTGGCCTGCGCGAGGGCTCGGAGCTGAAGTTCTGGACCCCGGGCGGGTCCTCGACGCCGTTCCTCACCGCCGAGCACCTCGACGCGCCGCTGGACTTCGAGGGCATGGTCGCGGCCGGCTCGCTGCTCGGCACCGCGGCGTTGATGATCTTCGACCAGAACACGTGCATCGTGCGGGCGGCGCTGCGGTTCAACGAGTTTTACGCCCACGAGTCCTGTGGCAAGTGCACGCCGTGCCGCGAGGGCACCTATTGGATGACCCAGATCCTGCAGCGCCTGGAGAGCGGGTCGGGCACGGCCGAGGACATCGACACGCTGCTCGATACCTGCGACAACATCTTCGGCCGGGCGTTCTGCGCCCTCGGCGACGGTGCGACCAGCCCCATCGTGTCCTCGATCGAATACTTCCGCGACGAGTACGTCGAGCACTACGAGCGCGGCTGCTGCCCCTTCGCCACCGATCTCACACTGGCGGCGGCCCGATGACCGAGACGAGCAGCCCCATTGTCGTGGCGCCGCCGGGCTACCTCACCGTCACCATCGACGGCTTCGAGGTCGCAGTACCCAGCGGCAGCCTGATCATCCGGGCCGCCGAGCAGCTCGGTGTCCAGATCCCACGGTTCTGCGACCACCCCCTACTGAGCCCCATCGGCGCCTGCCGCCAGTGCATCGTCGAGGTGGAGGGGCAGCGCAAGCCGGTCGCGTCGTGCACCACTACGGTGGCCGACGGCATGGTCGTGCACACCCAGCTCACCTCCGCGGTGGCCGACAAGGCGCAGCAGGGCAACATGGAGATGCTGCTGATCAACCACCCGCTGGACTGCCCGGTCTGTGACAAGGGCGGCGAGTGCCCCCTGCAGAACCAAGCGATGTCCAACGGCCGGGCCACCAGCCGCTTCCGCGACGTCAAGCGCACCTATCCCAAGCCGATCGCGGTCTCCTCCCAGGTGCTGCTCGACCGGGAGCGCTGCGTGCTCTGCGCCCGGTGCACCCGGTTCTCCCAGGAGATCGCCGGCGACCCGTTCATCGAGCTGTTCGAGCGTGGGGCTCTGGAGCAGGTGGCGGTCTATGAGGACGAGCCGTTCGAGTCCTATTTCTCCGGCAACACCGTGCAGATCTGCCCGGTCGGGGCGCTGACCGGCGCCTCCTACCGGTTCCGCGCTCGGCCCTTCGACCTGCAGTCGACGCCGTCGGCCTGCGAGCACTGCGCCGCCGGCTGCGCGCTGCGCACCGACTGGCGCCGCGGCAAGGTGATGCGCCGGCTGGCCGGTCAGGACCCGGCGGTCAACGAGGAGTGGAACTGCGACAAGGGCCGCTGGGCGTTCACCTACGCCACCCTGCCCGAGCGGCTCACCACGCCGATGGTCCGTGACGACGCCGGCACACTGGTGGCGGTGTCCTGGCCCGAGGCGATCGAACGGGCCGCGGAGGGGCTGCGCGAGGCCCGCGACAGCGGCGGCGGCGTCGGGGTGCTGCCCGGCGGCCGGCTGACCGCCGAGGACGCCTACGCCTACGCCAAGTTCGCGCGGGTGGTACTCGGCACCAACGATGTCGACATGCGGGCCCGGCCCCACTCGGCCGAGGAGCTTGACTTCCTCGCCGCCCATGTGGTGCGCGGCGCACCCGGCGCCGGTGGGTTGACCTACGCCGAGCTGGAGGCGGCACCTGCGGTGCTGCTAGCCGGCTTCGAGCCGGAGGAGGAGTCCCCGATCGTCTTCCTGCGGCTGCGCAAGGCAGTCCGCGACCATGGCACCGAGGTGCTCGCGGTGGCGCCGTTCACCACCAACGGCCTGCGCAAGCTCGGCGGCACCTTGCTGCGCACCGTTCCGGGCGGCGAGGCCAGTGCCATCGCCGCCCTTGGCGGCAAGGCCGGCGGGGCCGGCGGGGCCGGCGCCCCACTGCATCAGCCGGGCGCGGTGATTCTGCTCGGCGAACGGCTGGCGAGCGCCCCCGGCGGGTTCTCAGCGGCGTCCCGGCTGGCCCGCGAGACCGGTGCCCGGCTGGCGTGGGTGCCGCGTCGGGCCGGCGAGCGGGGGGCGGTCGAGACCGGCGCCCTGCCCAGCCTGCTGCCCGGCGGACGCCTGGTCTCCGATGTAGCGGCCCGTGATGAGCTGGCCGGCACGTGGGCCACCGGCCCCCTGCCGGAGGCACCCGGCCGTGACACGACCGAGATTCTCACCGCCGCGCGCGACGGCGAGCTGGCGGGGTTGCTGGTCGGCGGGGTCGACCCGGCTGATCTGCCTGACCCGCTGCTCGCCGAGCAGGCGTTGGCGACTGCCGGCTTCGTGGTCAGCCTGGAGTTGCTGCCCTCCGCGGTAACGGCGCGGGCCGACGTCGTGCTGCCGGTGGCCCCGGCAGTGGAGAAGGCCGGCACCTACGTCGACTGGGAGGGCCGCACCCGGCCCTTCGACACCACCCTGCGCGGCACCGGTGCCCTCTCCGACGGGCGCATCCTCGACGCTATCGCCGCCGAGCTCGGCGTGGACCTGGGCACCAGCACCGTCGAGTCCGTGCGCGCCCAGTGGCAGCAGCTCGGGGCGACCGCCGTGGCCCGGCCGGCCGGCCCCCGAGTGCTGGCGGGCCGCCCGGCGGCGCCCGCTAGGGGCAAAGCCGTGCTGGCGACCTGGCACTGGCTGCTCGACGAGGGCACGCTGCAGCAGGGCGAGCCGCACCTGGCCGGCACGGCCAAGCGGCCGCGCGTGCACCTGTCGGCCGACACGGCGGGGGCGATCGGCGCGGCGGCCGGTGACAACGTCACCGTCTCTACCGACCGCGGCGGCATCACCCTGCCGCTGGTGATCGCCGACCTGCCTGACGGCGTGGTCTGGTTGCCCACCCGGTCACGCGACTCGGCCGTCCGCTCGACGCTGGGTGCCGACAACGGCTCCGTCGTACTCATCGCCAAGGGGGCGGCCCAATGACACTTGCCGCCGCACCGAAGCCGGTCGGCTTCGGCACCGAGCCGATCTGGCTGATCCTGGCCAAGGTCATCGCCATCTTCGTCTTCCTCGTCGTCATGACGCTGTTCACGATCTGGCTGGAACGCCGGGTCGTGGGCCGGATGCAGAACCGAATCGGACCCAACCGGGTAGGTCCCCAGGGGCTGCTGCAGAGCCTGGCCGACGGGCTGAAGCTGGCCTTCAAGGAAGACATCGTCCCGGTGATGGTCGACAAGCCGGTCTACATCTTGGCGCCGGTCCTGTCGACGGTGCCCGCGTTCCTGGCCTTCTCGGTGATCCCGCTGGGGCCCGAGATCAGCATCTTCGGCCACCACACCTTGCTGCAGCTGACCGACATGCCGGTGGCGGTGCTGTTCGTGCTGGCCTGCTCGTCGCTGGGCATCTACGGAGTGGTCCTGGCCGGCTGGGCGAGCGGCTCGACCTACCCGCTGCTCGGCGCCCTGCGCAGCGCTGCACAGATGGTGTCCTACGAGGTTGCGATGGGCCTGTCGATCGTGCCGGTGTTCCTCACCGCCGGCTCGCTGTCCACCAGCGAGATCGTCGCCGCCCAGGCGTCGGGATCGACCGTGACCTGGTTCGGCGCCACTCTGCACCTGCCGTCGTGGTACGCCATCATGCTTGCGCCCAGCTTCGTCATCTACTTCATCTCGGCGGTGGGGGAGACCAACCGGGCGCCCTTCGACCTGCCCGAGGCCGAGTCCGAGCTGGTCGGCGGTTTCCACACGGAGTACTCCTCGCTGAAGTTCGCCCTGTTCTTCCTCGCCGAGTACATCAACATGGTTACCGTCTCGGCGCTGGCCACGACGCTGTTCCTCGGTGGCTGGCGTGCGCCCTGGCCGCTCTCGCTGTGGGCCGGTGCCAACTCCGGCTGGTGGCCGGTGCTGTGGTTCACCGGCAAGGTCTTCCTCGCGCTGTTCGTGTTCATCTGGCTGCGCGGCACCCTGCCGCGGCTGCGCTACGACCAGTTCATGCAACTGGGCTGGAAGGTCCTCGTACCCCTGAGCCTGCTGTGGATCCTGCTGGTCGACGCGGTCCGGGTCCTCGGCCAGCAGAACTACGACCGGCGCCAACTGCTGATCACCGTCGGGATACCGCTCGCGGTGCTGCTGCTGGCCACCTTCCTGTGGCCCGAGCGCAAGAAGGCAGAGCCGCAGACGGCGGCGGAGGTCGCAGCCGACGACGCGCTGGCCTTCCCGGTGCCGCCGATGGACCTCGTCGTCCCGCCGTCGCCGCGCCTGGTCGCGACGGCGGTCCGCAGCACCGCCATCGAGGGGGAGGACGGCCCGGATGCTTGACTCGATCAAGGGCTTCGGCCTGACCTTCAGCACCATGTTCAAGAAGGTCGCCACGGAGCAATACCCGTACGACGTCAAGCCGACCGCGCCGCGCTACCACGGGCGCCATCAGCTCAATCGGCACCCGGACGGCCTGGAGAAGTGCGTCGGCTGCGAGTTGTGTGCGTGGGCGTGTCCGGCCGACGCGATCTACGTCGAGGGCGCCGACAACACCGAGGAAGCCCGCTTCTCCCCGGGTGAGCGCTACGGCGCGGTCTACCAGATCAACTACGCGCGGTGCATCTTTTGCGGCCTGTGCATCGAGGCCTGCCCCACCCGGTCGCTGACGATGACCAACGAATACGAGCTGGCCTCCGACAGCCGCTCGGACCTCATCTACACCAAGGAGCAGTTGATGGCGCCGCTGCTGCCGGGCATGCAGGCCCCGCCGCATGCGATGACGCTCGGCGAGACCGAACGTGACTACTACATCAGCGCCATGACCAACCCGGGCGCGTCGGCCGGCGCGCAGCGGCCGGAGACCTCCGCGGTGCACGAGGAGCGCGAGTGACCGCGACCCTGGCCGCCGCAGCCTCCGGTGCTGCGGTCACGACCGGCGAGGCGGTGGCCTTCTGGATCCTCGCTCCCATCGCATTGGCCGGGGCGATCGGTATGGTGCTGGCGCGCAATGCGGTGCACTCGGCGCTGTGCCTGGTCGCCACGATGTTCAGCCTCGGCGTGTTCTACGTCCTGCAGTCCGGACCGTTCATCGGCATGGTGCAGATCATCGTCTACACCGGCGCGATCATGATCCTCT
>JBDUBV010000138.1:0-7147 GCA_040003795.1 Pseudonocardiales bacterium | reverse complement strand
CTGACGCCACTGGCGGCGTCCGTACGCACCGCCAGGAGCGTGTCGGTGGTGTGGTAGTCGGTCGTGATGGTCGCGTACAGCGGGGCGTTGCCGCCGGAGGGGTATGAGCCGGTCGGCGGGTTGGCGATCCGCACGTTGAGCAGATCCAGCCCGCCGCGGTGGACGTTGGCACCCTCGACCGCCGAGACGTCCAGCGCCGTCGCGGCGACCTGCCCCGAGCCGCAGGCGGTGCCCAGCGGTAGGACGGCTGCCGCCAAAAGGAACAACCCGATGCTCCTGACGCGGCTCACAGCGTTGATCCTCCCGGCGGGGCTTCAGGGCATCCGTTGACGCGCCGCCCAGCGTAACTGCCGGCACGATCAGCCCAGCGCGGGGCCACGGAACAGCAGCAGCGCCACGTCGATCAGGGCAACCACGAGGACCGAACGGAAGGCTGCCCGCGATCCGCCGCGCCGGCTCAGGGCCAGTCCGCCGCCGAGGATGACGACCGCGAGGGCCGGCGCAGCGTATCCGGCCGGGCCCGGCGGACCCGCGGGGCCGAGCGCCAGGACCACCGACGCCGCCAGCAGCAGCATCGCGCCAGACCAGCGGCTGGCGGCCGGACCCAGGCGGTGCGGTAGTCCGCGTACCCCCGTCCTGGCATCATCGTCGAAGTCCGGCAGCGTGTTGGCGAAATGCGCCCCGGAGCCCAGCAGGGCTCCCGCAGCGATCAACCATGCCGGCACACCGTGCGCGCCCGGCCGGCCGAGCCCGACAAAGGCGGGCAGCAGGCCGAAGGACACGGCGTAGGGCAGGACCGACAGGCTGGTGGCCTTGAGCCGCAGGTCGTAGCCCCAACCGGAGAGCACGGCCACCATGTGCAGCGCGCCCGGCAGCAGCCCGGAAAGCAGCGAGAGCGGCAGGCTGAGCAGCAGGGCGGAACCGGCCGCAACCGCCACGACCCGGTCCGGCACATCTCCCCTGACCAGCGGCTTGTCGCTGCGCGCTGTCCGGCGGTCGCGGTCACGGTCGACGTAGTCGTTGCACCACCCGATCGAGAGTTGCCCGGCGAGCACTGCCGCCGCGACTGCGAGCACGCCACGGCTGTCCCGACCACTCGATGCGGCCAGCGCGCCGGCGACCAGCGTCACGGCCAGCGTCGGCTCGGGATGGCAGGAGCGCAGCAGCGCTGCCACCCGCCCGAGGCCGAACATGCCGCGAAGTGTGTCAGGCTTGGCGGCGTGCAGGCGCCCAGCAGACCGCGCAACGACGTGCGGCAGTACGACGACCTGGCCGCCGAATGGTGGCCGCCGCGCGGGCGCTTCGCGATGCTGCACTGGATCGCCGCGGCCCGCGCCCGGCTGGTCCCGCCGGCGCGTCGCCCCGGCGCCGTGCTGGTCGACCTGGCCTGCGGTGCTGGCCTGTTCGCCGACCATGCCGCGGCCCGCGGCTACCGACACATCGGCTTCGACCTGTCGCCGACCGCCCTTCCCCAGGCGCGCGACCACGGGGTGCTGGTGGCCCGCGCCGACGTGCTCCGCCTGCCGTTGCCGGACGGTGTCGCCGACGTCGTGACCGCGGGGGAAATTCTCGAGCACGTCACCGATCTGCCGCGCGCCGTGGCCGAGGCATGCCGGGTCCTGCGGCCAGGCGGCACGCTGGTGCTCGACACGATCGCGGCCACTCGCGCCGCACGGGTGATCGCCGTCACCGTCGCCGAGGCGTTGCCCGGCGGCGCCCCGAAGGGTATCCACGACCCGGCGCTGTTCGTCGACCGCCGGGAGCTGCTCAGCTTGTGCGCCGGGCACGGGGTGCCGGTGCGGCTCAGCGGCCTGCGGCCTTCCATCGTGGATTCAGTCCGGTGGCTGCTGCACCGACGGGCCGCGGTACGGATGGTGCCCACCCGGTCGACGTCCGTACTGTTTCAGGGATACGGGACGAAGGAGGAGCTGCCGGCATGATCGAGACGCCAGCGCGGGTGCGGCCCGCGCGGCTGGCCGACCCGGCGGCCGCCCTGGCCGCCGCTCAGGCGCTCGTGCCCCAGTTGGCCGACCGGGCGGCGGTCCATGACCGGGCCGGGGTGTTCCCGGAGGCCGACTTCGCGGCGTTGCGAGCCGCCGGCCTGCTGGGCCTGATGGTCCCGCCGCGGCTCGGTGGCCCGGGCGCCGGTTTCACCGACTACGCCGAGGTGGCGATGCGGCTGGCCGCCGGCAACGGTGCCACCGCGCTGGTCTTCAACATGCACGCCTCCGTGACCGGTGCGCTGTCGGGGACCCCTGATGAACTGGCCCGCGCGCTCGGCGTACCGGAGACCTACTTCGGGATGCGCGACCGGGTGCTGCGGGCCGCCGTCGACGGTGCGCTTTATGCGGTGGCCATGAGCGAGCGAGGCGCCGGGTCGCGGCTGTCGGCGCTCACGACCTCCTACGAGGCGGTCGACGACGGCTTCCGGATCACCGGAGCCAAGACCTTCGTGTCCGGCGCGGGTTACGCCGACGGCTACCTCGTGGCTGCCAAGCGAGCCGGTTCGGAACCCCCGGCGGTGTCGCACTTCCTGGTGCCGGCCGGCCCCGGCATCACCGTGGAGCAGACCTGGGACGCCTTGGGTATGCGGGCGACGGGCAGCCAGGATGTCGCGCTCGACGTCGTCGCGCCGCCGGACGCGCTGCTGGGCGGCCTGGAGGGACTCACCCTGCTGCTGGCGCAGGTGATGCCGCAGTGGCTGGTGGCGTCTTACGCAGCGGTCTATGTCGGGGTTGCCCAGTCGGCGGTCGACGCTGCGGTCGGGCATGTCACCGAACGCGGGCTGGGCCGGCTGCCGCTGATCCGGGCCCGCATCGGCCGGGCTGAGGCTGCGGTGGCCGCTGCCCGGCTAGCCGTCCTCGAGGCGGCGCGCCGGATCGACACGGCGCCGGGTGTGGCCGAGACCAACCGCTGGGTGTGGCGGGCCAAGCTGCTGGCCGGTGAGACGGCCATGGAGGTCGCGGCGTCCATGCTGGAGGCGGCCGGCACGTCGGCCACCCGGCGGGGACATCCCCTGGAGCGGATTTTCCGCGACGCCCGCTGCGGCTCGCTGCAGCCGGCCACCAGCGACGTCTGCGCCGACTGGCTCGGCATGGCAGCCCTGGGCCGTGACCCGGAGAACGACGCCGAGGTGCCGCGTTGGTGAAGCTGCTGGCATCGGCAGTAGTGACCGGTGCGGCGCAGGCCTTCCCCGCCACCCGCGACCAGGACCAGTTGTGGGCCGGGTTCTTCAGCCGGCACTACGCCGGCAGCCGGCTGGCCGAGCGGATCTTCCGCTCCGCCGGCGTGCACAGCCGGCACGGGGTGGTCAACCCGCTCGACGAGGACATCTCCGGCTGGGGCACGGGTGCCCGGATGGAGCGCTACGCGGCCGAGGCCATGCCGCTGGGCAAGGAGGCAGTCGGCACCGCCCTGGATCGCGCCGGGCTCGACCCGTGCGACGTCGGGTTGTTCGCCGTTGCCTCGTGCACCGGCTACACCACGCCGGGCATCGACATCATGCTGGCCCGCGACCTCGGGATGAGCTCCGACGTGCAGCGGCTGATGGTCGGGCACATGGGCTGCTACGCCGCCATCCCGGGGCTCGGCGCGGTCAGCGACTTCGTGGCCGCCCGGGCGCGGCCGGCGGTCCTCCTGTGCCTGGAGCTCACCAGCCTGCACGTCCAGCCGCCTACCGGCGACACGGACCAAGTCGTCGCCCACGCGCTGTTCAGCGATGCCGCCGCAGCGGTTGTGCTCCAGCCCGGCTCAGCGGTCGGCACGACGTCGGGGTTGCAGGTGGTCGACGTGGTAGCGCGTACCGACGCGAGTACGGCCGACCACATGACATGGGACGTCACGGACCTGGGGTTCCGGATGGGCCTGTCGCCGCGAGTGCCCGACGTGCTGGCCGAGCACGTGCTGTCGGTCATCGAGACCCTGCTCGGTCGGCACGGCCTGCGCCCCGCCGACGTCGAGGCCTGGGCGGTGCATCCGGGCGGCCCGCGGATCCTCGACGTGGTGGCGGAGCGGCTGTCGTTGCCGGCCGACGCGCTAGATGCCTCGCGGCAAACGTTGCGCCGGCACGGCAACTGTTCGTCGGCCACCGTGCTTCTGGTGCTGGAGGAGTTGCAGCGCACCCGCCCACCCCGGCCCGGCGGTTACGTCGTCGCTATGGCCTTCGGCCCCGGCCTCACGTTGTACGCCACGCTGCTGCGCGCCACCGGCTGAGGCCGGCGCCCCCTGCCGCCCGCGTACTGATCATGGAACTCTGGTGGGCGACCCCCCTGTTCGCCGCCGCCTACCTCGAGCACGTTGCCACCAAACTCAACAACCGGCCCCGCAAACGCCTCGCCTGGAAAACCCCAGCCGAAGCCCTCGACCAGCTACTGTCCCACCCGTCCGATCCACCCGATGTTTCGTTGACGGCTTGAATCCACCCCGTACCTGCCCACCAAACTTCCATGATCACCGCGGTAGGGGGCGGCACCGCCTCCGCTGGCGATCGCGTCGACCTCTTGGTGGATGTCGACGCCGGCCCGGGCATTGCGCAGGATGGAGATGACGGTGCCGTCCGCTCGTACGAACAGTGCGGTCGGCCCGGCCACGTCGCTGCCGTCGGCGTAGGCCCTCGCGAGCTGGCCCTCCGCATCACTGGCGCTGCGGACCCGCTCGACCGGCGCGGTGCCGGGCAGCCGGGGATCGGCCTTCAGCCCGACGAAGAGCACGTGCACCCGGCCGGCGCTCGTACTGGAGATGACGTCGCCGATGAGCGCTGCGCAGTCGCACTGATCGGGTACGACGACGACAACTGCCGGCCGCAGCGTGCGCAACCGCACAGCGCCGGTGGCGCCGACCGGCAGCGCGAGGTCGGGCAGCAGACCGCCGACCGCCCCGACGGCGGCACTCGGGTGAGCCAGCGGGCGTGACTGGGGGGAGCGGGGGGCGACCGGCACGAGGAGGAAGACCAGGCTGGCGAAGAACAGCACAACGAGCAGCACGACGAGGATCAGCGGGCCCGACAGGCCGTACTGCTGCCAACGCCGGGTTTCGAACACTCGCTGCAGGATCGGCCGCCGCGGAGCGGCCAGCTCGCGGCGTAACTGCTCGATCTCCGAGTCGAGCTCGGAGATGTCGTCGGGCACGACGAAGCCGTGCCACTCCGGCGGCACGCCGGGCGGCTCGTCATCAGGACGCCGCGACGCCACCGACACCCCCTTCTCCGTACGAACTGCGTTCAGTGTTCTCCTGTGCGGCCCGATATGCCAGACCGATCGCTGCATGCAGATGTGCCCGGGCTTGTCAAGCCCGGATTTCTTCTCGTACACCGCCCTGACCTGCGGGTTTGTGCCGCAACAGTCGACTGAGGCGGCGCGGTCCGTGTTACCCTGGGTCCAGCGAAAGGGGCTTCTGGCATATGACCTTCACCGTCGGCGAGACCGTTGTGTACCCACATCACGGAGCCGCACTCATCGAAGCTATGGAGACCCGGATCATCAAGGGCGAGGAGCGCATTTACCTCGTCCTCAAGGTCGCTCAGGGTGATCTGACCGTTCGGGTGCCCGCCGATAACGCCGAGATCGTCGGGGTTCGCGACGTTGTGGGCCAGGAAGGGCTCGACAAGGTGTTCGAGGTGCTGCGCGCCCCCCACACCGAGGAGCCGACCAACTGGTCGCGGCGTTACAAGGCCAACCTGGAGAAGCTCGCCTCGGGCGACGTCAACAAGGTTGCCGAGGTGGTGCGCGACCTGTGGCGCCGCGACCGCGAGCGAGGGCTGTCCGCCGGCGAGAAGCGCATGCTGTCCAAGGCCCGGCAGATCCTGGTCAGCGAGCTGGCGCTCGCCGAGGGCACCAACGAGGACAAGGCCGAGCTCCTGCTCGACGAGGTTCTCGCTTCCTAACTCCGGCCTCTTCGCGAGCGGGGAACACCTAGCGTGCCCGGCCGAGTGGTTGCGTTGGTGCCCGCAGCCGGGCGTGGCGATCGCCTGGGCGGGGACACCCCCAAGTCCCTGCGGCTGATTGCCGGCACGCCCATGCTGGTGCATGCAGTACGTTCGTTGACCTCCGCGCGATCGGTTCCTCTGGTCGTCGTTGCCGCACCGCCCAGTCACGTCCAAGCGGTCCGCGCCCTGCTGGGTGTGGACGTCGTGGTCGTGGCCGGCGGTGACAGCCGCAGCGAGTCGGTCAGGCGCGCCATGGCCGCAGTGCCCGAGGACTACGACGTCGTCCTGGTGCACGACGCCGCCCGTCCCTTGGTGCCCGCGGCCGTGGTCGACGCGGTGGTCGATGCCGTCCTGGCCGGCCATGAGGCGGTCGTGCCTGTGCTCGCCGTCTCCGACACCGTCAAGCGGCTTGGCAGCGACGGACGGGTGGCCGCCACGCTGGAGCGGTCTGATCTCTACGCCACTCAGACGCCGCAGGGATTTCGCCGCGGTGTTCTCGAGCAGGCGCACGCCCAGGACCCGCGCGCGGCCGCAGAGGCCACCGACGACGCGACGCTCGTCGAGCGCCTCGGATTGCCGGTCTGGACCGTTGCCGGTGCCGATGAGGCGTTCAAGGTGACCCGGCCGGCCGACCTGTTGCGCGCCGAGGCGGTGCTCGCCCGCCAGTCCCCTGCCATCCTGCCTCGGGTGGGGGTCGGCACGGACGTGCACGCGGTGGACCCGGCCCGGCCCTGCTGGGTGGCGGGGTTGCTCTGGGAGGGCCTCCCCGGCCTGGCCGGGCACTCCGACGGCGATGTGGTTGCCCATGCGATGTGCGACGCGCTGCTCTCGGCCGCCGGGCTCGGCGACCTGGGGTCACTGTTCGGCGTGGGCCGGCCGCGGTGGGCCGGCGCTTCCGGCGCCGAGTTGCTCGCCGAGACGGCCCGGCTACTCGGCGCGGCGGGCTACCGGGTCGGCAACGTGGCGGTGCAGGTCATCGGTAACGCCCCCCGGATCGGGACGCGCCGAGCGGCGGCCGAGGCGGTACTGTCGGCCCGCCTGGGCGGCGCTCCGGTGAGCCTGTCGGGGACCACCACCGACGGGCTCGGGCTGACCGGGCGGGGCGAGGGGGTCGCGGCGATGGCCACCGCGATCGTCGTACGCCGCCCCTGAAACGCAGGAGGGGGGGACAACGATGGCCGCTGACGACGCGCTGATGCGCTCCTTGCTGGCAGCAGTGGCGGC
>JBDUBV010000021.1:0-23760 GCA_040003795.1 Pseudonocardiales bacterium | reverse complement strand
GGTCCGCCTCGGCGACACCAACCAGCTGGTCGAGGTCGAGCGGGACCTCGCCCGGGGACCACAACTGACCGCCACCGGCGACGAAGCGGTGTTCGGTGGCGGCAAGGTCGATCCGCGAGTCGATGGACCCGGGCGGTTGCCCGACGAGGTCGCGTCCAGGCTCGACGTGCGCTGTTCATGTCCTGGCTCGCGATGTACGCGTGCGCGAACGTGCCCCACGGTGCGCCAGTCCGGGCGGACGAGGGCCGGCTCGTTGTCCGGCTGGATGCTCCACGTTGTCGTTGACAGGCCGCGGCCGGTGCGGAACTGGTTGCGGAACGGGACACCGCACTTCCCGCGCGTCGACCGCATGATGCTCGGTCGACCCGGTGTCGAAGCCCCACTCCGTGACGATGACGGTCGTACCGATCGAGCCCGTCGAGCCGGGCCGCCCACTGCTGAGGGCTAGTCGTTGCCGGTCGCGACCACCAGGGCGCTGGATCGGCACCGCGGATCTCTGCGACCAGCTTCGTCCAGCACGGGACGAGCGTGTCCACCTGCCCTGGCGCAGCGCGGTGCCTGCGGCTGAGCGCCTGGACGTCACCGCGTTCGCCACACGGGATCGGCGTCGCTTTCCAGTCGTACAACCGCGCAACACGGCAGTTGAGCTGGTGCCCGAGCAACTCCTGCCTCGCCGACCCTGATCCCGTGGCCGCCCGTGCCGGTGCTCAGCCGCCCGTCAGCAACCGTCCGCGGGGGGCATCACCGCTGACCTCCACCCCGCGCAGCCATGTGCTGCGGACGGCCCCGGACAGGGATCGCCCGGCGTACGGCGTGATCGGGTTGCGGTGGTGAAGCTGTGCCGGGTCGACGACGAAGTCCTCCTCCGGCGCGAAGACGGCGAGGTCCGCGTCGCAGCCGACGGCGATCCGGCCCTTGCGGTCCAACCCGGCCAGCGCAGCCGGGCCGGCGGCCATCCACCGCACCACGTCGCCCAGGATGTGCCCGCGCGCCCGCGCGCCCGTCCACACCGCCGACAGGCCGACCTGCAGCCCCGCGATCCCGCCCCAGGCCGCGCCGAAGTCGCCGGTGTCCAGGCACTTCAGGTCCGGCTTACAGGGGGCGTGATCCGATACGACGCAGTCGAGCACCCCATCGGTCAGGCCCTGCCACAGCAGTGACTGGTTGGCCGCCTCCCGGACCGGCGGGCAGCACTTGTACTGCGTAGCGCCGTCCGGCACCTGCTCTGCTGTGAAGGTCAGGTAGTGCGGGCAGGTCTCAACCGTGATCCGCACGCCGTCCTCGCGCGCGGCGGCGATCATCGGCAGGGCTTCGGCGCTCGACAGGTGCACGATGTGGACCCGTGCGCCGGTGCGTCGCGCGGCCGCGATCACCGAGGCGATGGCGAGCTTTTCGGACCAGGGCGGACGGGAGGCCAGGAAGGCGGCGTACGAGGGACCGCGAGCTGCTGGCGCCTCCGCGATGGCACCGGCGTCCTCGGCGTGCACGATGAGCAGCCCGTCGAAGCTACGCAGCACCTCGAGGCACTCGGTGAGCGACCCGGCGTCTAGGGGCGGGAACTCCGGCACTCCCGAGTCGAGCAGGAAGCACTTGAAGCCGACCACCCCCGCCGAGTGCAGCGGCCGCAGCGAGCCAAGGTTACCCGGTACCGCGCCACCCCAGAAGCCGACGTCCACATAGGACTTCTCCCGCGCCGCCGCCCGCTTCACCTCCAATGCGGCCACGTCGACCGTCGGAGGAATGCTGTTCAGCGGCATGTCGACGATGGTGGTGATCCCGCCGGCGGCCGCGGAACGCGTCGCCGTCGCAAACCCCTCCCAGTCGGTGCGCCCCGGTTCGTTGACGTGCACGTGAGTGTCGACGAGGCCGGGCAGCAGCACCTCGTCGTCGGCCACCTCCACGATGCGGTCGGCCACCAGACCTGCCGAATACGGCCCGACGAAGGTGATGCGGCCGCCGGCAACGCCGACCGATGCGGCCACCTGGCCCCCGGGCAGCACCACCCGCCGCCCGCGAATCAACAGGTCCAAGCGAGTCACGGCGCCCGCCGGGCAGTCAGCGCCTCGACGGTGCCCCGGTCGACCCCGATCTCGGCCTCGTCGAGCGCCCCGCAGTGCAGCCCCCGGGTGAGGAAGGCCGCCAGCGCCTGGGCGGTGGCCGGCTCGTCCAGCACCCCTGCTGCCGTACGGGCAAGGTAGTTGCCCAACCGCTCGACCGCCGCCGACAGGCCCGAGCGGTAGAAGGCGTACGTGGCCAGGTAGCGGCTGACCAGGTGACCGGGATGCAGGTCCCACCCCTGGTAGTAGCCGCGCAGTAGCGAGCGGGTCACGAGGCGGGCGTGCAGCGCCAGCGCCGCTCGCACTTCCGACTGTGACCCCGTCGGCAGGACATTGGTGGACCCGTCGGACAGGCGCACGCCGGTGCCGGCGACCGCGACCTGCATGACTGCCTTGGCATGGTCGGCGGCGGGGTGCTCCGTGCTCTGGTAGGCCGCCGCGATGCCCAGGGCGGCGCTGTAGTCGTACGTGCCGTAGTGCAGCCCGGCACAGCGGGCGCCGGCTGCATGCACCATCCGGGCCACCGTGGCCGTTCCGTCGGCGCCCAGGATCGCCTGTGGCGTCTCGATCTGGATCTCGAACCGCAGGCGGCCGACAGTCAGCCCGTGGGCCGATTCGAGCCGCGAGCAGACGCTGGTCATGGCATCCACCTGGTCGACAGAGGTCACCTTGGGCAGCGTCACGACGAAGCCGTCCGGTAGCGGGCCGGCCGCCAGCAGTGCGTCGACGACGAGGTCCAGCGTGCGCAGCCCCCGCCGGCGGGTCGTCGTCTCCAGGCTCTTGAACCGGATGCCGCCGACGGCCGGGCCGCCGCCAGGGCCGCCGAGCAGGTGCGCAAGGCGCGCTCCCGTGGCCGCTGCTGCCGTGTCCTCCTCGGTGTCCGCGCGGGCGCCGTAGCCGTCCTCGAAGTCGATCCGCAGGTCTTCGATGGGCTGGGTCGCCAGCTTGGCGCGCACCCGTGCGGATACCTCGGCGTCAGCCGGCAGCGTGTCCTGCGGCATTGCGTCCATCAGAGCCAGCGCTTCGACACCCCAGTTGGCGACGTCGGCACGGTCGGCGGGTACGTAGACGGTGTGCACCGGCTGGCGGCCGCCAAGGTCACCTGGGTAACGGGCCGCCAGGCGCGCGTCGGCCGCAGCGAGCCGTCGGTCCACCGCCGCCAGGAATTCCCCGTCAAGACGGCCGGTCGGTGGGTCCGTACTCATGAATGTGCGCCGCCTCGCATGCACGGTCCGGGGATCCACAGTGGAAGCCGAGAAAATGAACGTAGTCCCGTTGTCGTGGAGCCGTCGTCACGACCCTGTGCATTGGGCCGCATGCCCGACGCGCTGGACGCCTGATGAGGCCGATCCGAGTGTTTGCAGCCGTCCTGATGGCGGGCGGCGGCCTGGCGCCGTCAGCAAGGCCTAGCGCGGCAGCGTCGCCGGCGCCTACCGCCGCTCGGCAGGTTCGTACTCCAGGATCACGATGCCGGAGGCGAACGTCTCGGTGTGGCTGAGCTGAAGTGTGGTGCGGTCCGGCCCCTCCTCGAAGAGCCGCCGGCCCGCGCCGAGGACGATCGGGTGCAGCATGAAGCGGTAGAGGTCGATGAGGTCGGCGGCGTGCATGGCACGGAAGAGCTGCCCGCTCCCCGAGAGCAACAGGTCGTTGCCCGGCTGAGACTTCAAAGGGCGCAGTGCCTCCACGACGTCGCCGCTGATCAGCTTCGACCCGGGCCACTCCAGCGTCGTCAGGGTCGAGGACACGACGTACTTCGAGATGCTGTTCATCCGCTCGCCGAACCCCCCGGTGCCAGTCATGGCCGGCCAGGCGGCGGCGAACCCCTCATACGTCTTGCGGCCGAGCAGCAGCGCGTCGCTGGCGAACAACTCGTTCCACTTGAACTGCCCGGCCTGTTCGTCGAAGAACGGGTGCGACCACGTGCCCGGCTCCTCGAACACTCCGTCCAGGGAGAGGTACTCCGTTGCCACCATCCTCATATTCGCCTCCTGACTCGCAGTCGAGGACCCATCTTCCCGTGGTTCTGCTGCTGACCACTACGCCCTGTTCGTGCTGTGTCACCAAGTGATCTGATCCGGGGGATTCGTCCTCCGGCCGACGGAAAACTGCTCGATTCCTGCTACGGGGCGTGTTTATCGGGCCCTCTCCGGGTACGAGGGGAGCTACCCCAGAGCCAACTTTCCGGAGGCGTCCATGTCCATGCCCAACGAGCCCAGCTGGTCGGGCAGCAGTCCCCCCGATACCGAGACAGAATACCTAGGTGCCTCGATGCCCGACAGCGGCGGCGCGACCACCACCGATGTTGCTCGGCAGGAAGCAGCCGGCGTCGCGCAGAGCGCGTCCGACGCCGCCCAGCACGTCGGCAGCACGGCGAAGGAACAGGCGGCCTCGGTCGTATCCGAAGCCAAGGAGCAGGGTCAGCGGCTTGCCTATGAGGCTCGCCAGCAGGTGAGCGAACAGGCCACGACGCAGCGCGACCGTGCCGCCAAGGGGATCCGGGCGGTCGGCGAAGAGCTGCGGAGCATGGCCGACAGCAGCGAGAAGTCGGGCCTCGGCACCCAGCTGGTCCGACAGGTGGCCGACAATTCCCACCAGGTCGCGAGCTACCTCGAACAGCATGAGCCGGCTCAGCTGCTCGAGGACCTGCGGACCTTCGCCCGCCGGCGCCCCGGCCCGTTCCTGCTCGGCGCAGCTCTCGCCGGTGTAGTGGCCGGCCGGTTGACCAGCGGCATCAAGAGCGCCAACGCCTCCGGTGGCCAGGGTCGGTCGCCCCGGTCCTTGGGCACCGACTACCCGGCCCCGCTGCCGGCCACGGAATACTCCTCGCCGGCCGGCAACACCGACTATCTGCCCACGGTGGGCAGCGAGCCCGGTTACCAGCCGGCCGGCGCAGTGCCGGTGGCGGAGCCGTTGGCACCAACGCCCTTCGACCAGCCCTACGGCAGTGTCGCCGGCAGCTACCCGACCGAGGGCTACTCATCCGGTTGGACCGAGCCGGCCGGCCAGCCCGATGCTGACCAGCCCGGTACCGACCAGGGCTATGGCCCGGTGAACCCGTGACCTCGACATACGGCCAGGACGCAGGCAACGGAGGGCGTCCCGACGTCGACGACAAGTCCGTAGGCGCCCTGGTTTCCGAACTGACCAGCGACCTGAGCACGCTGATGCGTCAGGAGTTGGAGCTGGCCAAGGCCGAGCTGCGCACCGAGGCTGTCAAGACGGGCAAGGCCGCCGGTATGCTCGGCGGCGCCGGGTTCGCCGGCTGGATGGTGGCGCTTTTCGCGTCAGCCGCCCTGATGTACGCACTCGGGGCGGTCATGCCGCTCGGATGGGCAGCACTCATCGTCGCAGTCCTCTGGGCGATAGTCGGCGCCGTGCTCTTCGCCCGCGGCCGACAGCAGTTGCGTCAGGTTCGACCTGTCCCCGATCAGACCGTGCAGACCTTGAAGGAGGACGTGCAATGGGCAAAAGCCCAGAAGAATTGAGGCAAGACATCGAGCGCACGCGTCAAGACCTCAGCCAGGACGTCGACGCGCTCAGCGAGAAGGTCAGCCCTGGCCGGGTCGTCGGCCGCAAGGTCGAGCGGGCCCGCGGTGCCGTCACCGGCGTGAAGGACCGGGTCATGGGGACAGCCTCCGAGGGCACATCCGGGGTCTCTGGCAAGGCTGGCTCGGTGGCCTCCTCGGTCGGCGACGCTGTGTCGTCGGTGGGCAGCACGGTAGGTGACACGGTGTCCGGCGCACCCCAGGCGGTCAAGGACCGCGCGGTGGGCAACCCACTGGCCGCCGGCGTGATCGCCTTCGGCCTCGGCTGGCTGGTCTCCAGCCTGCTGCCCAGCTCGCAGGTCGAGGAGCGGATGGCAAGCAAGGCCCAGGATGCGGCGCAGCCCGTGGTCCAGAAGGCCGGCGAGGTGGCCAAGGAGGCCGCCCAGGAGCTCAAGGACAACCTGCAGCAGCCGGCGCAAGAGGCCGTGCAGCAGGTGAAGCAGAGTGCTGCCGACGCGGCGAGCACCGTCAAGGACGAGGGTGCGTCCGCGACGGCGTCGGTCGCCTCCGACGCCAGCGACTCGGCCGGTTCGGTACGCGAGGCCAGCCAGTCCTGAGCCGGTTTTCGTGAGGGGCGGTGCTACGGCGCCGCCCCTCACGGCTGTCCGTACCGTGTTGGGCAATTCGTCTCCGCAGGTGCCGTCCTGGTATACAGGCGCGGGCACTTCGTCGTGAGGAGAAGTCCGTTGCTGCGCACAGGTCCGGTCAGCCGGTGGGCTGGGGGTATGGCCCTTGCTGTGTCCGTCACCCTGGGGGTGGCGGCTTGCGGCGGTGGCGGGGCGGCGAGCAAGTCCGACGTCGTCGCCAAGCTCAAGACCGAGTCTCAGACGAAGTCCCTCACCGACAAGCAACTCAACTGCCTGGCGGACATCCTGATCAAGCACGGCAACAAGGCCGACGTCAAGAAGTACGCCGACGGCAAGAAGAAGCTCGACGACGTGCGGCAGGCCAACGGCGACAAGAAGACGATCGCGGCCGAGAGCGTCGCCTGCGTCAACCCGTAGGCTCGAGCCTGCTGTGCGCGGCAACCTCACGCGTTCCTCGAGGACGCCATTCCCGGGTGCCGCTGCTCGGTGCGGCGCTGTGAGCGGATGATCCTGACGTGAGGGCGTCTCATGGCTGACCGCCAGCTGGTGCGCTATCGGGTGCCGGTTCACGACAGCGACCGGTGGCGCGGATTCGCGCTGCGCCCCGGCGATATCGTGATCAGCACGCCGGCGAAGTGCGGGACCACTTGGATGCAGATGATCTGCGCGCTGCTGGTCCTGCCGGATCCGGTCCTCCAGCAGCCGCTGTCGCGCCTGTCACCCTGGCTCGACTACCTCGGCCGGGCCAGGCGCGATGTCGTCGCCGATCTCGAGGCGCAGACTCACCGGCGCTTCATCAAGACGCACACGCCGCTCGACGGGCTCCCGCTCGACCCGACGATCACCTACATCTGCGTGGGGCGCGACCCGCGCGACGCGGCGTTGTCCATGCTCGGTCATCAGGACAACATGGACTTCGCGCACTTCCTCGCGGACCGGGCCGATGCGGCCGCTATCGACGGTGTCGAGCCCGGCCCCGTGAACCAGCCGCCCCCAACGGGCAGCGAGCGCGAGCGCTTCTGGCGGTGGGTCGACAACGACGCGCCGCCGGCCGAGATCGGCTCGTCACTGCGGCGCATGCTGCACCACATCGAAACGTTCCAGGAGGCAGCAGGCATCGACGTGGTGATGCTGCACTTCGAAGACCTGCGGAGGGATCTCGAGGGTCAGATGCGCGGCCTCGCGGACCGGCTCGCCATCAGCGTTCCCGAGTCACGCTGGCCCGAGGTGGTGCAGGCCGCCGGTTTCGAGGCGATGCGGTCCCGGGCGCACATGACCGCCCCCAACGCCCAGCTCGGCCACTGGCTCGACACCGCGCACTTCTTCAAGAGGGGGACCAGCGGCCAGTGGCGGGACGTGCTCGACGACGACGATCTCGAGCGTTACCGGGTGCGAGCCGGCGCGATCGGCTCGCCGGGCGTGATCGACTGGCTGCACGGCGGGCCGCCGTGACGATCCCGCGAGCCGGTCACCGTCAGTGGTAGCGCCGATGGTTCGGGCCTGCCGCCTATTGGGCATCCTTGGCGTGATCATGCACAGATGGCGGGACTTACGGCGTGTCGCCCGCACTTTTGCATGATCACGCCGGACCCGGAATCGCCGCAGGGCCGCTGAACTGGCCAGATCAGCTCAGGATGTCCTTGCGCAGGAAGTGGCGCCAGGCCAGGAGCAGAAGTACGGCGCTGTAGGCAAGCGAGGAGATGGCACCGCGGGCCATGCCGCTCCACGTGACGGTGGAGCCGAGGGCGTCGACCCACGCGTATTGGTAGTGGGTGGGCAGGAAGTCGCGCAGGGTGCCCAGGGCAGTCACCGCATCGAGGATGTTGGACACGATGACAAGCAGCACCGCGCCGCCGACGGCGCCCAGCGGCGCGTCGGTGTAGACCCCCACCAGGAAAGCCAGTGCGGCCACGAAGAGCATCACCACGGCGAGGTAGCCGACGATGATCGCCAGCCGGAGCAGGGCCTGTGGCGTGCCGAGGGTGAGACCGAGGGGTGATCGCACCGGTGCCCAGCCGAAGAACGCCCACCCCACGAGCAGGGAAGCGACTGGGAGCAGAACCAGGGCGAGGGCCGAGAAGCCGAGGGCAACGAGGAACTTCTGCCGCAGCAGCCGCGACCGCGGGACCGGCGTGGCGAGCAGATAACGCAGAGAGGACCACGAGGCCTCGGCGGCCACCGTGTCGCCGGCGAACAGCGCCACCACGACGACGAGCAGGAAACCGGTCGAGGCGAACAACGCGAACAACGTGAAGTTCGCCGCACCGCTGGTGGCCAGGTCGACCAGGCCGGGCGCGCCAGGGTCCGTGCGAGCCGACCCGAGTTCGAAGGCGCCGGCCAACAGCAGTGGCAGCAGGAGGAGGAAGCCGAGCGTCAGCTGGGTACGCCGGCGGGCGAGCTGGCGGCGGGCCTCGACCCGCAAGCCCAGGGTGCCTGACGGCCGGTATCCCGGCGCAGCGCCCGTGTGATCACTCATGGCCGTCACCCACCAGGCTGAGGAAAGCCTGCTCGAGCCGGCGTTGCGGCGCTAACTGGCTCACCGCCAGGCCCGCCTCCACCAGGGCGCGCAGGAGCGCAGCCGGCCCGGTGCCGTCCAGCGTCAACGTCACGCCGGTCGCCGAGGTGACGATGTCGGTCGCGCCGAGCCCACCGGCGATTGCCGCCGCCCGCCCCGGGTCGTCGACCTGCACCGCCACTGAGGTCGACGCCCCGACGAGCTCTCCGACCGACCCGTGCGCGATCAGCCGGCCGTGGTCCATCACCACGCAGTGGCTGCAGGTCTGCTCGACCTCGGCCAGCAGGTGGCTGGAGATGAGCACCGTGCGACCGTCACCGGCATAGGTACGGAGGACCTCGCGCATCTCCCGTATCTGCGGCGGGTCCAGGCCGTCGGTGGGCTCATCGAGGACGAGCAGCTCCGGCAACCCGAGCATCGCCTGGGCAATGGCCAGCCGCTGGCGCATGCCGTGGCTGTACTTGCGCACCTTGCGCTCGACGTCCGAGCCGAGGCCGGCGATGTCAAGTGCCTCGTCTAGCCGGGCGTCGGCGGCGGGCCGGCCGGTCGCGCGCCAGAACAGCTCCAGGTTGGCCCGGCCGGACAGGTGCGGGAGGAAGCCAGGGCCCTCTATGAGCGCGCCGACCCGCGAGAGCACGGGTGCACCCGCGCTGACCCGGTGGCCGAACACCCGGATCTCGCCTTCGCTCGGCCGGATCAGGCCGAGCATCATCCGCATGGTCGTGGTCTTGCCGGCGCCGTTTGGCCCGAGCAACCCCACCACCTGCCCGCGCTCGACCCGCAGGGTCAGGTCGCTGACGGCCCGGAACCCGTCGCCGTAGGCCTTGCCGAGGCCGGTGATGACCAGCGGCACGCCGGCCAGCGACGTATCGGCACCGGCGATCGCCACCGCCCGCTTGCGCCGGCGCCACATCCAGCCCCCGGCGACGGCGACCGGCAGGGCGACCAGAGCAATCGCCCACAACAGCCGGCCGGGCACCCCGGCCGCCGCCTGCAGCGGCACCGACGGCGACACCATGGCGCGGTCGCCGGCAAGCGACACCCGATAGGTGCGCGCGGTCTGCGGCAGGGCGTAGGCCTGATCGGTGGAGGAGACCACCAGTCGCATGCGGTGCCCGGCCGGGAAGGTGTGCACGACGGCGGGCAGCGAGATCCGCACGGTACGGCCGTCGGCGGGCAGCCCGCTCAACCGCACCGGCGAGGCCAGTTGCTGCGGCAGGGTCGACGAGGCGCCGTCAGCGCCGACGTCGTAGAGCTTGGCGAACACCGTCGCGTCCGGGGCGCTGGAGGTGATGTGTACCTCGACAGCCGGGGTGCCGACCAGCCGGAAGTCCCGCGCGAGCGGCGTGCTGTCGAAGCGGGCGTCCTGGCCGGGCAGCGATCCCAGGCCGGCGCCGAGCGCTCCGAGGGCCGCGCCCAGGCCCGGCAGGCTGGTCACCTCGGCCGGCGAGCCGCCGGCCGGTGACTCCACGATCTGCGGCTCGCCGCTGAGGCTGGTGCGCACGGAGCGGGTCGCTGGCCGCCCGGGCAGACCCGGGTAGCCAGGGGCAGTTCGTACGGTGGGTGCGGCAGCGGAGTCCGTCGTGGACAGACCGGCCGACACCTCCGTTGCCTCGAAGCGGGTATCGGCCGGCGAGCCGTCCCGACGCAGGTAGCGGTCGAACCACCCCCGCGCGAGGGTCCGCAGCCGGCCGGTCTCCGCCGCGCCGCCGTCGTGCCCACCGCCGTACCAGACCACCTTGACCGGCGTGCCGGTGGCGGCGATGCCGCGGGCGTTGGCGTCAGCCTCGCTCAGTGGGAACAGCGAGTCGGTCTCGCCCTGGATGAGCAGGGTCGGCGCCTTGATCTGGCCGAGGACGGTGGCCGGGCTCGACGCCTTGAGCAGGTCGCGGATGGCCGGGGTGAGGGTGCCGGCCGTCGCCGCCTGCTGGTAAGCGGCGCACACATCGGCGGCGAAGCGCCCGCACGGCGTCGCGGCCGGCTGTTTGGCCGCCGGTGCGCTGCCCACGCCGAAGAACAGCCCGGCCCACAGGCGCTTGAACACCCCGCCGCCGGCACCGGCCGCGAACTGCGGGAACAGCGCCTGGCCCAGGTCGTTCCAGGTGATCGACGGCACGATCGCGTCGACCCGGCGGTCGTGCCCGGCGACCAGCAGGCTCAGGGCACCACCGTACGACGCCCCGGCGAAGCCCACCCTGGGGTCGCCGGGGCCGTCCTGGAGCACCTCGCGCCGCCGGCCGAGCAGGTCGATCAGGCGGCGGGCGTCGGCCACTTCGTACCGCTCGGAGTCCAGGGAGATCTGGCCCCCCGAGTGGCCGAACCCGCGGGCGCTGTAGGTGAGCGCGACAAAGCCGTGCCGGGCCAGGTCGAGCGCGTCGGCGGACTCGTCGTCCTTGGTGCCGCCGAAGCCGTGGGCCAGCACGACAGCGGGCGCACGGGCGGCACCGCCCGGGAGGAACAGCGTTGCGTCGAGCCGGACCGGCCTCCCGTCGACGCCCGGCCCGACCGGCACGCTGAGCACCTCGCGCCGGACGGGGGCCGAGCCGGCCAGGGCGGTGACGGTGATGCCGGCGCCGACCACGGCCAGGACGAGCAGGACCGAGATGACCCGGCGCCGGCGCGAGCCCCACAGCCCGCGGAGTCGGGCACCCATCCTTGCATCATGCGCTATGGGTTGACCGCCGGTGCGTCGTGCTACAGCGGAGCCGGCGCGCCGGGCGGCGGACCGCCGAAGCCACCCGGTCGGAGCATGGTGCGTGTGACGAGCACTGTGAACTTCTTGTCCAGCAGCACCTCGACGTGGCTGGCGTCGGACGTGGTGACGTGGGCCTCGTAGGCCGCGCCGGTCGTCTCTGCCGGGTCCTCGGCCGACATGAAGTCGACGGTTGCGCCGGGCAGCTTGGCGAGTACGGCGGCCTTGACCTTGCTCGCCGTGGTGCCGGTCAGCGCCGTCTCCGCCCGGCCGTGCGGCCCGCCCGGCCCGCCCGGCCCGCCCGGACCGAACCCGTCCGGCCCTCCGCGCTGCCGTTCGGCCTTCGTGCTGATGACCTTGAAATTCTTGTCCAGTAGCACCTCGACGGCGCTGCCGTCGGACTTGGTGACGTGAGCCTCGTAGGCCGCGGCGGTCTTCTCCGCAGCGTCCTCCGCTGACATGCGGTGGACAGTCGCGCCGGGCAGCTTTGCCAGTACGGCAGCCTTGACCTTGCTCGCGGTGGTGCCGGTGAGCTCCTTCTCGGCGCCCATATGCCTACCGAAGTCTCCGGGCGGCCCACCCCGCGTGCCCGGGCCGGCCCAAGGGCTGGGTGATGGGCTGGCCGCGGCGGCGATCGCCGGGACCGCCAGCGCGCCAACGCCGATCACCGCCGCCGCGCCCAGGGCGGCAGAGGCCACCCGTACTTTGTTGCTCATCGCAAACTCCCCTGGTAGGGATGCCGCCGCATCCGCGACGGTCCTCTCAGAGGGTCATCGGTGCGACTGTGCTGGCCCTGCGCCGATCCTGTGACCTGCCTGGCAGTCTCATTGTCGCGAGGACGCCCCGTGGCGTAGGGCCGAAGTATCCCGAGGGACGACGCGCCGGCGTCGACCTCCCGCTACGTTTGGCTGGTGTCCGTGATCACCGCCGAGGGACTGACCAAGCGCTTCTCGCGGGTGACCGCGCTCGACAGCCTCAGCGTCGAGATCCCGCCGGGCGTGGTCGGCCTGGTCGGCGCCAACGGTGCTGGCAAGTCGACGCTGATCAAGATCCTGCTCGGCCTGCTGCCTGCCACCTCCGGCCGGGCGAGTGTGCTCGGCCTGGACGTGGCCAGCCAGGGCGCTCTGATCCGCGAGCAGGTCGGCTACATGCCGGAGCACGACGTGCTCCCGCCGGACGTGTCGGCCACGGAACTCATAGTGGGGCTCGGCCGGCTCTCCGGCCTGCCCAAGACGGCGGCCCGCGAGCGCACCGCCGACACGCTGCGGCACGTCGGTCTGTATGAGGAGCGCTACCGGGCGATCGGTGGCTACTCCACCGGCATGAAGCAGCGGGTCAAACTTGCCCAGGCCCTCGTACACGATCCCAAGCTGGTGCTGCTGGACGAGCCGACCAACGGCCTGGACCCGGCCGGCCGGGCTGACATGCTTGGGCTGATCCGGCGGATCGGCACGGAGTTCGGCATCTCCGTACTCGTCACCTCCCACCTGCTGGGGGAGCTGGAGCGCATCGCCGACCACATTGTCGTCATCGACGGCGGCCGGCTGCTGCACTCCTCCTCCACGGCTGCTGTGACCGGCACCCGGGAACGCCTGCTGGTCGAGGTGACCGAGCAGGCTGACGCGCTGGTCGCCGCTCTCACCGCAGCCGGTGCTACGGCGAGCCAGCAGGGCCGCATGATCGACGTCGAGATCGGCGACGAGTCGACCTATGACCTGGTGCGCGACACGGTAGCCGATCTGGGCGTGGGTCTGGTCCGCATCGAACAGCGCCGGCACCGCATCGCCGAGATCTTCCGGCCGGTCGCAGCGACCGAGGAGGCGGCTCATGCCTGACCCTCAGCCGGGCGTCATCCACGACATCGGCTACCGCCATTACACCGGCCCGCGCCTGGGGCGCGCCGCCACGGTCCGGGCGCTCTACGTCCAGAGCTTCCGCGGCGCCTACGGCCTCGGCCGCTCGGCCAAGTCCAAGATCATGCCGATCCTGATCCTGGTCATCATGTGCCTGCCCGCCCTCGTGATTGCCGCAGTAGTCAACGGGCTCGGGCTCAAGACCCAGCCGGTGCGCTACACCCGTTATGCCATGCTGCTGCTGGCCGTCGTTTCGATCTTCGTCGCGGCGCAGTCCCCACAGATGGTCTCCCGCGACCTGCGCTTCCGCCTCACTTCGCTGTACTTCTCCCGCCCGCTGAGCCGGCTGGACTACGTGGCTGCCAAGTACGCGGCCATGGTCTGCGCCCTGCTTGTGCTCCTCGTCAGCCCGCTGGTGATCCTGTACGGCGGTGGTCTGCTGGCCCGGCTGCCCGCCGGTGCCGAGACCCGGCACTTTCTGATCGGCGTGGCCGGAGCTGTGCTCTTCGCACTGGTACTGGCCGGCATCGGCCTGCTCATTGCGGCGTTCACGCCCCGGCGGGGGTTCGGCGTCGCGGCGGTGATCGCCGTGCTGCTGGTCACGTACTCCGCCGTCAGCGTCGTCCAGGGGATCGCACTGGAGCAGGGGCAGGCCTCCGTTGCCGGATACGCCGGGCTGTTCTCGCCGTTCACCCTGGTCGACGGGGTGCAGGTATGGCTTCTGCATGCGCAGCCATCGACACCGGTGGCCCCGCCCGGAACCCTCGGCGGTGTGACGTTCCTAGCGGCCACTGTCGTCGTCGTCGCCGTCTCGGTTGCGTTGCTCCTGTTGCGCTACCGGAAGGTGTCGATCTCGTGAGCAGGCTCTGGCTCGACCAGGTGTCCCGCTGGTTCGGCAACGTGGTTGCCGTCAATGGCGTCACGATGACGATCGGCCCGGGTGTCACCGGCCTGCTCGGTCCCAACGGGGCCGGCAAGTCCACGCTGATCCACCTCATGGGCGGCTTCCTGGCGCCGTCGGCCGGCACGGTCACCCTGGGAGAGCGGCCGGTCTGGCGCAACCCCGAAATCTATCGGGTGATCGGCCTGGTGCCCGAGCGGGAGGCGATGTATGACTTCCTGACCGGCTATCAGCTCGTGCTGGTCAACGCCGAGCTCCACGGGCTGGCCGAGCCGGGTGCGGCGGCGCGCCGGGCACTGGCCACTGTGGACATGCTCGAGCCTGCTGACCGAGCGGTGGCGACGTACTCCAAGGGCATGAAGCAGCGGGTCAAGATGGCGACCGCCCTGGTGCACGAGCCGGCCGTTCTGCTGCTCGACGAGCCGTTCAACGGTATGGACCCACGGCAGCGCGAGCACCTGATGAACCTGCTTGCCGAGATGGGGCGCGAAGGCCGGACCGTGCTGTTCAGCTCGCACATCCTCGAGGAGGTCGAGCAGATCGCCGGGCGCATCGAGGTGATGGTGGCAGGGCGGCATGCCGCCTCCGGCGACTTCCACGAGATCCGGCGGCTGATGACCAACCGGCCGCACCTCTACCTCCTGCGTTCGAGCGACGACCGGGCGCTCGCGGCCGCGCTGATGGCCGAGGGCGCCTGCGACGGCGTCCGGCTGGAGGGCGCGGCGCTGCATGCGCAGGCGGCCGACTTCCCCCGCTTCGCACGGCTGGTGCCGACGCTCGCCCGGAGCAACAACATCCGCCTCTACGAGGTCGCGCCGGCCGACGAGTCGCTGGAGAGCGTCTTCTCCTATCTGGTCGGCGCATGAACACCACCGTGATCCGGCTGTCCCTGCGGGCACTGTTCGGCCGCCGTCGCGCACTGCTCCTGCTGTTGCTGCCCGCCGTGCTTCTGTTGTTGGCCGTCGTCATCCGGCTCCTGGCCGGCTCGGACCAGGGGATCACCAGGGACCTTCTCGGTATCTTCGCGTTGGGCACGTTGGTGCCGCTGCTCGGCCTGATCACCGGCACCGGCGTGCTCGGGCCCGAGATCGACGACGGCTCGGTCGTCTACCTGCTCGCCAAGCCGATCAGCCGGCCGGCAATCGTGCATTCCAAGCTGCTTGTTGCCTTGATCGCCGTCACGCTCTTCGCCGCCCTGCCCACACTCATCGCCGGCCTGCTCATGTCCGGGCTGGCCGGTGGGCTCGCGGTCGGCTACGCCGTCGGCGCCCTCATCGCGGGGACCGCCTACTGCGCGCTGTTCCTGTTGCTCTCGGTGATCACGCGCAACGCAGTCATCGTGGGCCTGCTCTACGCGCTGATCTGGGAGACGGTGCTCGGCGGCTATGTCCCCGGTGCCCAGAAGCTCAGCATCCTGCAGTGGGCCCTGTCGGTGACCCGGGCCATCTCCGGCTCCGAGGTGAAGGCGGCCGTCTCGCTGCCGGTAGGCATCACCTTGCTCGCCATGATCTTTCTCGGCTCGACGTGGTACGCCGGCCGCCGCCTCGAGCAGCTCACCCTCACCAGTGACGAGTAGCCCCTCCCGCATCCGATAACGTCGGGTGAGATCCGGCGGATATGGTCGCAACTGTGGAGGACAGGCAGCCGGCGGTCGTCATCCCGGCTGCGCTTCGCCGCGAGGAGTACGTGCAACCGAGCCGGGTGCTGCAGCGGCGCAACTCGATATGGCCCTGTGGCTGAGGGCGCTTGCCATGCAAGCTGTTCGTCGCCCTGCAAGAGCCTCAGCAGCCCTACCGGCTGTGGTCGGCCCAGGCCGCGCGGCTCGCGGCACCGGGCGACCTGACGTTCGACGATGCCGGGGTGCGCCGCGACATGCCCGGTGTCGTCGGGGCGCGCTTCCCGTCGCGGGTCGAGGCGACGGTCATGGCCAGGCAGGTCGCGGGCTGCAACTCGGCCGTTACGAGGGGGTGATGTTCGCCCTGCCCGGCGACTCGGCCCTCGCCGGGCAACTCAGCGCGCTGCTGCAGCAGCACTCACCGGCCGCCTGATCAGCCTGGGCAGGGCGAAGGCGGCGCCGAGGACAACTGCGGCGACGAGTCCGATGCCGCCCCATGCCCAGGCGGCATACAGGCCGAAGGCTGAGACCTCCGACCCCAGACCCGCGACCGAGGTCACGGTCGCCCGGGAGGCCGAGGTGATGCGCTCCTGGAGCCTGGCATCGACGACCACGAGCACCAAGCGGTAGACGCCGTAGAACACCGCAACCGCTGCCAGACCGCCGGGCCGACGCCACAGGCTGGCCGCGCCGAGGATTATGGCGCCACTGCCGAGCCACCCGGCCAGGGTCGCGCTACGCAGCCGAGCCGCGGGCCCGCCGAGTGCCGCACCGACAGCACCGACCAGGGGGATGGCCAGGGTGGCCAGCGGGTTGAGGCCAGTGGGCACCCCCCAGTCGCGGGCGATGAGCGGGAAGTACTCGTCCAGCGCATCGAATCCGTTGAGGATCGCGACAGCCAGCGCGGCATGCCGCACGCCCGGGCGGCGGGCGATCACGGCGACCCCTGCCCGAAGGCCGGCCAGGTATGTCGGTTCGTCGTCCTCCGCGTCCCGCTGGCGTGGCGCTTCCGGCAGGCGGGTGGCGAGCACGGCCGCCGCCAGACAGAGCCCCGCACTCACCCACGTCGCGAGCGCGAATCCGCCGGCCGCGTAAAGCACCGTGGCGGCTGCGGCCGCTGGTAGCTGGCCGAGCAGGCCGGCGGACATGATCCGGCCGGACAGCCGCGCGTAGTGGTCCTCGGCGCCGAGGGCGGCCAGTCCGTCGTACACAAGGGCCTCTCGCGCCCCGGATGCCAGCGCTCCGCCCAGGCCCCAAAGGGCGAATCCGCCGGCGAAGCCCAGGAATCCCGGCGCCAAGGCCCAGAGTGTGTAACCACCGGCCTGTAGGACGCCGGCCACGACCAGCGCGCTTCGCCGGGAGAAGTGGTCGGCCAGCACTCCGGTCGGAACTTCGGCGAGAATGCCCACCGAGGACCAGATGGCCAGCAGGGCCGAGATCTGGCCGTCGGAGAGGCCGCGATCGGCGAACAGCAGAGCGTAGAGCGGATAGATCGGCAAGGCATCGGCGAGCAGAGCCCACGCCGTGGTCAGGCGGGCGAGCCGTCGAGCCTGCGCTGGGAGCGGAGTTCAGTGCCGTCAATAGAAGCGCATGGCACCGACCTTAACCCGGTCGCGGATCGCCGTCTCGCCTCACTTGTCCACGGCCCGCTCCAACTCCGCCTTGGTCATCGTGGAGCGGCCCTTGATGCCCTTGCGCCTGGCCTCGCCGTACAACTGGGCCTTGGTCCGCCCGCCGGGACCGCTGTGGGAACGCAGGCCACCGCGCCGGCCGGAGGAGATGTCCTGGGTCGAGGTCTTGCTCGCGGTCTTGGCCTCGCCGGACCGGGCCCGTTCCTTGTTGACGGTTCGGGCAGCGATCTCCTCTGCCTGGCCCTTCTTGGTGCCGCCGTCAAGCAGACCCTCCTTGATGTGGTCGTACTGTCGCTCGCGCTTCTTGTTCCACCCCGCCTGCCGCATGTCGCCCTCCTCCTCGAGAAGCATCCGCCTGCGCCCGTGTCTACCCAACGTTTTCTCGGATATGGCGGGGTCCAGTGCCCTCCGACCCCACGTGCTAGTAGCCGCCCCCGTTGTCTCCGCTGCCCGCTGACGTGCTGGCGCCCGGTGAGGGTGAGCCACCTCCGTTACCCGAGGACCCGTCACCGCAGGCGGTGAGGACGCCGACAGCGATCGCACCGACGAGGATCATCCGCGCCATTCCTTTTCTTCTCATGCCCACGTACACGGATCGATCCTGCCCGGAGTTCAGCATCGGCGGGGACCGCTCAGCCAGCCAGCCCCTTCCACCCGCTGATCATGGAAGTTTGCGGGGCGACACGCCGATAAGGCCCACCCGAGTTCCGTGATCACCGTGGCAGCGGGAGGTTGACTGTGCCTCGTGGCCAAGCGCAGCGCCGGGATCCTGTTGTTTCGCCGCTCCGGCGGGGTGGTCGAGGTGCTGCTTGGCCACATGGGCGGCCCGCTGTGGGCCCGGCGCGACGCCGGCGCTTGGTCGGTGCCCAAGGGAGAGTACGAGCCGCCCGAGGAGCCCTTGGCTGCCGCTCGGCGGGAGTTTGAAGAGGAGCTGGGGCTGCCGGTGCCCGCCGGGGAGGTCATGTCGTTGGGCGAGGCCCGACAGAGCTCCGGCAAGGCGGTCACCGTCTGGGCCGTAGAGGGCGACCTGGACCCGGGACTGGTCGCGCCGGGGGAGTTCCAGATGCAGTGGCCGCCCGGCTCGGGCAAGGTGCAGTCCTTCCCGGAGATCGACCGGGTCGCGTGGCTGGGGATGGACGACGCGGCGGTGAAGGTGGTGGCGGGGCAGCGGCCCTTCCTCGACCGGCTCGCGGAACAAGTGCGGTGACCGGCGTCGGTGGTTTCGGGGTGCTCTGCTGAGCGCCTGCGGAACGCCGCGGAGGCCGCCGGCAATGTTCCGGCGGCCTCCATGGCTCGACTGGACTGCGGCTAGCTCGCGGGCTTCCGGTCGGTGTCGGTGTCGATGTCGATCCGCTCCTTGCGGACTTCGCCGGAGACGGTCTGTTCCTCGGTGACCTGCTCCTTGCCGAGGCGGACCCGCTCGACCGGCACAGCCTCGGTCTGCACCACCGGCTGCTCCCGGTGCAGGATGATCTCCTGGTCTTCCTCGCCGAGCTCGGAGCCGGTGACGGCGCCCTCGCGATCGGCGCCCGTGATCGGCTCGCGCTCGACCCGGACCTCTTCGCGCGTGGTGGTCACGGGTACCTGCTGCTCCTCGGTCACGACGTACTTGCGCAGCCGCGCCCGGCCGGCCTGCACCTGCTCGGTGCCGACGCGCAACTCCTCCTCCGACCGCGTCATCGCGCCGCTGTCGTCCGCGGCGGGCCGTGGCTGCGGCGCCTGCCCGGCCGGTAGCCCGCTGTCGCTGGGCTGCTCGGAGCGCTCCAGGCCGTAGTGCCGGTAGAGGTGCTCCTCCTCCTCTTGTGACAAGTGTCCGTCCTCTGCTGTGACTCTCGGCGCGTCGCTGACGAGTGACTTGTCGAACGCCACCAGCACGCGGTCGCCGTCGAAGGTGGCATTGCTGATCGGGACGAATGTTTCCGAGGTGCCGAAGAGACCCGTGTTCACGGTGACGAACTCCGGCTCGCCGGTCTGGTCGTCGCAAAAGACCTGGCTGATCTTCCCGATCTTCTCTTCGTTCTGGTCGTATGCAGTGCTGCCAGCGAGGTCACGGACCTGGTCTCGCGAGATCATCTGAATGTTCCTTCCTGCTGCGGTTGAGGTGGCACTGTCAGATCCGGTGAGATCCTTGGTCGCTGTTGGGATCGCGCAGGTCGTAGTCCTGCGGTGGCCTGGCCTGTGCGGCAGCCTGCTCCGCCTGTTGCTTCACGGACGGTGCGGTGCGGATCGCCTCCTGCATGCGGGGCTTCTCCATGTCGTAGCGGGTGAGTGCCGTCTGCCAGCGCTGCCGCATCGGCTCGATGCCGCCACCGCCGACCGCGACGATCGCGATGCCGGCGATCGTGGCTAGCGATGCGATCAGCACAGCGTTGACGACGTTGCGGGCGATGTTGAGCTGGTCCAGGGCGGCGATCACCCCGAGGCTGATCACGAACGCAGCGGCCAGGTTGCCTAGCAGGCGCCCGTACGACAGACCGCCGAGGGAGTTCTGGATCAGGGCCTTGACGGCAGCGGAAATCGCTGCGGCAACCACGACGATGACGAGGGCGGCGAAGACCTTTGGCAGGTAGCCGATGATTGAGCGCAGGTAGGTGCTGATGGGGTTGGGACCGAAGACACCAAACGCCGTGCTCAGCGCAAACAGCATCACGGCGAAGAAGACCAGCCGGCCAAGGATGCCCGCGGCATCGTACTTGCTGTTGGACAGGGCCTTCTTCACCCCGCCGCGCTCCACCAGCCGGTCGAAGCCGACCCGCTGCAGCACCTTGGCCAGCACCTTCTCCAACGCCTTGGCGATGAAGTAGCCGATGACGACGATGATGAGGAATGCCACGAACTTGGGCACGAATGCCACCACGTTCGCCCAGGCGTCGCTAACGCCCTTGCCGTAATCGACCTTCGCTAAGGGGACCGCCCGGGTGGCGAGCACACTCATCGCTTCCTGCCTTCCTGGATTGCGCACTGGTGGACCTGCAACACTCGCCTATATAGCCGGGCCGGGCCGGCCTCAAACGGCCACTCCCCGGGAGACGAATTGGAGCGGGCGCGATGACGCCGGTGTCGGGTTTTCGCAGCTCAACGCCGGGCAGCACCCAACGGTGAACAACCGGACCCGGCTGCTCCAGGCCACCGACGAGGAGATTCTGGCCTCCGTCGAGCCGGTCCGACGGGTCACCCTCGCCCGGGTCCGGGACAGCGACCGGGCCGACGACCGGGCCACCGACGTGGTCGACGAGGTGGTGCAGGAGACCCTCGCTCGGACCTTGGCTGTGCGGCACCGGCTGGACCGCCGCGCGGTCACGCCGTACGCCTTGTCCGTAGCGCGCAACCTGTTGGCCTCGGAGCATCGCGAGCAAGCCATGTACGACCGTCATGCGCCCCGCCTCTTCGAGCGGGAGGAGGTCGGCCCGGAGGGTGACGACCTCGTGCAGGGCCGGGCGGAGGCAGCTGCGCTGAACGCGGCGCTGCTGGGCTTGTCAGTGCAGGGCCGGCGCCTGGTCTGTGCCAAGGAGGTTGAGGGAAGGGACCTGAAGGCGCTGGCGGCAGAGACCGGCTCCAGCCCCCAGGCCCTCGCCGCCCGGATGGCGCGGCTGCGGGCGCGGCTGCGGGTGGACTACCTGCTCAATCTGCGGGGGATCACCCTGCCCACCGAGCGCTGCCACGACGTGCTCGTTGGCCTGTCGCTGGGGGAGGTGCGGCGACGGCGGGCGGCGTCGGAGCATCTCCGGACGTGTGCCGAGTGCGCCGAGTTGGCCGGGACGGTGGAGTCGCGGCGCCGCCCGGTAGCCGGTCTGCTCCCGATCGGCTTCCTGGTCGGATGGTGGGCCGGGCTACGCCGCTGGGTGGCGCGGCACCCCTGGCAGGCGGCAGGCGCAGCGGCTGCCGCGGTGGCAATGAGCGTGGCCGTGGCGATGGCGCTCGCGGCGCACCACTCGGCACCTGCACCGACTCCGGTTGCGCTCCAGTCGCCGCGCAGCGATGTAGTGACCGTGCACGCGCGGGTCCTTGCCGTGCCGGCCGACGAGGGCTTTTGGATCGGCTCGAGCGACGGTCGGGTGTGGGTCCAGATGATCGGCGCCGGAGAGTCAGCGCAGCAGATCAGGCCGGGTTTGACCGTCACTTTCACCGGTCGCCGAGTGGCCCACGGCCCTGGGTACGCCGCCAGCGTCGGCCTGCCCAGCGGCCCGGACGCCACCGCACTGGACGCCCAGCCGAGCCACCTCGAGGTGCCACAGACCCAGGTCCGGGTCGGCTGACTCGTCGGGCCAGGAGCCGGTGCGGGTCACCTACCGTCTGTGGGGGACGAGGACCGGCGAGGGCGGCTTCGAGCAACTCGATCTGGGCGAACAACACGGTCTTGACGTCCTGGTGGGCCAGGTCTTGATCGGGGAACCCGCGGCGGGCGACCTTGAGCATCGGGATGATCTGGCCCCGCGTCTCCTCGGGTTGTCCTGCTGCGCCGCCATGACCTTCGCCGGTCTGCGCGTCATGCCCTGATGCTTCGGCGTGAAGCCGACCTTGCGGTTGCCGGTGTGAAAGCCCGACGCAAAGTCCATCGCCTCGGCAGCCCGGTAGAAGACCTTGCCAGCAGGTGGCCGCCTGGTGCGTGCTGCGCTTGCCGTGCCCGCTCGAGGTCGACCGGTGCGGACTCTGCGGGTCCAGGACACTGGAGGCTCCTTCTAGTCGGTGTCCAAGGCGGCGCTGAGTGCGGTGTTCCAGGTAACGGTATGGGGCCAGATCGCCGTCGCCTGCTCGGCGGCCTGCTGCGCAGTCAGCCCCCTGGTGCGCTTCAGCCAGGCCCGCAGCACGAGACCGGTGCGCGACGCGCCGGCCCAGCAGTGCACGAGCACTGGGCGGTTGTCCGCGTGCACTGCCTCGATGGTGCCCAGCACGTCGTCGAGCACCGCCGGCACATCGAGGTTCTTGTCGTCGTCGGTCAGGTAGACCTGGCGGCGGCCGGGCGCCGTGATGTGGCCGAAGGTCCGGCACAGGGAGATGACCACCGTGCCGTCGGGTGCGCGGGTGGCTCCTGACAGGTTGGCCAGCCACAGGCCCGGGAGCACTTCGGTCGGCTCGATTCCCTCCTCCAGCACTGGCACCTCGCCGGCCGGGCGCTCGCCGTCCAGGCGCAGGGCGAGGTCCTGCAGGTCGGCCAGGTCCCGGACTCCGCGAGGCTGGCCGGGCAGGTCGCCGTTGAGCGGGGTCGACCAGCGCGAGGGGATGGCCTGGATTCCCTGCACCGCGCCGATCAGGCCCCCGGTGACCGCGGCGACGGTGTCGGTGTCGCCGCCGATGTCGATCACGCGCCGCATCGCCGTCTCGAACCGCCACCCCTGGCGCAGGGCCCAGACCGCGCTGGCGAGGGTCGGCCACACCGCGCCGTTGCCCTCGGTCGCCTCCTCCGGCGCCCAACTCGGGCCGAGGTAGCCGGCCCACTTGCCTCGGCGCGGCTCCGGGATCCGGTCGAGGGCGCCGGCGAGGGCGGTGAGCGGATCGGCGCCGGCAAGTGCCGTCCCGACGAGGAGATGGTAGATCACGCAGCCGTCGGCCGCGGCCGGGTCGCCGTGTGTGAGGTCACTCATGCGTCGTGCGATTTCCGCCGTCGCGTCCTCCCCAAGCCGGCTGAAGAACACCGCCCCCGACGTGGCTCGCATCAGGGATCCGTTGCCCGCAGCCCGGTTGCCGGCGGCGAAATGCAGCCGGGCGGCGTCCGGCCACCCCGCTGTAGACGACAGCACCGCCTGTGTCTGGATGCCGACGTCCTGGGGCCCGGCCCGCAGCCAGGAACGGAACCGTTCGAAGAGATCGGCCTCGTCGAGGCCGTTGTTGTCCAGCAGCGAGGCTGCACAGATCAGCGCCTGCTGGGTGTCGTCGGTCCACTGGGCAGGCAGCCAGCCACCGCCGCCGCACATCTCTGTCGCAAGCCCCCTCGCGGGTGCCGGGAAGCGGGCGCTGAATCGCCCGGGCCGGCCGAACTCGAACGGCGCGCCCAGGGCGTCGCCGACGGCCGAGCCCACGACAGCGCCGATCACGCGCTGGCGGCGATGCGCCGCGGCCACGCCACTGGCCTGCTGGCCTGTCACCGCGTCACCCGGCCGCCCGGAACTGTTCTTGGCGCTCTTCCAGACGCCGCCGGTCCGGACGGGCGTCGCGGTAAGCATCCAAGAGCTCTGCATGCTTGAGTCGGCACATGGAGCACTGCGTGTCGTACGCGCGGATCACGCGTGCCCGGAAGACCGGCTGATGCGGCCTCAGCCTGGTGAGGCGCTCGGCGTACGCGCGCTGGTCGACGCCCCCGCCCGGCGTCAAGAAGCTCAGGGACTCATCGACTGCCACCTCAACGAAGCGCTCCTGGGGGACATCG
>JBDUBV010000137.1:0-7165 GCA_040003795.1 Pseudonocardiales bacterium | reverse complement strand
ACGTCGGTCGGCTCGGGATCGAGCACGGCGAAGCCCGCGTCGTGGCGGCTGATCTCCAACAGGTCGGTCAGCAGTGACTCGAACCGCTCCACCTCGGTGACCAACAGCTCGGCACTGCGGGCGATCTCCGGGGCGAAATCGGCGCGGGCGGCATGCAGCACGTCGGCGGCCAGCCGGACGGTGGTCAGCGGGGTGCGCAGCTCGTGGGAGACGTCGCTGGTGAACCGCCGTTGCATCCGCGAGAGCTCCTCGAGCTGAGCGAACTGCCGTTGGAGGCTCGCCGCCATGTCGTTGAAGGAGGTGGCCAGCACGGCCAGGTCGTCCTCGCCCTTGACCACCATCCGCTCCTGCAGCTGGCCGGCTGCGAGGCGCTCGGCGGTGTGTGCGGCCAGGCGGACCGGCCTGACCACCTGCCGGGTGACCAGCGCGGCGATCGCGGCCAGCAACAGCACGAGCAGCAGCCCGGTGGTGAGCAGCGTCTGACGTACCAGCGAGATCGTGTCGGCCTGCGACTGCAGCGCGAAGACGTAGTAGAGCTCGAACAGCCCGGCCCCGGTGAGGACCGGCGCACCGACGACGAGAGCGGGCACGGAACCGCCGTCGGGCATCGGCTGGCGGGTGTAGGCGTAGCCCTGCTGCAGCCGGAGGGTCAGCGCGCGGAGGTCGGTCGGGATGCGCAGGTCGACATCGGCGGGCGCCACGCCCTCCAGGTCCCCCGCCGGGGGAAAAATGACTACGTCGTACAGGGTGCCCGAACCGCCCCGGTCGGAAAGCGCCCGCCCGACGTTGAGCAGGGTCGGCTGCAGGGCCGGGTCGCTGGCACCGCCGAGGACCGAAAGCTGCTCCCGTGCGTACTTCAACCCGGCCGAGGTCTCGGCGATCGCCACCTTTCGCTGCGCGCGCAACAGGCCGTCGGAGATCTGGTTGAGCACCACCAGCCCGAGGACCGCCACGAGGAGGCCGGAGGCGACCAGGGTGGTGCCGACGACGCGGAGCTGCAGCGACCGGCGCCAGCGACGCAGCAGCGCGCCCCGGCGGGCCACCCGCAGGATCGGCAGCAGAAGTGAGTGCACGGCCGCCGTCCCTAGGGCGGGCCGGCTTTGTAGCCCACACCGCGCACAGTCAGGACCACCTCGGGGTGCTCAGGGTCGCGCTCCACCTTGGCGCGGAGGCGCTGGACGTGCACGTTGACCAGCCGCGTGTCGGCGGCGTGCCGGTAACCCCACACCTGCTCGAGGAGGATCTCGCGGGTGAAGACCTGTCGTGGCTTGCGGGCCAGGGCCACCAGGAGGTCGAACTCCAGGGGGGTCAGGGAGATCCGGTCGCCGTCCCGGGTCACCTGATGCCCAGGCACGTCGATCTGCACGTCGCCGACGCTGAGGTCCTCGGGCGCCCCGTCGTCGACCCGGCGCAGTCGGGCCCGCACCCGGGCAACCAACTCCTTGGGCTTGAAGGGCTTGACCACATAGTCGTCGGCGCCGGATTCGAGGCCCAGCACGATGTCGATGGTGTCGCTCTTGGCAGTGAGCATGACGATCGGCACGCCGGACTCGGCGCGGATCGCCCGGCAGACGTCGAGCCCACTCATCCCGGGCAGCATCAGGTCGAGCAGGACGATGTCGGGCTTGGTCTCGCGGAACGCCGCGAGGGCATGCTCGCCCTCGGCGACGTGCGCGGCCGAGAACCCCTCGCTGCGCAGGACGATGCCCAGCATCTCAGCCAGCGCGGCATCGTCGTCGACCACCAGGACCCGGCCCTTCATGGTCCCATCGTCGCACCTGCGGGCGACCGACCGGGCATACCTGGCACCATGACCCTTGATGTCCCCGTGCGGTGTGTCCGAACTGCTGGGTCGCCAGGCGGTGCCGTGAGGAGGCGCGATGACCGACCCGCCCGGCAGGGGCTGGGCCAACCCCGCCTGGGGTGAGCCGGCCGGCCCGTCCTTGGGGGCACCCAGGGGACCCACGCTGCCATCGTTACCAGGTTACGGACCGTACGCCCAGGTCGCCAACCCCGCGCCGGCGCCGGGTGCCGTGCCGTTGCGTCCCCTGGGGATCGGGGAGATGCTCGATGGCGCGCTGTCGATCATCCGGCGACACCCGCGCATCACGATCGGGCTGGCCGCCCTCATCGTGACCGTGCAGCAGGCCATCTCCGTGATAGCCCGGGTGAGCACGGGGTCCGTGGGCGGAACGTTCGTGCCGGGCGCCAACCTCACCGCGCTCACCAACCCCTTCGACAGCGCGGTCGGCCTGGCGCTCACGCTGCTCAACCTGGTGCTGGGCACCGTCCTGGGGGCGATCCTCACCGGGATGCTGATGATCGTGGTCGGCGAGTCCGTCGTGGGTCGACAGGTCGACCTGGGCCAGGTGTGGCGCCGGGTGCGGCCGCGGTTCTGGGCGCTGCTCGGCGGGTCCCTGCTGGCCGGGCTGCTGCCCTGGGCCGGTGTCGTGCTGGCCGTCGCTGCCGGCCTGGCGCTCGGCCTGCTGGTCAACAGCGTCGCAGGGGTGGTGCTCGGGTCGGTCCTCGGGCTGGCCCTGCTGGTGTTCCCCGGTGCTTACCTCTGGGGGGTGCTGGCCCTGACCACGCCGGCGATCACCCTCGAGCAGTTGGGTCCACTGCAGGGTCTGCGGCGCTCGTGGCGGTTGGCTCGTCCTGACTTCTGGCGGGTCTGGGGGACGCGGGCGCTCTCGACGTTGATCGGCTCGTTCCTCACCGCCATCATCGCCACCCCCTTTGCGGTGGTCGGCACCATCTTCCTCGCGAGCGGCGGCATCGAGTCCGAGCCGGCGGGGTGGCGCGAGGCCGTCTTTCTCGTGCTGACCGCCATCGGCGGCATCGTGGCCGGCTCGGTCGTGCAACCCTACCTGTCCGGGGTCATCGGGCTGCTCTACGTCGACCGGCGGATGCGCGGCGAGGGCCTCGACATCGCCTTGCAGGAGAACGCTCGCGCTGACCGGCTGCCGCAGTCGATGCCCGGTGGGTCGGCATGATCTCGATCATGCCGGTGGCCCTGGAGCCGATCACCCGGGAGGGTGCCCGCGGCGCCGCCCGCGACGAGTTGGCCAAGGGGATCTACCAGGAGGACAAGCCGGGCCTGCTCGCCCAGTTGGTCAACAAGCTGCTCGACATCCTCAACCAGGGGCTGCAGAAAGGCACCGACGCCGCGCCCGGTGGCATCTGGGGCCTGCTGGCCCTGGCCGCGCTGGTGATCGCGCTCGTGGTCTTTATCAGGCTGAGGTCCGGGCCCCTTGCGCGGCGGGGGCAGGTCGGTGACCCCTTCGGGGGGTTCGCCCAGCCGGTCACTCCTGACGAGCACCGGAGGCGGGCCGACCAGCAGGCGGCTGCCGGAGAGTTCGCCGATGCGGTGCGCGAACGGATGAGGGCGATCATCCGTGACCTCGAGGAGCGGGCGGTCATCGAGCCCCGCCTCGGCCGCACCGCTGACGAGGTCGCCGACGAGGCAGGCACCTACCTGCCCGCCACCAGCGCCGACCTGCACACAGCGGCGCGCGTCTTCGACGACGTCTGGTACGGCAAGCGGCCGGCCACGCCGGCCATGTACGCCGACCTGCGTGACATCGACCGCCGGGTCCAGGCCACCCGGGTGCCCAGGGTGGCCTCCACGCTGCCGGCCGCATCCTTTGCGGTGCCCCGATGACCGCCCCGCCGGCTACGCCGGTGACCCAACCCTCAGGCACCGCCGCGAGCGGCCGGACGGCCGCCGAGATCTGGCGGGTGGTCCGACTGCCCCTCGTCGTGCTCGTCGTCGTCGTCATCGGCGGCACCGTGCTGGGCGTCTCCCGTGGTCGCCACCCGCGCGGCTCGCTCGATCCGCGGGCTGTCGACCCGGCGGGCAGCCGGGCGTTGGCGGTGCTCCTGGACCATCGGGGGGTGCCAGTGCACCGGGTGCGGGGGGTGACCGCAGCCGTGGACCACGCCGGTGAGCGCAGCACGGTTTTCGTCGCCTTCCCCGACTACGAGGAGTCGGCGGTCCTGCAGAAGCTGCAGGACCTGCCACACGGCGTGCGACTGGTCGTCCTAGACCCGACCGATCGGGCACTGAACCAGCTCACCGCCGAGATCTCGGTCACCGACTTCACCCCGGTCAAGCGCCGTGACCCCGGTTGCGGGCTGGCTGCGGCCGCGACGGCCGGCGACGCCGACCTGGGCGGCAGCGCGTACACGCTGCTCAACCCCGACGTCGGCAGCCGGTGCTACAACGGCGCGCTGGCCAGCGCGCACACTCGCACCGGCCAGTCCGTGGTCGTGATCGGCGCACCCGACCCGTTCACCAACGAGCGCCTGGCCAGCCGCGGCAATGCAGCGCTGGCCCTCGGGCTGCTCGGCGAGGGCGACGACGTGGTGTGGGTCATGCACCAGCCCGCGGTCGGCACGGTCGACCAGACGTCACTGTTCGACATCCTGCCGCGCTGGGTGGGGCCAGTGATGTGGGAGCTGCTCCTGGCCGGACTACTGCTCGCCCTGTGGCGCGGCCGGCGGCTTGGCCCGGTGGTCACCGAGGCCCTCCCCGTTGTGGTCCGCGCTGCCGAGTCAGTCGAGGGCCGGGCCCGCCTCTACCGTCGGGCCCGGGCGCGGGACCGGGCGGCCGACACCCTGCGCAGTGGCGCGCGCACCCGGCTCGTGCCCTTTCTCGGACTGGGCGCCGACCCGACACCGGCCGCGCTCGTCACGGCTGTCTCCAGCCGGTCCGGCCTGACCCCCGACGAGGCCGGCGGCCTGCTTTACGGCCCGGCACCGGCCGACGACGGGGAGCTGGTGCACCTGGCCGATGCCCTCGACACGCTGGTCCGCAGCACCCTCGACAGAGAAGGACGCCACCTGTGACGACCTCGCCAATGACTGGCACCCCGACCGGGCCACCGGGAGTGCGCGACGACGCGGCGCGAGCCGCTCTCACCCGGATCCGCACCGAGGTCGCCAAGGCCGTCGTGGGGCAGGACGCCGCCGTGACCGGCCTGGTTATCGCGCTGCTCTGCCGTGGCCACGTCCTGCTCGAGGGGGTGCCCGGGGTCGCCAAGACGCTGATGGTGCGTACCCTATCGGCCGCGCTGAGCCTGGACCACAAGCGTGTGCAGTTCACCCCCGACCTGATGCCCGGCGACGTCACCGGCTCGCTGATCTACGACGCCCGCTCGGCGCAGTTCTCCTTCCGCGAGGGGCCGGTGTTCACCAACCTGCTGCTGGCCGACGAGATCAACCGGACCCCTCCCAAAACCCAGGCCTCCCTGCTCGAGGCGATGGAGGAGCGTCAGGTCACGGTGGACGGCGAGCCCCGGGCGCTGCCCGAGCCTTTCCTGGTCGCGGCCACCCAGAACCCGATCGAGTACGAAGGGACCTACCCGCTGCCGGAGGCACAGCTCGACCGCTTCCTGCTCAAGCTGACGGTGGGCCTGCCCTCCCGCGACGAGGAGATCCGCGTCCTGCAGGCGCACAACGGCGGCTTCGACCCGCGTGACCTTGCCGCCGCCGGTGTCATCGCAGTGGCGGGACCGACCGAGCTGGCCGCCGGGCGGGCCGCGGTCGGGCAGGTGCGGGTCGCACCGGAGGTGCTCAATTACGTCGTCGACCTGTGCCGAGCCACCCGGCAGTCGCCCTCCCTGTCGCTGGGCGCGTCGCCCCGGGGCGCCACGGCCCTGCTGGCCACCGCCAAGGCGTGGTCGTGGCTATCGGGCCGCCACTACGTCATCCCCGACGACGTCAAGGCGCTGGCCCGGCCGACCCTCCGGCACCGGGTCGCCGTGCGCCCGGAAGCCGAGCTGGAGGGCGTGACGGCCGACGGCGTCCTGGAGTCGGTGCTGGCCGCCGTCCCCGCTCCTCGATGAGCCACCCGTGAGCCTCACCGGCCGCGCCGTCCTGGTCGCCCTCCTCGGCGTGGTCGCCGCGGCCCTGCTCGGCGGCCGCGGGATCGCGCTGGTGTTCGGGGTGCTGCTGCTCGGTGTGGTGATCGACCTCGTCCTGGCCGGGCGGATCCGCGACCTGGCCGTGTCGCGCTCCGGTGCCTCGCAGACCCGCCTCGGGGTGCCGGTGACGGTGGCGCTGGTGGTGGCCAACACCGGGTCGCGGCGGGTCCGCGGCCTGCTCCGCGACGCCTGGGTCCCCTCGGCGGGTGCCTCGCCGCGGCGGTTGAGACTCGACGTGCCGGCCGGTGAGCGCAGGCGCTACGAGACCCACCTGTTGCCGACCCGCCGCGGCGACCGGCACACCGTGCACCTCACCGTCCGCTCGGTCGGCCCCCTGGGGCTGGCCGCCCGGCAGCGCCGGCACGCCCGGCGGGTCAGCGGCCGCCGCGAGCAGACGGCGCCGTGGGCGGTGCGGGTGCTGCCGCCGTTCACCTCGCGCAAGTTCCTGCCGGAGAAGCTGGCCCGCCTGCGCCAGCTCGACGGAGCTGTCGCCATCAACCGCCGCGGCCAGGGCACGGAGTTCGACTCGCTGCGCGACTACGTCGACGGCGATGACGTACGGTCCATCGACTGGCGGGCCACCGCGCGGCGGGACACGGTAGTCGTACGCACCTGGCGACCCGAACGCGACCGGCGGCTGGTCTGCGTTCTCGACACCGGGCGGACATCGGCCGCCCGGGTGGTCGACGCGCCCCGGCTCGACGCGGCGCTGGACGCCTGCCTGCTGCTGGCCGCCGTCGCGGCCCGGGCCGGTGACCGGGTCGACCTGCTGGCCGCCGACCGACGGGTGCGCGCCTCCGTCGAGGCCGCGACCCGCGGCGAGGTGCTGCCCCGCCTGGTGCAGGCCATGGCCAACCTCGAGCCCTCCCTGGTCGAGACCGACGCCTCCCTGCTGGTCTCGGAGGTACTGCGCCGAGAGCGCAAGCGTTGCCTGGTGGTGCTGTTCACCGCACTCGACGGCGCCGCCATCGTGGAGGGGCTGCTGCCCGTCCTGCCGGCGCTGACCTCGCGGCACATCGTGGTGCTGGCCTCGGTCGGCGACCCTCGGGTAGCAGAGCTTGCCGGGCGCCGGGGGGACGCGGCGGCGGTCTACGACGCCGCCGCCGCCGAGCAGACGCTCGGTGAGCGCCAGCGGGTCACCGGCATGCTCCGCCGGCGTGGGGTGGAGGTGGTCGACGCGCCGCCGGAGACGTTCGCCTCGGTGGTCGCCGACGCCTATCTCGCCCTCAAGGCCGAGGGCC
>JBDUBV010000136.1:0-7196 GCA_040003795.1 Pseudonocardiales bacterium | reverse complement strand
TGTGCGAACACGCTGAATGCCATGAAGGCCAGCGGCCAGGCCGGCCAGAAGAAGTGCGCGCCGGAGAGCACCCAGGCGGTGATCAGCGCCAGGGCGACCACCGCAACGGTGACGGCATGGCGGATAAGGCCCATGCGCGCCGCGACGCGAGCCTCCGGGGTGTTCTCCAACAGCCGGCGCCCGCCGTAGGGCAGGTCGGCGGTCAGCGGCTCGAGCTCGTCGCGGAACCGCGCCGCGTAGGCCACCGCCAGCCGTTCGTCGGCCTCGTCGAGGGTGAGCAGTCCCTCCCCGGCGGCGGCCCGCAGGATCCGGGCAACGTGCTCCCGGTCGGCGTCTGAGGCGCGCACCGCGGCAGCACCGGACGGCGCCGTTCGGGGTACGGCGAGCGCGGCACGGTCGGTGTCCGCTCTGGCAACATCCATGATCGTGGTCCCTTCGGGTGACATGACCCGATCGTCGCGCGCAGCCACCCCGCCCGCATCGGCCGGCGGGCGGAAATCAGGCCGCCGACCGTACTCCGGGCGGAGTAGGCCCACCCGCCCCGCTCACCCGATGACCGGCCGGCCGGGAGCGCCTACCGTCGGACCGTGAGCACCCGCAGAGCGCCACCGCCCTGGGTGACCGGCTGGCGAGGCGGTGTCCTGGCGCCCCTGGTCGTCGCGCTGATCCAGGTCCTCGGCACGATAGCCGCGGCGCACGACCAGCCGGGCGGCAGGCACCTCGACGCATGGGCGTTCGCCCTCCTGCTGGCCGGACCGGTCCTGCTCACCCTCCGCCGTCGCTACCCCGTGCCTGTGCTCACGGCGGTCCTCGCGGTGACGGTCACCTACGTTGTGGCGGGCTATCCGTACGGCCCGTTCGTCGTGAGCACGGTCGTGGCCCTGGGCCGGGCAGTGCTCCGCGGGCACCGTCGCGCCGCCTGGGTGTGCGCCGCGGTGGCCTACTGCATCGACTTCGGTCTGCGCTGGGTGCTCCACGTCGGGTCCCCTGCGGGCCTCGGCGAGGTCATCGGCGTGGCGGCCTGGCTGCTCGCGCTGCTGTTCGGTGTCGAGCAGATCCGGGCCGGCCGGGAGCGGGTGTCCGCCGCGATCCGCGCCAGGGAGGCCGAGAGCGAGCACCTGGCCAGCGAAGATCGGCTGCGCGTGGCGCGAGAGTTGCACGACGTGCTGGCACACAACATTTCGCTGATCAACGTGCAGGCCGGCGTGGGCCTGCACCTCATGGACTCCCAACCCGAGCAGGTGCGGGCCTCGCTCACGGCGATCAAGCAGGCGAGCAAGGACGCCCTGGGCGAGTTGCGCTCGGTGCTCGGCGTGCTGCGCGCCGACGGCGAAGCGGCGCCACTGGCTCCCGCGCCCAGCCTCACCGGGCTCGACGGCCTGGTCGCCAATGCTGGTGCCGCGGGGCTGGCGGTGCGCGCAGAGGTCACGGGCCGTCCTCGGCTGCTGCCGGCCGGGGTCGACGGGGCAGCCTTCCGGATCGTCCAGGAGGCGCTGACCAACGTGGTACGCCATGCGGGTCCGGCCCGCGCCGTCGTCCGTGTCGCCTACGCCGAGCACGACATCACCGTGCAGGTCGACGACGACGGCGGGCTGCCGGCTGCGGCCAACGGCTCCGGCAGGGGGATCGCGGGGATGCGCGAGCGGGCCGTGGCCCTCGGAGGCGAGCTGTCTGCCGGGCCGCGGCCCGATGGTGGCTTCCGGGTCGTGGCCCGTCTCCCGATCGAGGGTGCGCCATGATCCGGGTCCTGCTCGCCGACGATCAGGCCTTGGTCCGGGCCGGTTTCCGCGCCCTGCTCGACGCCCAGGAGGGCATCGAGGTGGTCGGCGAGGCCGCCGACGGCGCTGAGGCCGTCCGGCTCGCGGCTGCGCTGTCCCCCGACGTGATCCTCATGGACATCCGGATGCCCGGCCTCGACGGGTTGTCGGCGACCCGCCGGATCGCGGCCGATGAACGCCTTTCGGGTGTGCGCATCGTCATCCTCACGACGTTCGAGCTCGACGAGTACGTCTTCGAGGCCCTCCGGTGCGGTGCCAGCGGCTTCCTGGTCAAGGACACCGAGCCGGTGGAGTTGATCCATGCCGTACGGGTGGTGGCCGAGGGCGACGCGCTGCTGTCCGCGGGCGTCACCCGGCGGCTGATCGCGGAGTTCGCCGCGCGTGCCAAGGAGCCCCGCCCCAGCCGGGAGCTCTCCGTCCTCACCGAGCGTGAGCGCGAGGTGATGGCGCTGGTGGCCGGCGGGCTGTCCAACGACGAGATCGCCCAGCGACTGTTCGTCTCCCCGGCGACGGCCAAGACCCACGTGAGCCGGGCGATGATCAAGGTCGGCGCCCGTGACCGGGCCCAGCTGGTAGTCCTCGCGTTCGAGTCCGGGCTGGTCCGCCCCGGCTGGCTGGCCTGAGCCTGCGCCCGAGCGCGATCGCGCTGGACAGCCCGCCACGCCGGGCTGATCATCGTGCGGTGACGTCCCGCTCCGAGCACGACCAGCGAGTCTTCCGACTCCTCGCCGACTACCGTGCCCTGCCCGCCGACCGGCCGGTCCGACTGGCCAAGCGCAGCTCCAACCTGTTCCGCAGCCGGTCCGACGCCCCTCCTTCCCTGGATGCCGGCGAGCTCGACCGGGTCCTGTCGGTCGACCCGGCCGCCGGCACTGCGGACGTGCAGGCAATGACGAGCTACGAGGGCCTGGTAGACGCCACCTTGCCGTACGGCCTGATGCCCCTCGTCGTGCCCCAGCTCAAGACGATCACCCTGGGAGGGGCGGTCACGGGGCTGGGCATCGAGTCGTCGTCATTCCGCAACGGCTGCCCGCACGAGTCGGTCCTCGAGATCGAGGTGCTGACGGGGGGCGGGGAGATCGTCACCGCGACCCCGGACAACGACCACCGCGAGCTGTTCCGCGGCTTCCCCAACTCCTACGGCTCGCTCGGCTACGCCACCCGGCTGACGATCGAGCTGGAGCCGGTCAAGCCCTATGTCCACCTGCGCCACCTGCGTTTCGGCGACTTCGACGCCTTGTGCGCGGCCCTGGCCCGGGAGTGCGCGAGCGGTGAGCACGACTTCGTCGACGGGACGGTGTTCTCCCGCGACCAGATGTTCCTGACGGTGGCCAGCTTCGCCGACGAGGCGCCGTACACCAGCGACTACACCGGCATGGACATCTACTACAAGTCGATCCGGCACCGCCGAAGTGACCACCTACGCGTTCGCGACTACCTCTGGCGGTGGGACACCGACTGGTTCTGGTGCTCGCGCGCCTTCGGCGCGCAGCGTCCTGCCGTCCGCCGGCTGTGGCCGAAGCGCTGGCTGCGCTCGGACGCGTACTGGAAGCTCGTGGCGTTCGAGAAGCGGCACCACCCGATGGCCCGGCTGGATACGCTGCGTGGCCGGCCGGCCCGGGAGGACGTCGTCCAGGACGTCGAGATCCCGGTCGAGCGCACCCCGGAGTTCCTGCGGTTCTTCACCGAGGAGGTAGGCATCTCCCCCGTCTGGGTCTGTCCCCTGCACCAGCGGGACCCGGAAGCAGTCTGGCCGCTGTACCGGCTCGACCCGGAGGTGCTGTACGTCAACGTCGGGTTCTGGTCGACCGTGGCGCTGCCCGACGGTGCCGCCGACGGCCACTTCAACCGCCGCATCGAGTCGGAGGTGGCCCGCCTCGATGGCCACAAGTCGCTCTACTCCACCTCCTACTACGAGGAGGAGGACTTCTGGTCGGCCTACGACGGTGTGGCATACGCCCAGCTCAAGAAGGAATACGACCCGCACGGCCGGTTGCTCGACCTGTACGCCAAGAGCGTGCAGCGCCGCTAGGGAGGATCACGATGACCAGCTCACGACCACCTATCGCGGACCTGCTCAGCACCGTGCTCGGTGCCGACCTGCCGCTACGGATCACCGCCTACGACGGCAGCGCAGCCGGCCCGGCCGACGCTGAGATCAGCATGGAGATCCACTCCCCCAAGGCGATGAGCTACCTGATCACCGCGCCAGGGGAGCTGGGCCTGGCCCGGGCGTTCGTCGCAGGAGAGCTCGACGTCCAGGGCGACATCTACACCACCCTGCGGCACCTCTCGCAGGTCAAGATGGGTGGGCTGACCTGGCCCGAGCGGGTGCGGATGCTTCGGCAGATCGAGCCCGGTGTCCTCCGATGGGTGCAGCCCCCCGCCGAGGAGGCACCGGTCGCGGTGCGTCGTGCGCTGCACGGCCTGCGACACAACAAGCGGCGCGACGCCGAGGCGATCTCGCACCACTACGACGTCTCCAACACCTTCTACTCCTACGTCCTGGGCCCGACGATGGCCTACACCTGCGCCGTCTTCCCCAAGGACGGCGCGAAGCTGGACGAGGCGCAGTACGAGAAATTCGACCTCGTCGCGCGCAAGTTGGACCTGCGCCCGGAGATGCGGCTGCTCGACGTCGGCTGTGGCTGGGGCGGGATGGCGATCCACGCGGCCAAGCACTACGGCGTCAAAGTCATCGGGGTGACGCTGTCGCGCCAGCAAGCGGAGTGGGCCCAGAAGGCCATCGCCGAGGAGGGCCTCACCGACCGGGTCGAGGTCCGGCACAGTGACTACCGCGACGTCTTCGAGGGCGAATTCGACGCGGTGTCCTCGATCGGGCTAACCGAGCACATCGGCATGCGCTCGCTGCTGTCGTACTTCGAGTTCCTGCTGTCCAAGCTGCGTCCGCAGGGCCGGCTGCTCAACCACTGCATCACCCGGCCGACGACCACGGAGCGGGCCAAGGCCGGCGGCTTCATCGACCGGTACGTCTTCCCCGACGGCGAGATCACCGGTGTGGGCCACCTGGTGACGACGATGCAGAACATCGGCTTCGAGGTGCGCCACGAAGAGAACCTCCGCGAGCACTACGCGCGGACCCTCGCGGCCTGGTATGCCAACCTCGACACGTTCTGGGACGATGCCGTCGCCGAAGTCGGCCTCGGCCGGGCGCGGGTCTGGGCGCTGTACCTGGCTGGCTCGCGGCTCGGATTCGAGCAGAACCGGATCCAGCTCCACCAGGTGCTCGCCGTGAACACGGTCGACGGCGAGTCCGGTATGCCGCTGCGGCCCACCTGGGGCAGCTGACGGTCAGGGGCAGCTGAGGTCCGGGGCAGCCTGTCGGGCCTACGGGCGGAGCAGAGGCATGACGACCTGGTCGACGATCTCCTCGACGACCCGGCGGTCGACCGGTCGGTCGTCGTCGGCCAGGTGCTGCAGGATCATCGCGGAGCCGACCTGTGCGACCAGCACGGTCACCGCGTCCGGGCGCACCTCGCCCCGCTGGGCACCGCGGCGCAACGCCTCCAGCAGCATCTCCCGGCGAGGGCCGATGACCTTGCCGTGCACCGTCTCCAGAATCTCGGGAGCGCACCTCTGGCTGCCGAGCATCCGCTGCATTGCCGTGCCGGCCGGCGTACGGATCGTGGCCGCCATGGCAGACAGCAGCTCGACCAGATCATCGCGCACGCTGCCGGTGTCGGGCAGGGCACCACATGGCGGCAGCATGAAGTGGAGGGCATCGACGACGAGGTCCTCCTTGGCCGGCCAGCGCCGGTAGAGCGCGGCCTTCCCGGTGTGCGCCCGGGCGGCGACACCTTCGACCGTCATCGCGTCGTAACCGACCTCAGCGAGCTCACGGACAGCGGCGGCCAGGATCGCCTGCTCGAGGGCCTCGCCACGCCGGCGCTTGCCGTGCGGCGGGCACCCGGCGGGGCCGCAATGCCACTGCTGGTGGGCCATGTCCTCGGCTTTTCCTCCACCGATTAGTATACGCTTGCGTTCTTTATCGCTCGTCTGTAGCGTCGCAGGCTAGGGAACGCCCGCGTTCACTACCAGCTGTCGACACCTACCAGATGGAGCAGTAATGACCACCCCCTCCCCCACTCTGAGCGCCCCGGTTGCGGGGGCAGCGCGCCGAGGCAGCCGGCCCGGACTCGCGCTCGCCGTCATCGCGGGTGCGCAGCTCATGATCGTGCTGGACGCCACGATTGTGAACATCGCGCTGCCGCACATCCAGGCTGCGTTGAAGTTCTCGACAACCGACCTGTCCTGGGTGCTCAACGCCTACACGCTGACCTTCGGCGGGCTGCTGCTGCTCGGCGGCCGGGCCGGGGACATCCTCGGCCGACGCCGGGTGTTCATGTTCGGCATCGGGCTGTTCATCTTCGCGTCCTTCCTCGGCGGCCTGGCCACGTCATCGTGGTGGCTGCTCGCGGCGCGGGCGTTGCAGGGCGTCGGCGGTGCCATCGCCTCGCCGACTGCCCTGTCCCTCATCACCACCAACTTTCCCGAGGGCAAGGAACGCAACCGAGCCTTCGGTGTGTTTGCCGCCGTCTCCGGCTCCGGCGCAGCCATCGGCCTGCTGGCCGGCGGCATGCTGACCTCATGGCTGTCGTGGCGATGGGTGCTTTTCGTAAACGTGCCCATCGGCATCTTCATCGCCGTGCTCGCCCCGTTGTTCATCAACGAGTCCAAGCCGCAGCCGGGTCGCTTCGACTTCGGCGGTGCCCTGACCTCAACCGTCGGGATGACGGCACTGGTGTACGGCTTCATCCGGGCTGCCCGTGACGGCTGGGGTGACCGGCTGACGATCACGTCCTTTGTGGTCGCCGTGGTGCTGCTCGCCTCGTTCGTCGTCCTGGAACGCCGGCATGTGCAACCGGTCGTCCCGCTGCACATGTTCGCCAACCGCAACCGGGCCGGTGTCTACGCCATCATGCTGTGCTTCGCCGCGGCCATGTTCAGCATGTTCTTCTTCCTCACACTCTTCGTGCAGGACATCCTCGGTTACAGCCCGCTCAAGGCCGGCTTCGCCTTCCTGCCGATCAGCGCGATGATCATCATCACCGCGACGATCACGTCACGGCAATTGCTCAAGGTCGGCCCGAAGCCGTTCATGGTGGCCGGCGCCATTCTCGCCACCGCCGGTTTGGCCTGGCTGTCGCAGATCTCCGTGCACAGCAGCTACCTCGGGGGGATCCTCGGGCCGATGCTGCTGTTCGCCGCGGGCATGGGATTCCTGTTCGTGGCGGTCACCGTCATCGCGGTCTCCGGTGTCGCCGAGGGCGACTCCGGGGCGGCCTCGGGCATGCTCAACGTCACCCAGCAGGTGGGCGGATCACTCGGCCTGTCCATCCTGGTCACGGTGTTCGGCACCGCAAGCCGCAACGAGGCCGTCCACCACCAGGTGCCGGC
>JBDUBV010000020.1:0-23927 GCA_040003795.1 Pseudonocardiales bacterium | reverse complement strand
ACGCCCGGCCCGCGCAGATCGGCATCGACGGCGTGTTCACCCCCGACCGCGACCCCGCCGACCGGCTCGGCCTGCGCTCGCTGTCGCCGCAGCCGGTCAACCCGGCGCTATCCATCCGGGTCTATGAAGGTGACCTGGGCCTGGACTCCGGTGCGCCGCAGTCGGTCTACTCGCTCGACGCGGGGCGGATCGCCGCCAAGCGGCTGCGGCTGGCCAGCCTCGCCGACGGGCGGCCGGCCCGGGTGGTGCTCGGGGTCGGGCAGTCGGTGCGGCTGGCCGACGGGACGACGGTGCGCTTCGACGGCTACCGCGAGTGGGCCCGCCTGCAGGTGGGCCGTGACCCCGGCCAGTCGTTCGCGCTTGGCGCGGCGGCGGTGATGGTGGCCGGTCTGCTGCTGTCGCTGCGGGTGCGCCGCCGGCGGGTGTGGTTCCGCTTCACCCCCGCTGGTGACGGTGAGCGCGAGGAGGGTGATCCGGGGGCACCCGGGGCGAGAGCCGGGCGTACCCTCGTTTCGGCAGGCGGTCTGGCCCGCAGCGACGCCGAGGCCTTCGGGCCGGAGTTCGACCGGGTGCTCGCGGCGGCCCGCGCGTCTGCGTCTGACCCCAGGGAGGGCTGAGAAGTGCCGGTCAACGCGGGCTACGCCTCGCTGTCCGACAACCTGCTGGTCGTGACCATCCTGGCCTACGCGGTCGCCATGCTGCTGTACGCGGTGGAGTACGCCTTCGGCAACCGCGGCCGGATCGCTGCGGCAGCGCCGAACGTCGCCGCGGCGACGGTGCCTTCGCGGGTGCTGGTCGGGGCCGGCGCCCCGGCTGAGCCGGGACCCTTGGGCCCCACGCCCGTCCGACGGCCGGGTGGCCGCCGCCCGCTCGCCTTCGGCCGGATGGCGGTCTTCCTGACCCTGCTGGGCTGGGCGGCGCACCTTGGGTGCCTGACCCTCCGCGGGCTCGCGGTGGGGCGGGCACCTTGGGGCAACATGTACGAGTTCGCGGTTGCGGCGACCTTGGTCGCGGTGAGCGCCTACCTCGTCCTGCTCGCCCGCCAACAGGTCCGCTACCTCGGTGCTTTCGTGATGCTGCCGGTCGTGCTACTGCTTGGGCTGGCCGGCACCGTGCTCTACACCCGGGCGGCGCCCCTGATGCCGGCGCTGCAGTCGTATTGGCTGTGGATCCACGTCAGCATGATCACGTTCGCCTGCGGCATCTTCATGGTCGGGTTCGCCACCTCAGTGCTGTTCCTCATCGCCGACCGTTACGAGCACCGGGCCGCCGCAGGTCGGCCGGTGCGCTTTCCGACGAGCCTGGGCGTACGGCTGCCGACCGCCGACCGGCTGGAGCAGGTGACCTTCCGAGTGGTCGCCTTCGGCTTCCCGATCCTGACCTTCGCCGTGATCGCCGGTGCCATTTGGGCCGAAGCCGCGTGGGGGCGTTACTGGGGCTGGGACCCCAAGGAGACGTGGGCCTTCATCACCTGGGTCATCTACGCCGCTTACCTGCACGCCCGATCGACGGCCGGCTGGCGGGGCCGCGGTGCCATCGTCATCGCGCTGTTGGGCTGGGCAGCCATGATGTTCAACCTCTTCGGCGTCAACATCCTGATCTCCGGCCTGCACTCCTACGCCGGCCTCAGCTGACGAGGCCCCCCGCCCGGCCCCCTCTGCGGTGATCATGGAACGTTGGGGGCTCGACCGGCGTGTCGCCCACCAAAGTTCCAGATCACCAAATGGGTGGCCCGTCAGCTGGGGGAGTCGTCGTCCTTGCCCTTGCGGCGGCGGAGTTCTTCCTCACGCTTGCGGAGATCCTCTTCCCAGCTGCCGAGCATGCGTTCGTGGTCGGCGGCGCTGCGATCGAGGTCGGCGAGGAACTCCGGATCGTCGTCAGGCGCGAGGCCGCGCCGGCGGCCGGGCGCCGGCAATCCTGTCGACGGGTGGGGGCGGCGGCCGGGTCTGGGGCTCTGCTGAGCCATCCGGCCACCGACCGGGGGCCGGCCGGCGACGAGCCAGGCGACTCCACCGATGGGGTTGAAGATCAGCACCAGCAGCACCCATGCGATCTTCGGCAGGTTGCGGACCTCGGCGGCGTCAGTGGTGATCACGTCGAGAAGGCAGAACAGCAGGAACCCGACGAGCACGAACAACGTGATGCCTTCGCCGAACAGCACGACGATCACCCCTCGCTGGGGAAGCCTGCCCGGTACCGGACGATACTGAGGCGATGTCCCTGCCTGTCAGTGTGCCCTGTGCACGTCACTCGCCGTCGGGGAGCTCCGGGAGGCCGGACTCGCCGGCCGACAGCAGAGCCCGGACCTCGGACTCGCGGAAGCGCCGGTGGCCGCCGGGAGTCCGGATGCTGCTGATCCGGCCCGCGGCCGCCCACCTCGTCACCGTCTTCGGGTCGACGCGAAACAACGCTGCGACCTCCCCCGGAGTGAGCAACCGATCCCTGACCTCCACTGAGCCCCCTTGCTGTGGCGATGTCGGTGCGACGATCGCTGGATCGACGGTACGGGATCGCACTCCCCCACGAGCCCCCATCGCCACCATTAGAGCACTGCCGGACTCGCATGGACGCCCCGCCCCGGCACGGACTGGCGACTTGGTCGTGCCCGTACTGCTGACTACCCATCTTGGGATCCCGGGTGGGGGTCCTGGCGACCCCCGGGCTGGGGGGCGTCATCGTGGATGAGACCGACCGCCAGATCGTGGCGGCCCTCCGCACCAACGCCCGGTCAACATACGCCGAACTCGGCCGCCTTGTCGGCCTTTCACCACCTGCAGCACACGAACGCGTGGGAAAACTGGAGGCTGCCGGCATCATCACCGGCTACCACGCCTCCGTGGAGCCGATCGCGCTCGGGCTCGGGGTCAGTGCCCTGGTCGGGATTTTGCTCAGCGACGACCACGAAGCCGAGGACGTCGTGGCGGGCTTGCGCGACCTCCCCGAGATCGAGGACTGCTGGTTCGTCGCCGGTGACGAGACGTTGGTGATCAAGGTACGAGTGCGTGACGTGGACTCCCTCGAGCAGACATTGGGGGCATTGCGCCGAATCCGGGGCGTCTCGCGTACCCGGACGACCGTGGTGCTCTCCACCCGCTGGGAGAACCAGGTGCGGCCGGCGCAGGGGCCGTGAGGGCAATGGTTGTCTACAGCCTTGGTCGCGCGGCGATCTTCCTCGCCGTCGCGGCGCTGCTCGCCCTGGTCGGCTTCCGGTCCTGGGCGCTGATCGTGGGCGCTCTGCTGGTGTCGCTGCCGCTGTCCTACTTCGTTCTGCGGGGCCCCCGCGCGGCGTTCGCCGAGCAACTCGCCAAGCGGTCGCGCGAGCGTCGCGAGCTGCGGGCCAAACTGCGAGGTGACGAGCCGCCGCAGTGATCCCCGCCGGGTAGCGTGTTCGGCATGCGCGAGGGCGACCGGGTTTTCGACGAGGTGTCGTGGGAGCGGCTGCGGGAGCGCCGCAGCGCCAAGTGGCGCAGGTTCCCCGCCGACGTGCTGCCCTCCTGGATTGCTGAGATGGACTTCCCGCTCGCAGCTCCCGTCAAGCGGGTGCTGCGCGAGGCGGTCGAGCGTGACGACACCGGCTATGCCTACTTCGACGGCTTCGGTGATGCGGTCGCTGCCTTCCTCGGCGAGCGCCTGAAGTGGGACGTCGATCCGGCCGACGTCTCCGCGCTGCCCGACGTCATGGCCGGCGTGATGGAGTCGCTGCGGCTGCTCACCCGGCCCGGTGACGGCGTGGTCATCAACACCCCGGTCTACCCGCCGTTCTTCAGCACGATCGCCAGCGCGGAGCGCCGGGTCGTCGAGGTGCCGCTGGCCCGCGACGGTGACGGCTACCGCCTCGACCTCGACGCCATGGAAGCGGCCTTCGCGGCCGGTGCCCGCGGCTACCTGCTGTGCAGCCCGCACAACCCCACCGGGGTCGTGTTCACACCCGCGGAGCTGGACGCGGTGGCCGCCCTGGCCCGCCGCCATGACGTCGTCGTCATAGCCGACGAGATCCACGCCCCGCTGACGCTGGCCGGGGCCACGTTCACGCCCTACCTCACTGCAACGCAGGCGGCGCCGCGGGCGGTCGCCCTCACCTCGGCGTCCAAGGCGTTCAACCTGCCCGGGCTCAAGTGTGCTGCCCTGGTGGTCGCCGACGCGGACATGCTGGCGATGAGCGAGCGGATCCCGCTGGAGACCCGCTACCGCACCGGCCTGTTCGGCGTGCTGGCCACGACGGCGGCGTTCGCGGAGGCCGGGCCCTGGCTCGACGACCTCCTCGGCTATCTCGACGGCAACCGCCGGCTGGTCGCCGACCTCCTAGCCGAGCACCTGCCGCAGGCCCGGTACGTGGCGCCGCAGGCTACCTACTTGGCCTGGATCGACCTGGCGGCCTATGACCTGAGGCCCGACCCGGCCGGGCTGCTGCTGGAGCGCGGCCGGGTCGCGGTGACAGCGGGGCCGGACTTCGGCCGCCCGGGGGAGGGCTTCATCCGGCTGAACTTCGCCACCTCCCGGGCGCTGCTCACCGAGACGGTCGAGCGGATCGCCCGGGCTGTCAACGGGGGTCAGCCGATCGCCAGGCCAACGGCGAGCAGCAGACCGTAGCCGAGCTGGGCCCGTCCGGTCCGGCCCAGCACGTCGATCAGGTCCCGTCCCGTCGCCCCGCGGATGACCCGGCGCACCGGCGTGGTGGCCAGGGTCGTCGCCAGCAGGGCCAGCAGGGCCCAGGGCGAGCGCAGCGCGAGCACCGCCGCCAGTGGGAACGGCGCGAGCATCAGCGCGGTGTAAAGCTCGCGGGTGTGCTGGTCACCGATCACCACGGCCAGGGTTCGTTTGCCGGCCGCCTCGTCGGCATCGAGGTCGCGCAGGTTGTTGACCACGAGCAGCGCACACGCGAGCAGCCCGACCGGAACGGAGGCGACCACAGCGGTCCAGCCGACTCGGCCGATCAAGACGTAGGCAGTGCCGATCACTGCGACCAACCCGAAGAAGAGGAATACCGACGCCTCGCCGAGCGCGCGGTAGCCGTACGGCTGCTTCCCACCGGTGTAGAACCACGCGGCGGCGAGCGCGGCCGCCCCGACGGCGAGGAGCCACCAGCTGGTGAGGGCCGCGAGCACGAAACCGGTTACCCCCGCCACCCCGAAGCACAGCAGCGCGGCCATCAGCACGGCCCGGGGGGTCGCCGTGCCCGATCCGACCAGGCGCCGCGGGCCCACCCGCTCGATGTCCGTCCCGCGCACGCCGTCGCTGTAGTCGTTGGCGTAGTTGACACCCGCCTGCAGGAACAGCGCCACGACGAGGGCCAGCGGCACCCGCCACCACAGCGGCGAGCCGTCGGCTGCGGCGGCGCCGGTGCCGACGGCGACCGGGATGACCGCGGCCGGCAGGGTGTGCGGCCGGGCGCCGGCCAGCCAGGCTGCGGGGCGGCGTCGCGGCTGCGGCCTCACCCGAGCAGGCCTTTCAGGGCCAACCGGTCGATCTTTCCGGAGGGGAGTACCGGAAGGGCGTCGGTGAGCACCAGCTCGGCGGGCGCGGCTGCCGCGGTCCGCGTAGCCGACACATGGGCCCGCAGCTCGGCCAGGGTTGGCGGCGCCGTCGGATCAGCCGGCACGACGACCGCGACGACCCGCTGGCCCCATTCGGGGTCCGGCCGGGCGAGCACCGACGCCTCGGCCACCGCGGCATGGGTCGCCAGCAGGTCGGCGATCGCGCCTGCGGCTACCTTGACCCCGCCGGAGACGATCACGTCGTCGGCGCGGCCGAGCACCGTCAGCCGCCCGTCGGCCTCGAGCTGCCCGACATCGGGAGTGACGAGCCAACCATCCACAAAGGATCCTGCGGTGAGGTCGGGGCGCAGCCGGTAGCCGCGGGCCAGCAGCGGGCCGGCGAAGTGGATCCGCCCGCTGCCGTCGAGGCGCACTTCGACGCCGTCGAGGGCAAGCCCGTCGTAGCAGCATCCGCCGGCCGTCTCGGTCATCCCGTACGTGGCAACGACCGGCACCCCGGCCGGCCGGGCGCGGGCGAGCAAGTCGGCGGACAGCGCCGCCCCTCCGACGAGGACGCTGCGCAAACGCGACAGGTCGACGCCGGCGTCGAGCAGCCGGTGCAGCGTGGTGGGCACCAGGGCCAGGTGCTCGACCGCGCCGCTGGCGACCGCGGCGGCCACCGCCGGCACCGCGAAACGCTCGAGCATGACCGGGTCGGTGCCGGTCAGCAGCGAACGGACCAGGACCTGCAGCCCGCCGACGTGTGCAGTCGGCAGGCAGCACAGCCACCTGTCGCCGGGCCGCGCGCCGACCCGGTCGAGGGTGGCCCGAGCGGAGTGCTGCAGGGCTGCACCGGTCAGCTCCACGCCCTTGGGCGCACCGGTGGACCCTGAGGTCGCCATGACCACGGCGACATCGCCGGCCACGGGCAGCCCGTCGTTGCGGGCATGCTCGCCGGCGGCGGTCACCACGGCGGCCGGGCGCATCGACTCGATCAACTGGTCGCGGGCCGGCGGCGGGAGGCCGGGGTCGATCGGCATGATCGCCGGGCCGCCGCCCAGCGCCGCCCGCAGATGGTCGTACAGCGCCGGACCGGTCGGCAGCACGACGGCGTGCAGCGGGCGCCCGGACACGGTGTCGAGGCTACGACAGCGCCTAGAAGTACCTCGGGAAGCGGTCCCAGTCCGGTGGCCGCTTCTCCAGGAAGGCGTCGCGCCCCTCCACCGCCTCGTCGGTCATGTATGCCAGCCGGGTGGCCTCGCCGGCGAAGATCTGCTGACCGACCAGTCCGTCGTCGATCAGGTTGAAGGCGAACTTCAGCATGCGCTGCGCCGTCGGCGACTTGGCGTTGATCTCGGCCGCCCACTCCAGCGCCACCCGCTCCAGGTCGGCATGCGCGACGACGTCGTTGACCATGCCCATGTCGCGGGCCTGCTGCGCGTCGTAGGCCCGGCCGAGGAAGAAGATCTCCCGGGCGAACTTCTGCCCGACCATCCTCGTGAGGTAGGCCGAGCCGTAACCCCCGTCGAACGACCCGACATCGGCGTCGGTCTGCTTGAAGCGGGCATGCTCGCGACTGGCCAGCGTGAGGTCGCAGACGACGTGCAGGCTGTGCCCGCCGCCGGCTGCCCAGCCGGGGACGACGGCTATCACCACCTTGGGCATGAAGCGGATCAGCCGCTGCACCTCCAGGATGTGCAGCCGTCCGGCGCGGGCCGGCTCGTCGGCGTACTGGTAGCCGTCGCGGCCGCGGATCCGCTGGTCGCCGCCCGAGCAGAACGCCCAGCCACCGTCCTTGGGCGACGGTCCGTTGCCCGTGAGCAGCACGCAGCCCACGTCCGGTGACATCCGCGCGTGGTCGAGTACGCGGTACAACTCGTCCACGGTGTGCGGCCGGAAGGCGTTGCGCACCTCCGGCCGGTCGAAGGCCACCCGTACGGTGCCCTGCGAGACATGCCGGTGATAGCTGACGTCGGTCAGGTCGAACCCGTCCACCGGGCACCAGGCGGCTGCATCGAACAATCCCGAGACCATGGCCCTTACGCTACGGATCCCATGCAAGCCGTCGTCTATTCCATCCCGATGCGCACCCGCTTCCGCGGAATCGACGTCCGCGAGGGGATGCTGCTGCGCGGCCCGGCGGGGTGGGGGGAGTTCTCACCCTTCCTCGAATACCCCCCGCAGGTGGCCCGCCGCTGGCTGGCGGCCGCGCGCGAGGCGGCCGACGACGGCTGGCCGTCGCCGCTGCGCGACCGGGTGCCGGTGAACGTCACGGTCCCGGCCGTCGGGCCGGCGCAGGCGGCGCGGATCGTGCGCGAGTCCGGCGGCTGCCGGACCGCCAAGGTCAAGGTCGCCGAGGCCGGCCAGCCACTGTCCGCCGATGTCGACCGGGTGGCGGCGGTGCGCGACGCGATCGGTCCTGCCGGCTCGGTGCGCGTCGACGCCAACGGTGGGTGGTCGGTCGAGGAGGCGGTGTCGGCGATCCTGGCGCTGAGCCGGTTCGGGCTGGAGTACGTCGAGCAGCCGTGCAGGTCCCTCCACGAGATGGCCCGCGTGCGGCGCAGGGTCGATGTGTTGCTGGCCGCCGACGAGTCGGTACGCAATGCCGAGGATCCGCTCCGGGTGGCCGGCCTGGCCGCCGCCGACATCGTGGTGCTCAAGGTGCAGCCGCTGGGTGGGGTCCGTGCGGCCTTGGCGGTGGCGCAGACCTGCGGCCTGCCGGTCGTGGTGTCCTCTGCCCTGGAGACGTCGGTCGGGATTGCCGCGGGCGTCGCCCTGGCGGCGGCCCTGCCAGAATTGCCCTATGCCTGCGGGCTTGGCACCGGGCAACTGCTGGCCGGCGATGTCGTCACCGAGTCGCTGCTGCCGGTCGACGGCGCGCTGCCGGTGCGTCGCCCGGCCGTCGACCCGGCGGCACTACTGACATGGCAAGCGCCACCCCATCGCGCGCGGTGGTGGCGCGATCGGGTGGCGCGGGCCGGCGAACAGCAGGGCTAGGGACGGACCGCGCTCAGGCGTCCGGCCACATGCTGGCGTTCTTGGTCTCGTTCTCCTTGGCGTTGCTCAGACAGCCCTCAGCGACCTGTCGCAGGCCGGCCAGCGACAGGTTGACGTCCTCGAACACCTTCTCCCATGCCTGCTGGTAGGCGACGTAGCGCGCGTGGTCGGAACCCTCTGTCCACGTCTGGCCGAGGCGGTTCATGTCGGCGTTGATGTCGGCATGTGTCTGCGTCAGGGAGTTCGTCGCGCTCTGGATGTCGGCGATGGCTTGGGACATGACCCCGTAGTCGTACGTCAGCTGCGTCATGGAAAGCTCTCCTGGTCTGGCGGGCTAGAGGGCAGCGCTGATAGCGCTACCGGCCCTGTTGGCACCGTCGGCGTTGACCTGCTCCATCTGCTGCTGGTTGCGCGAGGTCGTGTCCAGAGCCTCGCCGGTCAGCTTCAGCTTGGCGTTGTGCTTCGCCGAAACCTGGGTCCAGTCGTTGTGGGCCCGCAGGAACGCTGTCCCCGCGGGGCCCTGCCAACCATGCGTGAGCGCGCCGAGCTGACTCATCAGCGAATTGACGATGGTGTTGATCCGCGCGTTGTGCGCCTCCATCTTCGCTGCGGTCGCCTTGACCTCTTCCGGCGTCACCTTGACGCTCATACGACACTCCTGTCCGGACTGGTGTCGGCCCTGGTAGCGCCGCCACTGCGGCCTACAGGCGGCGAGCCTATCCCGGGTAGACGTGCTACGCAAACCGGGCGCTGTATCAGAATCCGGACCTCCTCCCCGGTGCTGGGGTGCCGGCCCGGTCGTCAGGAAACCGGCTGTGGCGCGCGGATCTTGGGGATGTGCAGCACGTCCCCAGGGTGGATGAGGCTGGGGTTGTCGATCTGCGGGTTGGCGGCGGCGATCTTGGTCCACAGGTTGGGGTCGCCATACTTGTGGCCCGCGATAGTCCACATGGAGTCGCCCGGATGCACTGCGTAGTTGCCGCCACCGATGGTGGCCGGGGGTGGCGCAGGTGGCGGGGGCGGCGGAAGGGGCACGGGAGCGGGCGGGGCCAAAACGTCGCCAATCGTCGGCGTCAGGGTGCTGGGGACGCCGTTCACGGTCGCGGTGCCCGACTTCGGGAAGGGCACGACCACCCGCAGTCCGGTGCTGGGGATGAAACCCAGTTCGGAGCTCTGGATGAGCGCGGGCTGCCGGCCGAACGCAGAGGACTTGGGGACGGCCAGGCCCGAATCGGTGAGGACCCACCCCTTGGGGAGCCAACCGGCCGGGTCGTCGAGGGCTCCGGTGGGGTACTCGATCGACTTGGGTCCGAAGAGCTTGCCGACCCCGGCGTTGAACGCGCCGGAGACGCCGGTGAACATCGCGATCTTCCACCAGGCGTCATAGGAAGCGCCGCGAGGGTCGCCGTAGAGCTTGGCGTGCTCCAGGTGCAGGAGGTTGTAGACCGCGGGCCCACCGCCCGCGACAGCCCCGGTGCCGAAGTTCCAGGCGAAAGGGTGCGCAGCGGCGAAATCTGCCACCGGCCCGATGACGCCCAGCGTACCGAGGGAGCCGACGGCGGTCGCGGCATTGGCAGCCTCCGCGAGGCCCCGGACCGACCAGTTGGCGGTGTTGATGGGGTTGTGGTCCGGCGCAGCGACGGTGATCGCGACGGCATTGGCTGTCAGTCCGAAGACGAAGGTGGCGCCCCAGTACGTGACGTACTTGATGAGCGCGTCGGCAAGCAGGCTCAGGAAGACTTCCAAGGCACTGTAGGCGACCCCCGCCTCAGCCGCCGCTGCCGCTGCTTCACCGGCCCCGAATAGCGTCCCCAGGCCGGCGGTCGCGATGGAAATCACTACGCCCGCGGCAACGGCGATCTCCAGCGCATGGGCGAGCTGGTTGTACTGCTCGATCTTGTCGGCAGTCTCGTCGAGCTTGGCAGCGACGCTGTTGTAGCGGCCCAACTGGTCGCCCTTGAACTCGTTGCCCAGACTGTTGCCCCAGTAGGCGGCGAACTTGTCGCGGTCCTTTCCCGACCAAACTTTGTCCTGCAGGGTGCCGACCGTGGCATCGAGATCGGCGCCGACCGGCTCCAGGCCCTTGGCCAGCTCCCGCCACGTGTTTGCGGCCTTGCGCCACGGGCCGGGGTCGCCCGCCGGGCTGATCAGCTGGCTGAGGGAGACCATGCTCAGCTACCCGGGAGCGTGTTGGCGTGTTCCATGGCCGTGTAGTTCCTGGCGGTCTGGCTCAGGTTGGTGCCGGTCTGGTCGACCGCCTTCTGCAGGTTGTGCAGGTGCTCGGTCACGTGGTTCAGCAGGTCGTTGTAGGCCTTGAGGGCGCTCTGCCCGGGCCCGATGGCGCCGATCGCCGAACTCGGGATCTGGGCAGCGCCCGTGAAGGCGTTGACCAGGCACGTCAGCTCGCTGGCCTTGAGCGTGAACTCGGCCCCAGCCTTTGCCACTACCGGCGGATCTACCTGGAAGCCCGACATGACACCTCCGAGGCGTCCCGAGCGGCGGCGTCCGACACGCTCCCGCCGCGACGTGGCATTCGTCACATATGTTTCGACGGACGACAATACCCTCGGGCCGCGGGCGACTGCCAGTTAGCGGTTCGGTGACCGCCTGAGGGCCCTGTCAGGATGAGCCCGTGAATCCTGGGGCTGCGCTGTCCTTCGTGGTGGTCGACGAGTTGGTGCGGGCCGGCATGACCGAAGCAGTGCTCTCGCCTGGCTCACGCTCGGCACCACTGGCACTGGCACTGGTGGCCCACCCGCAGGTCCGGCTGCATGTGCGGATCGACGAACGCAGCGCCGGCTTCCTCGCGGTTGGCCTGGCCCAGATTTCCGCCCGGCCGGTCGCCCTCATCTGCACCTCGGGCACGGCGACCGCCAACCTGCACCCGGCCGTCCTCGAGGCCGCCCACAGCCGCGTCCCGATCGTGGTGCTCACGGCCGACCGGCCCCCGGAGTTGCGCGGCACGGGCGCCAACCAGACCACCGACCAGATGGGGATGTACGGCGGCGCCGCATGCTTGTTCGCCGAGGTCGGCGCTCCCGAGGAACGGCCCGGGATGGTGGGCTACTGGCGCTCCCTGGTCTCCCGGGCGGTGGGCTGCGGCGGTCCGGCGCACCTCAATGTCGCCCTGCGCGAGCCTCTGGTCGGCGCCGAAGACGACGGTGAGTGGGTCGAGCCGTTGTCTGGCCGGGCCGAGGGCCGGCCGTGGACCGTGGTGCACCGGGCTGCGCCGGCCTCCCCGGTCCTGCCCGGTCCGCCGGAGCGCGGGGTGGTCGTGGTCGGCCACGGGGCCGCAGCGGCGGCGACCGAAGCGGCGCTGCGGCTGGCCCGGGACTGCGGCTGGCCGGTGCTGTCCGAACCGACTGGGAACGCCCGCGTCGGTCCGAACGCCGTGGCGACCTATCCGCTGCTGCTTGCCAACCGGTCCTTCGCCGCCGCGCAGCGGCCCGACCTGGTGCTCAGCGTCGGCAAGCCGGGCCTGTCGCGCTCTCTGTTGTCCTACCTCCCGACGGCCCGCCGGCACGTCGTCGTGGATCCGGGGCGCGACTGGGCGGACCCCACCCGGTCGGCTGCCGAGGTGTGGCCCGTCGTGCCGGTCGCCGACCGTCGCCGGGAGCCCACGTCCTGGCTGGCCGGCTGGCTGGGGGCCGATGCACTGGCCCGCCGGGCCGCCGACCAGCGGCTGGACGCCGACCTGGTCTCGGAGCCCCGGCTGGCCCGCGACCTCGTCGCCGCCCTGCCGGACGGCGCACTGCTCGTCGCCGGGTCCAGCCAGCCGATCAGGGACCTGGAGGCCTACCCGGTAGCCCGAGCCGGCCTGCGGATTGTCGGCAACCGGGGAGTCTCGGGCATCGACGGGCTGGTGTCGACGGCGGTCGGCGCCGCCCTGGCCCACGGCGGCCCGGCGTACGCCCTGCTGGGTGACCTCACCGTGCTGCACGACCAGAACGGCCTCATCCTCGGTCCAGGGGAACCCCGGCCGGACCTGGCGATCGTGGTGGTCAACAACGACGGCGGCGGGATCTTCTCCACCCTCGAGCAGGCGGGCCGCCCCGGCTTCGAGCAGGTGTTCGGCACCCCGCACGGGGTCGACTTCGAGCGGGTCGCCGCGGCGACGGCAACGCCGTACCAGCTGGTGGGCGACCTGGCCAAAGTGCCGGCGGCACTCGACGGGGAAGGGCTGCGCATGATCGAGGTACGCACGGAGCGCACCACTACGGCGGCGCTGCATCGCGACCTGCAGGCCGGCGTGGACGCTGCCTTGTCGGAATAGGCCGGTGCCCGACCTGTCGCGCCTGCTGCCCGAGCCCGGCCCCGGGCGCCTGCTGGCCTGGAGCACGTTCGCCGACTCGATCGGCTTTGGCCTATGGGTCACTGGTAGCGCGATCTTCTTCACCCGTTCGGTCGGGCTCTCGGCGGGGCAGGTCGGTGTCGGCCTGTCGATCGCGGGGTTTCTGGGCTTCGCCGCCTCGGTGCCGTTCGGGCACCTGGCCGACCGGCGTGGCGCGCGGGAGGTGGCCGTCGCGCTCGCGGTGCTCAACGCTGTGCTGTTCGCCGGCTTCGCGCTGGTCCACTCCTTTCCGGCGTTCGTCGTCGCGGTCTCGCTGGTGGCGGTGGTGGGCAGCGGCAGCCATGCCGTACGCAATGCGCTGCTGGCCGGCGTGATGGGCAGCGGCTCGCGGGTACGGACCCGGGCTTACCTGCGGTCGGTGCTCAACGTCGGCATCTCACTCGGCGCCGTGCTGGCCGGCCTGGCCCTGCGCGCCGACACCCGGTCGGCCTATCTGGCCCTGGTGTTCGGTCAGGCGGCGTCGTTCCTCGTCGTGGCCGTGATCACGCTCCGGCTGCCGCACGTCCCGCCGTCACCCTCGGCCCAGGAGGGCGGCCGGCGCTGGCTAGCGTTGCGCGACCTGCCTTTCCTCGCCGTCACGGGCCTCAGCGGCGCACTCGTGGTCAACAGCAGCATCCTGATGATCGCCCTGCCGCTGTGGGTGGTGCAGCGCACATCGGCGCCCCGGTCGACGGTAGCCGCGTTGTTCTTACTCAACACGGTGCTTGCTGTGCTGTTCCAGGTGCGGGCCAGCCGCGGCGCCGAGGTGGTCGCCGGTGCGGCGCGGGTCGGCCGGTGGTCGGCGTTCGCCACCGCGGCGGCCTGTGTGATCTACGCTTCTGCCCGCGGGCTGCCGGCCGGTTTCGCCATCGCGGTGCTCCTCTCCGGCACGGTCGTCCTGACCGTCGGTGAGCTGTGGCAGTCGGCGTCGTCCTGGGGACTGGGCTACGAGCTGGCCGCGCCGCAGGCCCAGGGGCAGTACCAAGGCGTCTTCGCCCTGGGGTTCGGGGCGCAGGAGACGGCCGGCCCTGCCTTCGTGACGCTGCTGGCCATCGGCTGGGGGCTGACCGGGTGGTTGGTCATCGCCGCCGTCGTGCTCGCGGCGGGGTTCGCCCTGCCGCCCGTCGCGGCCTGGGCCGCCCGGACCCGGGAGGCCTACTGGCCCGCGGTCAGCAGCTAATGCCGCTGCGTGTGGACCTTGGCCTTACGGCTCGGCGTCAGTGCGACGCAGGTTCGTCGTGGCGCTGTAGCCCGACGTGGATCGCCTCGGCCAGGTTGAGCCGCTGACCGGCCGCGCAGGCTGCCTCAGCGGTAACTGTTGTGAGTGCGGCGCTCGCCTGGGCGGTGGTCCTTGCTATGACTTCGCGCCACATCGGCGGGGCGGTGACGTCATACCGCCGGCGGTGAGCCGCGGCCGCGGCGTACAACGCCAGACAGTCCTTGGGCCGACCATCGATGAGTGCGAGCCGGGCGAGCCCCTCGATGCAGGAGGCCGACGTGACGGGGTCGACGACGGTTCCCAGGTCTATCAGGCACTCAGCCCAATGCGCGACGGCAGATCTGGCCGACCCGCTCATCGCCTCGAGGTAGGCGAGGCTGTCCAGCACCAGCGATACGAGGTTGACGTCTCCGGTGCGACGTGCCAGGGCGAGGGCGTCGCGAAGGTGGGAGAGGTCGTTCTCGGTCGGGTTGGTGACCGAGGAGAACGAGTCGTTGAGCACAAGCGCTTGCGTCCAGTCGTCCCCGGCGCCCTCAGCAAGGTCCCTGGCTCGCTCGATGAGCGCACGCCAGGTAGCGGTGTCACCTTCGGCGCGGTGGGTGAAGGACAGGTAGGTCAGCGCGCGAGCCTGGTGCATGAGGTCGCCGGTTTCGGTGGCGTTCTCCAGGTAGCGCTCGGCGGCCACCCGGTGTTTTGAGACGTCCCCCTGGACCCAACGCAAGTTTGATGCGGATTCGAAGGCGCGCAGCGGAATCCGCCCGGGCGGGTTATTGGCGATGGCGTGCTCGAGCCACCGCAGACCGTCCCGATACCTGCCTCGAATCACCCAGTAAGGCGCAAGCGCTGTCGACAGACGAAGCAACGGCCGCGCATCGGGATTGACCGACCAAAATGTCAGCGCCGCGCGGACGTTCTCGTAGTCCTCGTCGAGCCAGCCGAGCACCTCGGCCTGCTCTGGCCCCCGAAGCCTGGGCTCCCATTCCTCGGCGAGATCGAGGTAGTACTGCGCGTGCGCGGCCTCCACGGCGGCGCGGTCCCCTGAATCGTCGAGCAGTTCGGTGGCGTAGGCACGGACGGTTTCCAGGAGTCGAAACCTCCCTACCGGTCCGCGCTGCCGTTCAGCGACGACCAGCGATCGGTCGACCAGGTCGGCCACACTTCGGAGTACGTCGCCCAGGTCCGCACCTGGCCCCCGCTCCACTGCCGTCAGGGTGAACCCGCCGACGAACACGCTGAGGCGGCCCAGTAGCTGCCGCTCCGCTGCGTCGAGCAGCTCGCAGCTCCACTCCAACGCGGCCCGGATTGCCCGCTTACGTGCGGGACGGTGGCCCGGGCCAGCGTCCAGCAACGTGAAGCGGTCCGCCATTCGACTCAGCAGCTCGGTAGCCGGCATCACGCGAGCCCGGGCGGCCGCGAGCTCTATGGCAAGGGGAATTCCGTCGAGTCGCCGGCAGAGATCCACAATCGCTCGTCCCTGGTCCTCGCCGGGCTCCAGGGTCGGGTCCGCCAGCCGCGCCCTGGCGAGAAACAACTGCACCGCGTCGGATTCACCCACTCCGGCCTCATCGGAGCCAGTCAAGGCGAGCGGCGGGACGGAGACGACAACCTCGCCCGGGACCGCCAGGGGGTGCTGGCTGGTCACGAGCACCACGAGACTCGGGCAGGCAACCAGCAATCGGCGGGCTACCGTCGCACACGCCTGAAGAAGATGCTCGCAGCCGTCCAGAGTCAGCAGGCAGTGCAGGTCCCCGATCGAGCGGGCCAGTGAATCGAGGTGATCTCCTACCGACGGATCCCGCAGGCCGAGTGCGCCCGCCACCGCAGCGCCGAGGGATTCCGATTGAGTGATGGACTCGACGTCTACGATCCATCGGCCGTCGGGGAATCGATCGGCGCAACTCCGGACGAGTTCGACAGCGAGCCGCGACTTCCCGATACCGCCCATGCCGATAAGCGTGACCAGCCGGTCTTGGCGCAAAAGGTTCGCGCAAAGCCCGACGAGGTCCTGGCGGCCGATGAAACTGGTCAGAGGTACTGGCACGACCGATCCACCGACGTCGTCGGCGCGCGTCGGTTTCGTTACGCCACGACCCGCCGCTCCGACGAGTTGCTGTCGTTCTGCCGGTGTCAGCCCGAGTGCGTCCGCGATCGTCCGTACGGTGTGCGGATAGGGCTTCTTCCGGTCGCCTCGCTCGAGCGCGCCTATTGCGCTCGCTGACAGGCCGGCCCGTTCGGCGAGCTCCTCCTGGCTGAGCTCGCCGGCGCGGCGAAACCGGCGCAGTGCCTCGGCGAACGATTCGGTCACCGCCACCTCGATCCGGGCGTCGCGTCAGTGAACCCACACCACAACTGTGTGACCAGTGTGGGAGTCCTGTCGCTGCCGCTCAACCGCGGGCTCGGTCAGGGTTGAGGCCAGCGCCCGTCCGACAGGAAGCGAGATCAGCCATGAAGCATTGGGTCAGGACGGTCATCGTCCTCCTCGCGTCGATAACCATGCTGCCCCTGGCAGCGGCGCCGGCTCAAGCGGAGCCGAGCGGCGAGTACGCCTACTACAACGGACGCACCGTGTTCTTCGTCAGCGCCGGCGTCGTCATCAACGCACAACCGAACCTGCTCGAGAACGCCGGCCGGATCTACCTCATCACCTTCCCCGTCGCACCGGGTACGGATGGCCCGATCACGCTGCCATCCGGGTACCGGCCACAGGAGAACGGCAACCTGCGGACTCCGTATCCGTGGCATGATCACGTGCTTCCCGCACTCCCCGGGCCCGGCTACTCACCGCCGATGCGGGTCGTCGTCCTTCGCTACACCGACTCGTACGCGGCAAGCGTGAACTTCCAGCCGGTCACGAGCTTGGCCGGCATAGCCGCCGGTGAGCTGGCCGGGATCTTCGCGGTTTTGTCCCCGGGGGCATCCGATCCGTACACGTTCCTGCGGCCCGACGTGCTGATCCGGCCCGTCGTAAAGTTCTGACCTTCCCCAACGAGGAGTCATGATGAGCGTATCCGCCACCGGCAAGGCTCCGGGGCAGTTGCCGGTCGCCGGCCGCTACCGCGTCGACCCGGAGCGCACAACCGTGCGGCTCAGCACCAGGCACCTCTTCGGCCTGGGTGGCGTCACCGGCACCGTCAGATTGCGGGAAGCTGAGATAGCGGTCGGGGAGCCGGTCACTGCGACGACTGTCCGTGCTGTCTTGGACGCGACCAGCTTCGACACCGGGTCCGCCAGACGCGACGCCGACGTCCGATCCGCAAGGTTCCTCGACAGCGCCACCCATCCCGACATCACGTTCGCCTGTCAGGGGATCAGCCAGCAGAACGCGAAGTGGGTGGCAGCCGGAACGGTCACCGCACACGGTGTCGCCGCGCCCGTCGACCTCGTTCTCGAGCGGCTCGACGACAACGGCGGGGAGTTGAGCTTGCGGGCCACCGCGCGGGTCGATCGGTACGCCCACCAGGTCACCGCTGCCAAGGGTATGGCAGCACAATGGCTCACCGTGGAGATCGACGCCGTCGCATGCCAGGCCCGGAGTGGTTCGACCGAAGCATCATGGTGATGAGCTTGCAGCTTCCTCAGAGACATCTGAGGCTACCGTTGTCAGCAGAGAAGGGAAGCCTCCCCAAGCGAGGGGACTCGTCGTGTATGCCGTGATCGCCGAAGTCAACGTCCCGAGCGTTGGTGTCGACGCGGCCGCGCTCCAGCAGGCGCGCGAGGGATCAAGGCCGTGGCAATCCCGCAGGTCCGGAAGGCCGGATCTTCGACACCGAAGCAGGCACGACAGGCCGCCAGCATGCTCAAGGTGGGAGACCAGCTAGGTGCAACCGCCCGAGGTGACCTTCCGGACGGTCAAAGTCCTCGAGATCCTGGCCCACCTATGACATGGGCGACGGTTGGCCGGACTCGGCACTAGACGCCTTCCAGCGCGTCCCGCATAGCGGCCAGCTTGACCTGGGCCTCGGCCAGCTCGGCGTCGGCGTCGGAGTCGGCGACGATTCCGCACCCGCCGAACAGCCGCGCCGACGGCCCCGCCAGCTCGGCGCAGCGCAGGGCGATCCCCCACTCGCCGTCGCCGTCGGCGCCGGTCCACCCGACCGGGCCGGTGTAGCACCCCCGGTCCATGCCCTCGAGTGTGCTGATCAACTCCGCGGCGACGCCGGTCGGGGCGCCGCAAACCGCTGCCGTGGGGTGCAGGTCTCCTGCCAGCCCGAGGGCGGTCGCCCCGTCGCTCAGCCGGCCGGTGATGTCGGTGGCCAGGTGCTGCAGGTTCGCCAGCGGCAGCAGCTGCGGCTCGGGCGGCACCCGCAAAGAGCTGCAGTGCGGCGCCAGCGCCTGGCTGACCGACCGTACCGAGATCGCATGCTCCTGGCGGTCCTTGGCCGAGGCAAGCAGCCAAGTGCCCAGGTCGGCGTCCTCGGCGGCGTCGCGCCCGCGGCGTACCGATCCGGCCAGCACGCCCGACTGCACCTCGTCGCCGGTGCGCCGCACCAGCAGTTCGGGGGTCGAGCCGACCAGGTCGGCGCACGCGAAGGTCCAGCAAGCCGGGAAGCGCGCGGCCAGTCGCCGCAGCAAGAACCTCGGGTCGATGTCGCTGTCGCTGGTGGCCATCAGGTCCCGGGCCAGGACCACCTTCTCCAGGCGCCCGGACCGGATCGCAGTGACTGCCTGACGTACGGCGGCCTGCCAGTCGATCTCCGACAGCGCGCCGTCGGCGTAGCGCACCCGTTCCGGAGCCGGGGCGGGTGCGACCCTGCTGAGGGCGCCGGGAGCCGCGCCGATCGTGGTCAGCCAACTGCGGCCGCCGACCCGCCCCATCACCACCCGGGGGACGACCAGCACCGACCCCGATGAGCCGGCGTCGAAGGTGAAGCAACCAAAAGCCACCGGCCCGCTGCCCGGCAGGCCGACCTCGTCGTGCACGTCCAGCCCCGCCGTGGTCTCGCGCCACCAGTCCTCCGCGCGGGCGAACCGGTCGGTGCCCGGGCCGGGCTCGAACCTCGCCGCCGCACCCCAGCCGACCAGCCCGTCGCCGCCGCGCACCCACGCCAGCGGCGCGCTGTCCGGGAGCCGGGCCAGGAGTGCGCCCGGGTCCCCGATCGCGACGCTGCGGACCGGTGTGCCCAGGCTCCTGATCGACGCGGTGCTCACCCGACGAGCGTACGAGGGCACCCGCCTCGCCGTACGGCGGCCCGGTCATGCCGGCTGATCTGTGGCACGCTCGCCGACGTGTCCCGGGCGTCGTTGAACAAGCAGCCGCACGAGGTGGCAGCGATGTTCGACGGCGTGGCCCGGCGCTACGACCTCACCAACACGGTGCTGTCCTTCGGGCAGGACCGTGGGTGGCGCCGCCGCACCCGCCAGGCCGTTGCGGCCCGGTCAGGGGAGTGGTTGCTGGACCTCGCTGCGGGTACGGCGGTCTCAAGCGCCGAGCTGGCCCGATCCGGTGCAACCGTGGTCGCGTGCGACTTCTCCCTCGGCATGCTGCGGGCCGGCCGGGGCAGGGGCGTTCCGCTCATCGCCGGCGACGCGCTGGCCCTGCCCTTCGCCGACGCGGCGTTCGACGCGGTGACGGTCGCGTTCGGGCTGCGCAACGTGGCCGATACCGGGTTGGCGCTGCGCGAGATGGCCCGGGTGACCCGGCCGGGCGGCCGGCTGGTGGTCTGCGAGTTCAGCCGGCCGACCTTTCCCCCGTTCCGTACCGCCTACCTGGAGTACCTCATGCGGGCGCTGCCGGTGGTTGCGCGGCGGGTGAGCAGCAATGCGGCCGCCTACGTCTACCTCGCCGAGTCGATCAGGGCCTGGCCCGACCAGGAGTCGCTGGCCCGCCGCATCGGGTCGGCCGGTTGGCGCGATGTCCAGTGGCGCAACCTGACCGGCGGGATCGTCGCCCTGCACCGGGCTGCCCGATAGGCGTGCGCCCGTTCGCGCCGCCGCCTCCCGGGGCCTTGTCCCCAGTCATGCTTCTGGGAAGTTTGGTCCTGCTGCGGCCGGTGCGGACTGCCCTGGATCATGAAGCCATTGGCCCGGAGCCGTTCGGCACCGGGGCCACCACATACACTCGGCCGGTAAGCCGCCGTGCAGGCCGCCGAGTGGGGATGAACACGTGACTGCCAGCCCGGCGGGCAACGACGCCGACGTCATCGTGGTCGGCGGCGGCCCGGGCGGCGCTGCCACCGCCTACTACCTCGCGCAGTCAGGCCTGGACGTGCTGCTGCTGGAGAAGTCGGCCTACCCGCGGGAGAAGGTCTGCGGCGACGGGCTGACCCCCCGCTCGGTCAAGGCGCTCCTGCAGATGGGCATCGACACCCGCGAGGAGGCCGGCTGGATCCGTAACCAGGGGCTGCGCGTCATCGGTGGCGGCATGCGCCTGGAGCTGCCCTGGCCGGAGCTGGCGAGCTATCCCGACTACGGCCTGGTCCGGCCGCGGGCCGACCTTGACGAGGTAGTGGTGCGGCAGGCGCAGAAGGCCGGCGCCCGGTTGCAGGAGCAGACCAACGTCACTGGGCCGGTGCTCGACGAGGCCGGTCGGGTCGTCGGCGTCCAGGCCAAGGTCGGGCCCGACAAGCAGCCGACCACGTACCGCGCACCGCTGGTGGTGGCCGCAGACGGCGTCTCCGGCAGGCTGGCGCTCGGCCTGGGCCTGCGCAAGCGGGACAACCGGCCAATGGGCGTTGCCGTCCGGCGCTACTACACCAGCCCCCGGCACGACGACGACTACCTGGAATCGTGGGTGGAGCTGTGGGACCGCAGCGACCAGGGCCGCGAGCAGTTGCTGCCGGGCTACGGCTGGATCTTCGGGGTGGGCGACGGCACGTCCAACGTCGGCCTGGGCATCCTCAACTCCTCCGGCGCCTTCAAGAATGTCGACTACCGCAGGCTGCTGAGCAGCTGGCTCGACGGCCTACCCGGCGAATGGGGATTCAGCGAGGACAACGCCACCGGCCCGGTGCGCGGGGGCGGCCTGCCGATGGGGTTCAACCGCAAGCCGCACTACACCCGCGGGCTGCTGCTCGTCGGCGACGCCGGCGGCACCGTCAACCCCTTCAACGGCGAGGGCATCGCCTACGCGATGGAGTCCGGCGAGATGGCAGCCGACGTGGCCAGGACGGCCTTGGCCCGGCCGGCCGGCCTGGGCCGCGAGCGCACGCTGCAGTTCTACCCCCAGGCCCTCGAGGCTGCCTACGGCGGCTACTACCGGCTGGGCGGGGCCTTCGTGAAGGCGATCGGGCACCCGAGCGTGATGAAGCTGATCACCCGGCACGGCCTGCCCCATCCGGTGCTGATGAAGTTCGCCCTGAAGGTCATGGCCAATCTCACCGACCCGCACGGCGGGGATGTGATGGACCGGATCATCAACGGGCTCACCAGAGTGACTCCGGCGGCCTGAGATCAGCGCCGCCGGGGGGCTCGTCGCGCACTCCCGTGCCCCGGTTACTGTTGTCGGCATCCCAGCCGAGAGGAGGCCCTGACGTGCTGACCCCCTACCTGCCGATCGTGGCTATGTTCGTCCTCGCCGGCTTTTTCGCGGTGTTCTCGGTGGGCATCGCCGGCTTCATCGGGCCCAAGCGCTACAACCAGGCCAAGCTCGATGCCTACGAGTGCGGCATCGAGCCGGCCCCCCACCAGTCCGGCGCCGGCCGCTTCCCGGTGAAGTTCTACCTGACGGCGATGCTGTTCATCGTCTTCGACATCGAGATCATCTTTCTCTATCCCTGGGCCGTCGCCAACAAGGCGTTGGGACTGTTCGGGCTGGTCGAGATGGCACTTTTCATCGGCACCGTCTTCATCGCGTACGCCTATGTCTGGCGGCGCGGCGGGCTCGACTGGGACTGACATGGGACTCGAAGAGAAGGTACCGAGCGGGATCCTGCTCACCAGCGTGGAGAAGCTGGTCAACTGGAGCCGCAAGTCCTCCCTGTGGCCGGCGACGTTCGGACTGGCCTGCTGCGCCATCGAGATGATGACCGCGGGGGCGCCCCGCTACGACCTGGCCCGGTTCGGCATGGAGGTCTTTCGCGCCTCGCCCCGGCAGGCCGACCTGATGATCGTGGCCGGCCGGGTCAGCACCAAGATGGCGCCGGTGCTACGGCAGATCTACGACCAGATGGCCGAGCCCAAGTGGGTGCTGTCGATGGGGGTCTGCGCCAGCAGCGGCGGGATGTTCAACAACTACGCGATCGTGCAGGGCGTCGACCACATCGTGCCGGTCGACATGTATCTGCCCGGCTGCCCGCCTCGGCCGGAGATGCTGATCGACGCGATCCTGCGGCTGCACGAGAAGATCATGCACGAGCCCCTCGGAGAGCGGCGGATGAAGCAGATCGAGGGAGGGCCTCGTTACGGCGTCATGCCGTCCTCGGAGAGGTTCGCCAAGAAGTGAGCACCGACAGCGACAGCGCGGCACCGGCCACGGGTCAGCCACAGGACTTCGCCGAGACCGCCGGTGAACCGGTGCCCGGGCAGGTCCACCACGGCATGTTCGGCGTCAGCGGCACCGGCGACACGTCCGGGTACGGCGGCCTGGTCCGCAAGCAGGTGGCGCCCGGCTCCACGGAGCGGCCCTACGGCGGTTACTACGACGAGGTTGTCGACACCCTCGAGCGGACGGCGGCCCGCGACGCGGTGCGGCGCATCACCGTCGACCGGGGTGAGCTGACGATCGCGGTGGCCAGAAAGCGCATCGCCGAAGTCTGCCGGACGATGAGGGACGACCCGGCGTTGCGCTTCGAGCTGTGCTCGAGCGTGTCCGGAGTCGACTACATCGACACCGTCGCTGGGGCCGACAAGGGCGGCGGAGCCGACCGGCTGCACGTCGTCTATCACCTCACCTCGATGACCTACCGCCGGCGCATCCGGCTGGAGGTCGCGACCAGCGTGGAGGACCCGCACGTGCCGAGCGTCACCGCCGTCTACCCCACGGCCGACTGGCAGGAGCGCGAGACCTACGACATGTTCGGGGTCATCTTCGACGGGCACCCGGCACTGACCCGCATCGAGATGCCCGACGACTGGGAGGGCTTCCCGCAGCGCAAGGACTATCCCCTCGGTGGCGTGCCGGTCGAGTACAAGGGCGCCCAGATCCCGCCACCCGACGAGCGGAGGGCCTACAGATGACACCCCGGGAGACCGAGGCACCGGCCCGCGAGACCACCGAAGGCCGGGTCTACACCGTCACCGGCGGCGACTGGGAGGACGTCCTCGGCGGCCGCGACCCGATCAGCGAGGAGCGGCTGGTCGTCAACATGGGCCCCCAGCACCCGTCCACCCACGGGGTGCTGCGGCTGGTCCTGGAGCTCGAGGGTGAGACGATCACCCAGGCCCGTACCGTCATCGGCTACCTGCACACCGGCATCGAGAAGAACACCGAGTACCGCAACTGGACCCAGGGCGTCACCTTCGTGACCCGGGCCGACTACCTGTCCAACATCTTCAACGAGACCGGCTACTGCCTGGCCGTCGAGAAGCTGCTGGGCATCGAGCCCCCCGAGCGGGCCACCGTCATCCGGGTGCTGATGATGGAGCTGCAGCGGATCGCCTCGCACCTCGTCTGGCTGGCCACCGGAGGCCTAGAGATCGGCGCGCTGACCATGATGACCATGGGCTTCCGCGACCGAGAGCACGTCCTCGACATCTTCGAGATGGTCAGCGGCCTGCGCATGAACATGGCCTACATCCGGCCCGGTGGGGTATCGCAGGATCTGCCCCCCGGCGCGGTGGAGAAGATCGCGGAGTTCGTGTCCTACCAGCGTGGCCGGGTCGACGAGTACGAGCGGTTGCTCACCGGCCAGCCGGTCTGGCAGCGCCGGCTGCAGGGCGTGGCCTATCTCGACGTGCCCGGCTGCATCGCCCTGGGCGTCACCGGGCCGGTGCTGCGCAGCGCCGGGCTGCCCTGGGACCTGCGCAAGGT
>JBDUBV010000135.1:0-7246 GCA_040003795.1 Pseudonocardiales bacterium | reverse complement strand
TGTTAGATATGCGGGTGATCCCAGGTACCCTGGCATGTCAATCAGAACTACCGCTTGGGAGTCCAATCAATGTCAGAAAATCGGGTGCCGAAGGCACCGGGTGGGGGCGCTGGGGGAGGGGCTCCGCCCTTCCCCCATGTACGTCGCGGCGGATGAGTCGTCGGCAGATGGAGCGCCAGTCGGGCTTCCTGGTCGAGATCGAGGATGGCGTGCGCAACGCAGCGGCAGCGTTCCGCGACAACGACGTCGAGGCCTCAGTCACGACCGCGGTTCGATTGTGGTGGACGAGTCGTCTACGTGGTCGCCGCTTCGCTCGGCTGGTCCATGAGGCGCGTGATGTGACGCAGAAGCGCATCTCACTGGGGATTGTCGGGCAGGGCGAGCCTGGTCGACGTGAAGCCATGCCGTACTTCTTCGCCGTTTTGCGCAACCTCGTCGAACAGACTCGGCGGGGCCTGGCGCAGCGCTCCGATCGAAGGAGGGCGGAATGACCTGGTCGCCTGTCCTGCAGCGCTCGTTCGTGGAATCTCATCTGGAGGCCATCCACCTGGGCCATCCGGTTGTTGATGAATACCTCGCATTCGCCGGTGCCCGGCTCCGGTTGAACAGCTGGCTGGCGGTGGCCTTCGACTTGAAAGTGTTCTTTTCCGTCGTTGGTAAAGAGCCAGCGGCCGTCACCACCGCCGATGTGTTCGCGTTCATCAAAAACCAACGTGCACCCAAGTTTGGACCCAAAGTGGTCCGCCTGGAGGACGGCGAGGCCGGATTGTCGGCTCGTACTATCAAACGGCGCCTGGCCTCCGCCTCCGGGTTGTTCGCCTATCTGCTGGTCCGCGGTGACCGTGCGGTGCACCACAATCCGGTTCCTCGGGGAACGGGAACCCGACGACCGGCCGGGCAACCCGGCCGATGGGCTGCACCACTGATTCGCACACCGCGTACCCTACCCCGAGTCCTGTCACCGGCTGACGTGGACCGCTTCGTCGCCGCTCTGCGTACGCGTCGCGACCGAGCCATGGTGGAGGCGATGCTGCTGGGCGGATTACGCCGGTGCGAGGTACTCGGCCTCCGCTTGGGCGACGTCTCGCCCGGTGAGCATCGCCTGTTCATCGCCGAGGGCAAGGGTGGGCATCAACGTACCGTGCCCGTCTCGAAGAGATTCTTCGTCACCCTGTCTGAGTATCTGGCGAAGGAGCGGCCCGTGACCGAGGTCAACCAGGTCTTTGTCGTTCTTAAAGGACCACACCGCGGTCAGCCGCTAAGCGCATACGGTCTCGACGAGATCGTCGAAGGCGCCAGACTGCGTTCGGGGATTGCCCGTCTCACCTGCCACCAGCTGCGGCACACCTGCTTGACCCGGCTGCGGGAGGCGGGTATGGCCCTCGAGGCCATCCAAGCTCAGGCGGGTCACCGATCGATCGAATCGACCCGCATCTATGTGCACCTGGCCAATGCGTGGCTGGCGGAGGAGTACACCCGTGCAGTGGAAGCCATCGAAGCTGACCTCGCCACACCGAGCGCCGCTGGTCCAGCGGAGCTCTGAATGCCCGCCCACCTGGCATTGACGGCTACCCAACTGGAGGTGGTCGACGCCTACGTTGAGTCCCTGCGAACCATTGGCATCGTCGTGGATCCCAAGTCGGTCTGGCCGGCACGCGCGTTCGGCGCGCGGGTAGGTTCGCCTGAAGCGTGGGCCGAACTCTCGCTTCAGGCCAAATGCAAGCTGCACTTGCGAATCCGTCACTTCGTGAGTTGGCTGATTGTCACCCAGCGGGTGGCCACCAGCGCCGACTACATCGTGGTCGGGCGGCCATTCCTCGGTGATGTTGCTCTGCGTCACTTCCCAGAGTTCGGCAACGCGTTTATGGATGCTGCGGTCTCGTTCGGGTTTGCGCGTGCCACCGCGATGGCCCAGTGGTCAGACGTGGCCAAACTGGCTGGGCTCTACCGGGCTCGCCCAGATGGGCTAAGTCGAGCGCAGTTCGACGAGGGCTGCGCGGCGCTGATCGAGGCCGCACGCACGCATCGTCCCCAGAGCGAGCTCCAACTGGCCATGGCCAAACACTTCCGCGGCGCCGAGGCCACTCTGTTTCATCTCGGCGTCTTCGATGCGCCGCCCATCAAGCTCGGCAACGCCTCGGCCCACATGCACGCTACTCGGCGGTCACAGCAGTGGGACGGGGTGGCTCCCGTCGTGGCGATCACGCTGCGTAAGTACCTCGACCAGATCGCACTCACCTTGCGACCCAGCACCGTGAAGCGCGCTGAGGCGATCCTCCGCGAATTCGCCAGCTACCTGGCTCTACATGCTCCCGAAGTTGGTCGCATCGCCGACGTGCGTCGCAGCCACATCGAGGCCTTCAAATTGCACCTGGCCGGCCGGCTAGCGATTCGACCAGGACGTAATGGTGCGGCGCTGCTGAGCCGCGGAGCGATAGCCGGTTACCTGAGAACCCTCAGCATGGCGTTCGCTCGTCTCGCGGAATGGGCAGGCGATGACGCTCCGTCTCGCATCCTGCTCTTTCCCGGCGACTTCCCTATCCTCGACAAGCCGCTGCCACGCTTTCTCGACGATGCGGCATCGACCAAACTGCTCCGGGCAGCACGGGCCGACACCGATCCTTTCGCCCGCCTGTGTGTGGAAGTGCTCGCTCGCACTGGCTTGCGCCGCGGAGAGTTCATCGATCTGACCGTCGATGCCGTTGTCCAGATTGGCTCGGCGTACTGGCTGCGGGTGCCGGTCGGCAAGCTGCACAGCGATCGCTATATCCCGCTCCATCCTCAGCTGAAAGCCCTCTTCGACGAGTGGCTCAGTCGACGGAGCGACACCCTGCGTACGAACTACCTGTTTACCGACCATGGGCGCCGGATCACTGCATCGCGAGTGGACACCGCTGTTGAAAAGGTCGCTCGCCATGCCGGACTCGGGCGCGTCTCTCCGCACCAGCTGCGTCACACCCTCGCCACCCAGGCCATCAACCGGGGCATGTCCCTGGAAGCTATCGCGGCGCTGCTGGGCCATCGCTCCCTCAGCATGACCCTCGTCTATGCCCGCATTGCCGATCGCACCGTGGCCAACGAGTACTTCGCCGTCTCGGAGAAGGTCGAGGCGCTCTACAACCAACCGCAGGAATTACCGGCCGACGCCGAAGGTATCCAGATGCGCAAGCTTCGGTCAGAGATGCATCGACGTATGCTCGGCAATGGTTATTGCGCGCGGCCGGTAGAGATGGACTGCCACTTCGAATCGATCTGCGAGTCCTGCACCTTCTTCGTTACCACCACCGAGTTCCGACCAACCCTCCAGTTGCAGCGGGATGACGCCGCGGCCAAAGGCCAGGTCGGTCGCCAGCGCATCTTTGACGGGCTCCTCGCCCGCCTCGAGGACAATGCCTCTTGACACCGATCACCCACATAATGCTGACGTGTCGGTCCGGTCTGTGGACCGTTCGTCAAGAGGTGGAAGCGATCGTGGAGGCGCGCGGCTATCTGATCGACACTCAAGACCCCGGCGCGCGCCGCGGCTAGTTCGATTGCCAGGGGAATTCCATCCAGCTGGCGGCAGACCTCTGCAATCGCCGAGCTGTTGCGACCATCCAATGCGAAGTCAGGCCGCACCAGCCGCGCACGCGCTGCGAAAAGGCGCACTGCGTCGGGAGGTATCAGCCGTTCAGCCCCGAGGAGGCCTTCGACTTGCATGGCCGGCACCGGCCAGAGCTGTTCGCCGGCTACGCCCAACGACTGGCGACTGGTGGCAAGGATGCGGAGATGTGGACAAGCGCCCAGCAGGTGGGTGGCAAGCTGAGCGCAGGCGCTGACAATCTGCTCGCAGTTGTCGAGAATCAGCAACTGGCTGCCCGCGGCCAGAGATCTGGTGATCGCGTCCAGAAACGTCGTGCGCGGTTGCTCGTGAACGTCAAGCGCGGCGGCAACCGCCGCCACGACCAGTTCGCCGTCCGCGACCAGCGTCAGGTCCACAAAGGCTGCGACCGGGTGTGCCTGGGTGGCCTCCAGGACCAGTCGGGTCTTGCCGATTCCGCCTGGACCAGTGAGCGTCAGCAATCGGCTGGTCGCGACCAGCGCCTGGATCTGCACGAGCTCTTGCTCGCGGCCGATGAAGCTGGTCAGCTGTTGGCGCAGTGCCGCGGGTGGACCTATTGTGCGGGCGGCCGGCTGGCCGCGGCTTCCGAGCAACGCCACTCGGCTCGCATCGTCCAGGCCCAGGGCTTCAACGAGACGCTGAACGGTTTGCGGATATGGGAAACGACGCACACCGCGTTCGAGGTCCGCGATGCCACGTGCGCTCAATCCGGCTTGCTCGGCCAGCGCCTCCTGCGTCAGGCCGCTGGCGAGCCGGTGGCGCCGCAGTAACTCGCCGAAAGCACCCGGCTGGTCTGTCGCGCTGGCTCTCACACGCGCATCGCCCCGCGTCGCCGTTGGATCGACGCCGGCAAGCATCATAACACGCGAATCTGGCGCCTTCTGGACACCCGCTGACCTAGGGGAGTGCGTGGGCCAGTGCGTGTGTTGCGCATGGTGCGGGGCGACATCCGCTTCCAGTGTGTGGACATCTCAGCACAGGAGGGAGACGAGATTGACCCTGCGAGAGACGACCGGGCGACTAACCCAGGGAGCGGCTCTGGCGCCCGGGCGGCCAGCACGAGCCGACGGCGGGTGGCTCGAAGACCTGGGTCCTGGATTCCGCTAGCCAGCTATTCATGCAGCCACGGAATGTCACGATTAGTCTTGGATGGGCGGGGCGGATGCTGGCGTGGAGTGCCTTGATGGCGACTACGCTCGTGCTTGCCTTACTGCTGCAGGCTCTCGCGGCGAGTGCACTTGTCGCACCGGGACCGGCTACGTTACCCACTGCTTGTCAGGCGGCACTGGCAGCCGGAGACAACACGCATGAAAGCTTTGTTGGGCACTCGTGCAGCGGAGGATTTTCTAAAACAGCCCGAGAAGCGCCGAGTGAACCAAACGCTAGGTGGCTGGTCTTGTCGTCCGTGGATCGCCAGGGTGCGCAGACGACCCTGCCGTGTGTCGCGCCAGCTGACCTCTTCGCCGCCGACACACTCGAGCTTTACCCTGCAGACCTGAACACTCTGGCCGCTGAGCTGCACTGCTCCAGTGGAGCTCCTCAATGAAGTCGTTTTGCGATCGGGCCTGCGTCGCGCGGTGCAGCGGGCCTGGCCTAGCGCTGCAACTCGCCGGAGCGTCACCGCCGCCCGTCGGGACCCGCGCACCGTGATGCCACCAACGAGCGCCACGGCTCCGTCGATGCGCATCCGACTTCACCCCAGGGATAACGACGGCAGCCGTGATTACGAACACAGTCGAACAGACTTAACCAGAAGGAAAGGGATCAGCATGCGGTACGGGTTTCGTTCTCCGGGGACCGGTGAACGAGCACTACAGAGGGGGAAAGTCATGAAACTGCGTAGCGCTGCCGTCAGGGCAGAAGCACGAGCGATTAACGCCAGGTCGCGCCGGATCGTCGCTACGGTCGTCTCGCTGGTCGTTGCACTCAGCGGTCCGTCCGCTCAAGTCCACGCACAGGGGGTGGACGGGGTGCGCAATACGAGGAATGGGCTTGCTGGCGTCAGGCTGAAGTCTTTGGGCCTTCGAACAATTGGCCTGGCAGCCTTGCTCAGCGCTCTACTGCAATTGTCGGTGTACAGCTCCTATGGCGACGATGGCGAGCGGATCCTTGCGGTCGATCACTTTGTGTCGCACGTATCTTCCGCTCCCGCTGTTTCGGGGCAGACGGTGCAGCTTTACGTCCGTGAACGTGTCCAGGCAAGCGTGGCGCTGACCAGTCCGTCTTTCTCGAGGCGGGTCGTGTTGTTTGTGCATGGCGCGACAATTCCGTCCGAGGTCTATTTCGACGCCCAATATCAGGACTACAGTTGGATGGCCTACCTGGCCCAGGCAGGCTTGGACGTCTTTGGTATGGACATCACTGGCTACGGGCCGTCAACACGACCGGGACCGATGGACGATCCGTGCAACGTGGCCCCCGCCTCGCAACCGTCGTTAGTTCCATCTACCCTTCCCGCTGCTTGCCCGAGTACTTACGCCGGAGACCTGACAACGATCGCCTCCGACCGAGATGATATTGATGCGGTGGTCGACTACATCCGATCGTTGCGCCACGTCGACAAGATCAGCCTGGTGGCCTGGTCAAGGGGTGGTCCGAGAGCTGGCCCGTATGTCGCCACCCACCCAGACAAAATCGACAGCCTGGTTATGCTCGCGCCAGCGTATCTGGTGGGAAGTCCGCCAGACCGAACGCCGACTTCAGTGATGGGCATCACCACAAGGCAAAGCTTCGATGCCAACTGGGACAATCAGATTGGGTGTGCGGATCAATATGATCCGGGGATTCGAGACTCCCTGTGGAGTCAGCTCCTGCAAACAGATCCGACCGGCGCCACGTGGGGGCCCGGTGCATACCGCGCACCCACAGGCGGAGATACGATGGTTTTTTCACGTTGGGGCGCTCTAGCGGTTCGAATTGAGGCACCGACGTTGCTGCTATCCGGCGAGCACGACAAGCAAGTATTACCTGAAAATGTGCGTGCCCTGTATGCAGATTTAAGGACGCCTCACAAGGTATTTGCAATGCTGGCCTGTTCGTCACACCTGGCCGCCTGGGAGACAAGGCACGTGGCACTGTTCCAGGCATCCGCTGAGTGGTTGCTCACGGGATCTGTGAATGGGGTGAGTCAAGGCGAACTCGGAATAGGGGAGTGACATTTTGGCTACGCCCTCAGGAACATGAATCGTCAGCAGACCAGCACTTGAGCAACCGCGCGTCGGAAGTTCAGCTGCTCGTCGAATGACACATGACACTGGGCGACCTAACACCACTTCGGCGTCACCAGGCCGAGCCGAGCCGCACTGAACGAACCGTGCGCGCCCGTGCTCGATGCCCTGACCGATGAACATGCCATTCGTTCGCGCTGGCAGCACGATGCTGTGCCACCGTGGCGCCGTGTAGTCCCTGCGGCAGTGTGCGAGGTGGGCTACACACTGCTCGATAACAACCGTTACTTGCGGCAGCCCGGGAAGTTCCTGCGCTGGCGTGTCGATCGCAATCCCGCGGATTGCGGGCTTGAGCAATTGGTACATGGCTGAATCAGAGACTCAGGGCCAGAGCAACGTGTGGGCCGACTACGATGCGCTGATCGTCCAACAGGCGCATGAGTGCCGCGACTGCCCCCATCCGCGCACCGACCATGCG
>JBDUBV010000134.1:0-7308 GCA_040003795.1 Pseudonocardiales bacterium | reverse complement strand
AGCACCTGCAGCTCATGGCCACCGGGCAGCCCATCCTCAAGCCGGTCTACAACCACGGGACCGGGGCTCTCGACCGTCCCACGCTGGTCGAGCCCAAGGAGTTCGTGATCATCGAGGGGTTGCTGCCGTTGCACACCAAGCTGATGCGGTCGTGCTTCGACGTGACGGTCTACCTGGAGCCCCCGGAGGATGTCCGGACCAAATGGAAGCTTGCCCGCGACACCGGCGCGCGGGGATACACCAAGGAGCAGGTGCTGGCCGAGCTCGAGCGGCGAGAGCCCGAATCCGAGGAGTTCATCCGGGCCCAGCGGGCCGCTGCTGACATCGTCGTGCAGTTCGCGCCCATACCCGGCCGCGACGACCCGCCCGACACGCCGCTGTCGGCCACCGTGCTGCTGCGTCCGACGGTGGCGCATCCCCCTATGGTGCGCTTCGTCGAGGACACCAGCGCGATCCATCTGAAGATGATCCGGGACGACGACGAGCGCCCTGTCGATGCGCTGCACGTGCACGGCTATGCCACCGCGGCCGAGGGCGACAAGATCGAGCGCCGGCTGTGGGAGCACATCGGGCTCGAACAGGAGATGCCGGCACACCTCGGGGAACTCGGCGAGGGCAAGCGCAGCGCGCCGCTGGCGGTGACCCAGCTGATCTTGCTGAGCCACCTCCTGTCCGCCCAGGACTGACCCCTCGCACGGGCCGTCACACACCTATCGCACGTCGCGTCAGGCGCCGAAGAACCGGCCATCCTGAGAAGGTGCTCAACGGTCTGCGCCGCCTCTGACCCCGCCAGGAGCAGGGGTGAGGCTCTGGTTCTCCGATGACGTGCCACGCTCGACTGCGATGCTCGTGACCGTGCCTCCGTGAAGAGGCAGTGCTCATCAGTCTCGTCGAGCGTGCCCTACAAGCGCAGTCAAGTGGCCGGGCCGGCTCGCTGATGTGCCCCCGCCGGGACGGTAGCCGACTCAACCGCAGGACAGGGCCACCCTGCGGTGGTATGAACGATTGATGCTCTGCATCAGTGGCGCCCGCGCTCGGGCACCCGACCGTCCGACAGGACTGCTGTGATGGAGCCGCAGATGCCCGCCGAGGTGATGCTCGATGCGACCAGGGCCACCCTGCGCACCGGCCGCATCATGTCCGGCGCGGTGATCCGTCAGCAACTCGATGCGCTGGCCACCGCCGGATACGAACTGCAGCCACGGCTCCACGACGACGGGGCGTCACTGCTGCTGAAGGCGGCACGGCGGGCCTTCCGCAGCGGGCATTTCAGTCCCTCGGTCGTCGTCGCTCAGCAGCTGGCCGCGGTGAACGATGCCGGTCGGTCGTTCGTGCGCAACGGCGAGGGCCGCAGGAGCGCCTGCGAAAAGTTCGAGTGGGGACCCGAGTCGTTCGAGGCCTGCGCCAACTGCGGCTGGTCGTATTGGAAGCACGCGGAGAGCGTCGATCGCGGCAAGGGTGCGCATCGCAGCGATTAACCCATCAGGGGCAGGGGTCACAATGGCGGGTGTGATCGACGCCCCGGTGACCAAGAGCCCCACGTCCGCGCTGCTCGACCGGATCCGGTGCGGCATCATCGGCGACGACGAGGTGGTCGGCGGGCCCTACGGCCCCCGCCGGGTCACCTACGCCGACTACACAGCCTCCGGCCGGGCCGTCGACTTCATCGAGGACTTCGTCCGCAACGAGGTGCTGCCGCGCTATGCCAACACCCACACCGAGAGCTCCGGCACCGGCCGACAGACCAGCCGGCTGCGCGAGGACGCCCGCGAGCTGGTCAGGGACTGCGTGGGCGCCGACGCCGACACGCTGGTGATCTTCACCGGCTCCGGAAGCACCGGAGCCATCGACAAGCTTGTGGGCATTCTGGGTCTGCGAATCCCCTCCCCGCTGGAGGACCGGCACTGTCTGACCAGGCACATTCTCCCCGAGGACCGGCCGGTGGTCTTCGTCGGACCGTATGAACATCACAGCAACGAGCTTCCCTGGCGCGAGTCCATCGCCGACGTCGTCGTCATCCCGGCCGACCCGGCGGGGCACATCGACCAGGCTGCGCTGGCCGCGGAGCTGCGCGCCCACGCCGGCCGGCCGCTACTCATCGGCAGCTTCTCTGCGGCCTCCAACGTGACCGGGATCCTTTCCGACACTGCAGGCATCGCCACGCTGCTGCACGAGCACGGGGCGGTGTCGTTCTGGGACTTCGCGGCGGCGGCGCCCTACGTCCCGATCGCCATGGGCTCGCCTGCTGCCGGGCCCGGCTACCTCGACGCCGTGTTCATCTCGCCGCACAAGTTCGTCGGCGGCCCGGGCACGCCGGGGGTCCTGGTAGTGCGGCGCGACCTGGTGACCAACCGGGTCCCGACCGTGCCCGGCGGAGGCACCGTGGCCTACGTCAGCCCGTTGCAGCACGAGTTCCTCGCCGACCCGGTCGCCCGTGAGGAGGGCGGCACGCCGGACATCGTGGGCTCGATCCGCGCCGGGCTGGTGTTCGGCCTCAAGCGGGCAGTCGGTGTGGAGCTGATCCGGGCGCGCGAGCAGCGGTTCTGGCAGCGCGCCCTGGCGGCATGGTCGGCTCATCCGGGCATCGAGGTCCTCGGTGGCTGCGGACCTGACCGGCTGTCCATCGTGTCCTTCGTCGTACGCCACGAGAACCGCCAGTTGCACCACAACTTCGTCGTCGCGGTGCTCAACGACCTGTTCGGCATCCAGGCGCGTGGGGGCTGCTCGTGCGCCGGTCCGTACGGTCATGCCCTGCTCGGGATCGACCTCGACCGGTCGCAGGCCTTCCAGCGGGAGCTAAGGCTGGGCTGCGAGGGCATCAAGCCGGGCTGGACCCGGATCAACCTCAACTACTTCATCTCCGACGAGGTCTGCGACTACATCGTCGACGCGGTCGCCGTCATCGCCGAGGACGGGTGGAAGCTGCTCCCCGACTACTGCTTCGACCCGGGCAGCGGCTTGTGGCGGCACCGGGGCGGAGCCCTCGACCCGCCGTTGCGACTGACTGACCTGCGCTACGACGAGCCGGGGCTGTTGCGGTTCGCCGCGGAGCACCTGACCGCCCCGGAGAGCGCGCTGCGGGGGCACCTGGCCGACGCCCGGGCACTGCTCGCGGGCCGCTCGCCGGCGCGTGAGGACCTGGCCGAAGGGTCCCTTGGCCTGACCGCCGACTTCGAGTCGCTGCGGTGGTTCCCGCTGCCCCGCTGCTGTCTGGCCTGACTGGTTCGCGTCAGCGGGCGTCCAGCACGTCGGAGATCGGCCGGCGCGCGGTGGGCTGGCCAGCCATGCTGTCTGTCGGCCATCCGATGCGCACGATGATCTGGGCGTGCTGGTCCCAGGACATGAGTTGCCGCATGCGCTCCCGCAGGGCCGGCCAGTCGACTGGTTGACTGATGATGCTCGTCGCCAGGCCCTGGGCCTGAGCCTCGATGAGCAGCCGTGCCAGGGCCGCGCCCGCGCGCAGGCATGCTTGCGTGCCGTCGTCATCGGTCATCACCACCGCCAGCACAGGCTCCTCGTCCTGCCCGCCAGTCACCGGCACCGCGCCGGTGACGCCGGCTTCGAAGTCGCGTATCGGGACATCGGTGTGCCGCGGTTCGTGGCCGATCAGATGAGGCACGGCGACGACAGGGACGCCGTCGTCGGCCGGCCCTGTCCTGATCCAGCGGGCGAGCTCCTGGCGGTAGGCGGGATTGGACTGCAGTGCCTGGTCGGCGCGACTGGCGACTACCGATAGGTCGAGGCGCTCGTCGGCGCGTTGCACCAGGTGCAGGAACACGCCGTCGCCGTCGGCCGCGGCTCTCAGCAGGGCGAGAACTTCCTCGGATACGGCCTTCGCTGCGAACGGCCGGCGATCGCTGTACCGCTGCTGTGCTGCCTCGACACGTCTGGCGGTGTGTTCATCGGCGGCGACGAAGCGGGTCACGCGCACGCGGGCCAGCAGGTCCGGGTCGCGAGGGTCGGGCCTGAGCTGCACCACGCTCGCGCAGCCGGCCGACGCCAGACCGAGCTGGGCCAGCTCCAGGGCTGCGCCGCAGCTGATCTCCAGATCGTGCCCGTCGGGATCGGCGACTGCGAGTTGGCGGAAGCGGTCAGCGTAGAGGTCTAGCCCGTCAGGGTGGAGCGACCAACGCCACGGCTGAGTGTTATGTATCGACGGGGCGCGCAACGCCAGGTGCACGGCGGTCCGAAGCTGATCGGCTGTCGGTCGGGTCGTTGTCGTCATGTGGCTGACTCCTGTCCATGATCAATTGCGGCTGCGACGATGCGTAGATGAGCTGCTGCGGTCACTTGCGGTTTTGCTCTTCGTCATCTGCGCTACGGGTGCAGCCAGCGGCCGGTGACCTGCTCGATCCGGATGGCGATGAAGCGTTGACCGTCGGGGCTAGCCCAGGCTGTGGGTCCGGCCTCCGCCAACTCGGCGAGCTCGAACAGGTCGGTCACCTCGGAGCAGCGGCCGACAACCATGACGCTCCAGCCCGTGTGGGTTGCAGTGTCGATCTCGTCGGTCTCGAATGCGACGACGCTGCTGTGGGTCGCTGCGGCCAGCTTGGTCTGACTGACCGTCTGGATGACGATCATGTCGTTGTGGACGATGAAGTTAACCGGCTGCACGGCTGGCATGGCGGCGATGGTGTAGACCAGCCGGCCGAAGGGGGCGCTGCGCATCAACCGCATGCACTCCGCACGGTCGAGGGTCTCCATGGCCGGCTGTTGCTGCTTCATTAGTCAAGACTGAAGCACGACCGGCCGCGGTGTTAGGGCTGAAGGTCCCGTCTGTAGTGCTCCGACTATGGTCAGCTTGGGCCCGTGGAAGGTGACGCGATGACCAGCGGAGGCAAGATCAGAGTCTTCCTCCTCGACGATCACGAGGTTGTCCGCCGTGGCGTGCGTGAGCTGCTGGAAACCGAGACAGACATCGAGGTGATCGGGGAGGCCTCGACTGCCCGCGAGGCGATCACCCGCGTTCCCGCACTCAAGCCCGACGTTGCCGTGCTCGATGTCCGCCTTCCGGACGGCGACGGGGTCAGCGTCTGCCGTGACCTCCGGTCGGCGATGCCCGACCTCGGCTGCCTCATGTTGACGTCGTTCGCCGACGACGAGGCGCTGTTCGACGCCATCATGGCCGGTGCCGCTGGCTACGTCCTCAAGCAGGTGAGAGGCAACGACCTGGTCGCCGCGGTGCGCACCGTGGCCGCCGGCGGGTCGACGCTCGACCCGCAGGTCACGGCCCGCGTCATGGCGCGCCTGCGTACCGGGAAGCGGGACGAGGACCCTCGGGCCGGTCTGACGGAGCAGGAACGCAAGGTCCTGCACCTGATCGGTGAGGGGCTGACCAACCGGCAGATCGGCGAACGGCTCTTCCTGGCGGAGAAGACGATCAAGAACTACGTCTCCTCCCTGCTCGCGAAACTCGGTATGGAGCGGCGGGTACAGGCCGCGGTCTTCTCGACCCAAGTCGAAGCCGAACGGAATCACCCCCGGCGTTAGTACGCCGACCGCCCCAGCGCCTATTCGCCTTCGGACTTGCCATCGGGCACCGGGACACGCCATTCGAGCACCGTGCCGCGGCCGTCGCGAGGTTTGATGAGAAGCGAGCCACCCAGGCTCTCCGCCCGCCCCGCGAGGTTCCGCAGGCCGCTGGGACTCCGGGGTTCGGACATCCCGATACCGTCGTCAGCGATCCGCACGGTTACCGCTTCGTCGACGGCCAAGCTGAGGTCGACCCGGCTCGCGCAGGCATGCCGGGCGACGTTGGACAGGCCCTCCCGTATCACGGCGACGACATGCTCTGCCAGTGTGTCGGGGACCGCGCTGTCGATGACGCCGTCGAACCGGATCGAGGGCATGAAGGTGAGGGACTCGGCCGCCGCCTCCGCTTCGGCCAAGGCTCGCGCGCGCAAGCCCATCAGGCCGTCCGCCTCCGGAATCGTGTGCGCCTGGAGGGCGAAGATGGTGGATCTGATGACCTTGATCGTGTCGTCGAGATCATCGACCGCTCGCGCGATCCGGGTGTTGACCTCGGCGTTCGTGCTCAGCCTGCCGACGTTCTCAAGGCTCATGCCGGTCGCGAACAGCCGCTGGATGGCCAGGTCATGCAGATCGCGCGCGATGCGCTCCCTGTCCTCGAGGATGAGTAGGCGCTCGGCTACTCGGCGGCGTTCGGCGAGCTCTAGGGCGATGGCCGCCTGACCGGAAAAGGCGGTGAGCATGTCGATCGTGCCCGAGGTGAACGCCTGTCGGCCGGTGTTGCGGCCGACGAAGAGCACTCCTCGGATTCGGTCGAGGCCTCCCAGCGGAACTACCAGAACCGGTCCGATCCGCCGGTCGGGGTCGAAGGCGTCGAAGGCCTCCGGGTCGGTGTGCAGATCGGCGGTGGCTGCCGCGACGCCGGTGGTGTAGACGCGTCCCGAGAGGGAGGCCCAGATCGGCAGCACCGTGCCGCGCAGGGTGTCTCCGACGCCCCCGCTCGCGGTCTCGATGACCAAGCTGTCGCTGCCGTCCACGGGCACGGCAATGGCGACGAGGTCGGCCTGGGCCATGTCCTCCGCCTCCAGGGCGAACCGCGTCAGCACTTCTGCGGGCTCGGTTCCCGAGAGGAGCTGACGAGTGACCTCCGCGCTTGCCTGTAGCCAGCGCTGTCGGCCGCGAGCTTCGTCGTAAAGGCGGGCGTTGTCGATCGCCACCCCCGCGGCCGAAGCCAGCGTCGACAGCAATCGCTCGTCTTCGGCAGTGAACCCGCCTGGTGCCCGCTTCTCGGTGATGTAGAGGTTGCCGAACACCACTCCCCGGATCCGCACCGGCACCCCGAGGAAGGTGTGCATCGGGGGGTGGTTCGGCGGGAAACCGTAGGAGGAAGCGTGGGTGGACAGGTCGGCCAACCGCAACGGCGCCGGGTGGGCAATGAGCTCGCCGAGGATGCCGTGGCCCCGCGGGTAGGGGCCGATCTGCTCGATCTCCTCGGCGCTGACTCCGACGGTGATGAAGCGGGCCAACTCCTGGTTGTACCCGGTGACTCCAAGAGCGCCGTATCTGCCGTCGACCAGCGTGACGCCAGCCTCGACGATGCGCTGAAGCACCTGCTCAAGATCCAGATCGCTGCCCAACGCGAGAACGGCGTCGAGCAAGGCAGTCACACCGTCGCGGGTGGTGGGGCCCACGCGCTCGCCGGCCATGTCCACCTCCTGGTGTGTTGCCAGACTAACCATTGTCGACGGTGCCTCGACGGTGCCTCCCAGTGTCACGAGCCAGAGCCGGCTGCTCCTGGTGCGATCAGGCGGTGCTTGCCTCCGGGTGCCAACCCGGCAC
>JBDUBV010000133.1:0-7322 GCA_040003795.1 Pseudonocardiales bacterium | reverse complement strand
TCGGCGGTGACCGACTCCTTGTTGCGGTTGCAGGAGAAGAAGTACGTCGACTCGCGCGCGTCGGCCGGGCCGACGAACGGCGGTCCCCAGCCGCGGGAGTCGTCGCCGCCGTCGGGGTTCTCGAGCTTGATCACCCGGGCGCCGAGATCGCCGAGCATCATCGCCGCATGCGGACCGGCCAGTGCCCGGGACAGGTCAGTGACCACGATTCCCGCCAGCGGGCCGCCTGCCGTTGTCACGGACGCGACGCTACTAGGGCGTGTCACGGGGCAGCAGGTCCACCTCGGCGTACGTCCGCCCCCCGGAAAGGGTGGCGTAACCCGGACCGCGGTCGAAGAACGGCCGGCCGTCGGGCTGCGCCGCGCGCAGCTGCAGCCGGAGAGAGCGGGTAGCGGCTACGTCGACGGCCGCCGTACGTGGCTCGCCGGCGAGCACTACCCCGTAGTCGCGGGCCGCACCGGGGATCGAAACCTTGCCGTCACGCACGTCGCGGCGGACCGCCTCGGCATCGCGGTCGAGCGGGTCGCCCCAGCCGCCGCCGCCTGTGGTCCGGATTCGGATGACCTCGCCGGCGCGCACCGGCTCGTCGTCGACGAGGCCTGCCAGCTGGCGCTCGCGCGGGCCGCCCGGGTCGATGGTGACCCGGAACGGCTGACCGGCCCGGCCACCACGGACCCCCCAGCAGCCCAGGATCGAGCGGTCTGCAATGGACATGAAGGAGGCGTCTCGCAGCATCCGGATCCACTTGTCGTAGCCGAGCCCCCCGCGGTACTCCCCCGGCCCACCGGAGTCGACGGCGAGCCCGAGCCGCTCCACCACGTAGGGAAAGCGCGACTCGGTGAACTCTGTCGGCAAGTTGCGCGAGTCGGGCACCACGTGGATGGTGTCCTCCCCGTCGGCGTACCACCGTCCCCCCGAGCCGCCACCGAGCACCTCCCGCATGAGGTAGGGCTCCCCCGACGCATCGGCGCCGTAGACACCGGTGTAGCGGATCGTCTCCTGGTCGGCCGGCATCCGGCCGTCGACTGCCTTGGCCAGCACTCCGGCCAGCACTCCGAGCAACCGCAGGATGACGAAGGTGCGGGCGTTGGTGGGGGCCGGGAACACCGGCGTGAGCAAGGTGCCCGGCGGCGGGAAGCGCATGTCTATCAGCGGCACCACCCCCTCGTTGACGTCGAGCTGCGCCATCCGCTCCGGGGAGTCGGCCAGGTTGCGCAGGACCGGCGCAAGCCACTTCTTGAGGAAGTTGCCGTCGGCGGCGTCGCCCACGTGGTTGATGGGCCCCCTGGCCTGCGGCGAGGTGCCGGTGAAGTCGATCGTCAGCGGGACGGCAGCCCTGCCGTCCATCGTCAGCGTGATCCGCTGCCGGTGCAACCGGGGCGGGTCGACCCCGTCGTGCTCGGCGTAGTCCTCCCAGACGTACGTGCCGTCGGGGATCTTGGAGAGCAGTTCGGTCCGGAAGGTACGGGTGGTGCCGGCCAGGATCGCTTCGAAGCACCCCTCCACCGCATCCCGGCCGTAGCGGTCGAACACCTCGGCCAGACGCCGGGCCCCCATCAGGCTGGCCGAGCACTCGGCGTCAAGGTCACCGGCCAGCGAGTCGGGCATCCGGGTGTTGCGGGTGAGGATGGTCAGGGCGGCGCGGTTGGGCACGCCGGCATCGCGGAGCTTGATGGGCGGCACCATCAGGCCCTCCTCGAACACGCTGGTCGCATGGCTGGGCATCGACCCGGGGACCGAGCCGCCGATGTCGTCGTGGTGGCCGAAGGCCTGCACGAAGGCGACCACCCCGGAGCGGTGGAAGACCGGCACCGTGACACAGAGGTCGGGCAGGTGCCCGATGCCGCCCTCGGAGGTGTAGACGTCGTTGTGGAAGAACACGTCACCGGGACGCATGGTGTCCAGCGGGAAGTCGCGGGCCACCGGGTGGACAAGCGCGGAGTACGACCGCCCCGTCAGCTTGCGCAACTTGCGGTCGTGGATGCCGGCCCTGAAGTCGTGGGCGTCGCGGATCATCGGGGAGCGGGCGGTGCGGGCGATTGCGGTCTCTACCTCCCGCTCCACCGACGCCAGCGTGCCCTCGACGATCTCGACCAACACGGGGTCCGCGCTCACCGCCGCACCAGCAGGTTGCCGTAGTCGTCGACCGCTGCGGCGAATCCCGGGTGCAGGGGCACCGTCGAGCCGTACTCCTCGATGACGGCCGGCCCGGCGATCACGTCACCGGGCGCCAGGTCGGGCCGCCAGTAGACCGGGGTATCCACCCGCTCGTCGAAGCACACGGGGCGGCGGCCGGTGAGTGCCCGGGAGATGTCACCGTCGCGGCCCGAGCACGTGCCGAGCCTCGGCCGGCTGATCGACCCGATCCCGGAGAGTCGCAGGTTTACCCACTCGACGCTGTGCTGGAGCTGGTCGCGGTAACAGTAGCCGTAGAGCCGCTCGTGCTCGTCATGGAACCGCGCCACGACGCTGTCCGCGGAGGCCCGCGTGACCCCTTCGGCGGATACGTCGACCCGCACCTCGAATGCCTGCCCGTTGTAGCGCAGGTCGGCGCTGCGCAGGTAACGCTGGTCGACGCGGGCGAAGCCCTCGCGGGAAAGGGCGGCGGCGGCCTGCGCCTCCAGAGCTGCGTAGGCTGCGGCCACCCGTACCGGGTCGAGCTGGTCGTGCCGGGCGACCGCCGTCTGGACGTAGTCGTTGCGGACGTCGACGGTGAGCAGCCCGAAGGCCGAGGTGTTGCCGGGATCGCGGGGCACCAGGACCACCGGCAGGCCGAGGATGTCGACCAGCCGGCACAGCAGCAGGCTGCCCGACCCGCCGAATGCCGCCATGGCGAAGTCACGGACATCGAGGCCGCGCTTGACGGTGACCTGACGAATGGCGTTGGCCTGGTTCCACGCCGAGATCTCCAGCACGCCGCGAGCGCAGTCCGGGAGGGACAGGCCCAGCTCGACGGCCAGCGCGGTCATCCCCCTGTGTGCTGCGTCAGCATCCAGCTGGATCTCACCGCCCAGCAGGTGCGGCGCGATCCGGCCGAGCACGAGGTGTGCGTCGGTGACTGTCACCTCGGTACCGCCGCGGCCATAGCAGAGCGGGCCCGGGTCGGCACCTGCCGAGCGCGGGCCGACCTTGAGGGTGCCCTCGGGTGAGACCCAGGCGACCGATCCCCCGCCGGCCCCAACGGTGACGATGTCGACCATCGGGATCTTGGCGGGGTAACGCCCGATGCTGCCCTCCGTGGTCACTGTCGGCCGGCCGCCGACAACCACCGATACGTCGGTCGAGGTGCCACCGCCATCCAGCGTCAGCACCCGGTCGAAGCCGGCGAGCTGGGCGATGTGGCCGGCCCCCAACGCCCCGGCCGCCGGACCGGACAGCACAGTGGTGATCGGCTGGCGGGCCACCTCGTCGGCCGAGAGCATGCCGCCGTTGGACTTCATGACGGAGAAGGACGCGTGCGGTGCGACCGCGGCCAGCCGGCGGCTGATCCCGGCGACATAGCTGGCCACCCGCGGCTTGACCGAGGCGTCGACCAGGGTGGTGACAGAGCGTTCGTACTCCCGGTACTCCCGGAGCACCTCGCTGGAAATCGAGACCACGGCGGCCGGGTGCTCGCGGGCCAGCACCTCGCGCATCCGGCGCTCATGGTCGTCGCAGGCATAGGAGTGCAGGAGGCAGACGCCCACCGTGTCGATGCCGGCGGCCTTGAGCTCGCGGGCTGCCGTCACGGCACCGGCCTCGTCGAAGGGCCGCAGCTCGGCACCTGTGTGGTCGAGCCGCCCGCCGACGGTCCAGACCCGGTGCGCCGGGACGATCCGCGGCGGCTTGACCCAGAAGTAGGAGTTGCCGTAGCCGTCGGGCACCGCCTGCCGGGCGATCTCCAGGAGGTGCTCGTAGCCCTCGGTGGTGACGAAGCCCAGCCTGCCGATGTCGTCGGTGAGCAACTGGTTGGTGGCCACCGTGGTGCCGTGGCAGACGGCGGACACCTCGCCGCCAGTGGCTCCGATCAGGTCCAGCACCTTGGCCACGCCGGTCAGGAAACCCTCGGCCGGGTCGTGCGGTGTCGACGGCGTCTTGGTGGTGACCAGTTCGCCGGTGCTCTCGTCGAGCGCCACGACGTCGGTGAAGGTGCCGCCGGTGTCTATCCCGATCCGGATCGTGCGGGCTTCACCCATGCGGGTACGGGGAGGCTGCCGGCCGGAACAGGTCACCGGCGTACTTCTCGTACAGCCCGACGTTGCGGTCGGCGAGGTGGTCGAAGAGTTGTGGCTGGCTGGAGCCCGGGCTCATCCGGGTGAAGGCCTGCGGGTCGAGGCGGGCCGCGACCCAGCCCTCGTGGGTGGTGCCGCGGGCAATCACCTCGGCGATCGGTGTGACGATCAGGGAATTGCCGAAGTAGAGCAGGCCGCCGGGGTCGGCACCGACCGCGTTGGCGGCGACGACGTGGACGTGGTTGTCATAGGCCCGGGCCCGCGTCGTCAGCTCCCAGATGTCAGCCGATCGCAGCAGCGCAGAGGGACGCACGATCACCTCGGCGCCCTGCACGGCCAGGATGCGGGCCAGCTCGGGGTAGTCCCCGTCGAAGCAGATCACCGCCCCGAGGCGAGCCAGCGGCGTATCGACGACGGATACCTCCTCGCCGGGGGTCACCCAGCCGGTGCTGCCGACGGTCTCGCCGGTGAACAGATGGGTCTTGCGGTAGACACCCAGCACGTCGCCGGACGGCCCGAGGAACACCGCCGCGTTGTGCACTGTGCCGCGGCTGCCGCCACGCAGGTATGTCCCGAGAACGAGGTGCACCCCGAGCTGCCGGGCGACCACGGCCAGCGGCTCGGTCACCGGCCCCGGCGCGTCGCTGACCAGGTCCCACAGATCCCCCGCACCGATGCCTGGCGTGAAGCCCGTGGTGGCCGTCTCCGGCAGCACGACAAGCTCGGCCCCGGTGGATTCCACGCAACGGGTGGTCCACTCGGCGGCGTGCGCCAGGTTGGCCTTAATGCTCGCGGCGGTCAATGGCCCCGGCTGCGGGGCGATCTGCACGGCTGCGGCGACGAACGGCATCATGCTGGGAGATTACTTGCCGCCCGGCAGGTCAGCGCTCGTGCGCGTCACGGCGATGCCCGAGCGTCACGACGACGACCAGGAGCACGCCATCGGCGATCGAGTAGACGACCCGATAGTCACCTACCCGGACGCGGAATCCTGGGCCCCGCCTGAGTGCGGTGAGCCACCCCACGCCCTAGCGTGCCGAAACCAGCACATGCCGTGATCAGGGCTGGCGGCGGGCGATCCGGGCGCCGATCAGAACGCCGACCAGCGCGCAGATGGCGCCGGCAGCCGCCGCCAGCATCAGCGTCTGGGTGGGGGGGGTGTTGGACAGCGCGACGGGGCGGGTGAAGACCGCTGGCGCGTGCGACGAGGTCACGACCGAGGGCGGGAGCGCCTCGGAGGCCGGGGAGACGACCGGCTCCATCCGGTTGCACAGAACGTCGTCGACCGCCCGGAAGAACTCCCCGGCGGTCCTGCGCGCCACCCCGGACAGCATCCGCTGCCCGACCCCGCCCACGGTGCCGCCGACCACGGCGTCGGCGTCGTAGGTCAGCAGGGTGGCGTCCTCGCCCTCAGCGAACAGCGTGACCAGCACCTCGACCTGCACCGTTCCTGGCGCGCCGGAGCCGGACGCCCGCAGCACGAAGGATGTCGGTCGCTGCGGATCGGTGAGCCGTACGGTCCCCAGGTACGTGCCTTTGATGGAGGCGACGCCGGCGGTGACGGTCATCCGGTACTCGTCCTCGGCCAGCGCCTCCAGTCGCTGGCAGCCGGGGATGGTCCGGACCAGCACGGCCGGGTCGCGCAGCGCATCCCAGACCTGGTCCACCGAAGCGTGCAGGGTCGCCTCGCCGGTCACCTTCATCGCTGCCCCTTCATTGGTGACGCCGATTGACGGGCTCGATCTCGCCGGCCGCGAACCGCCCCCGGAGGGCGAACAGCTCACTGGGCGAGATGGGCATCGAGGTGATCCGGAAGCCCTCCGCGTCCTCGATCGCCGCGGCGATGACGGCCATGCCGGGGATCACGCCGGCCTCGCCGGCCCCCTTGATGCCGAGCGGGTTGAGCGGCGACGGGGTCTGCAGGTGGTCGATCTCGACCTTGGGGATCTCGCTGGCGTACGGCATGAGAAAGTCCATGAAGGAGGCGTTGAGCAACTGCCCGGCCCCGTCGTAGACCATCCGCTCGTACAATGCGCCGGCCACGCCCTGCGCTACGCCGCCGTGTACCTGGCCCTCGACGATGGCCGGGTTGATCAGGTTGCCGCAGTCGTGCACGACGCAGTAGCGCAGGATCGTTATCTCGGCGGTGTCCGGGTCGGTCTCCACGACGGCGGCGTGCATGCCGTTGGCGAAGGTCGACTGGGTCGGCGAGTAGAACTCCCGGCCCTCGAGGCCCGGCTCCTCGCCCACCGGGACCGGCGGGCCCGAATCATCGCCCACGACGAACTGCGTCGCGAGCTTGGCGGCGTCGTCGAAGGCGTAGCGCAACGGGTTGGACAGGGTGGCCACCATGCCCAGGCCGAGGGAGACGTCGGGGCTGCCCTTGACCCGGACGACGCCGTCGACGATCTCCAGGTCGCCCGCCGACACCTCGAGCGCGTCCCCCGCGACCCGCATCGCCTTGGCCCTGACGCTGCGGGCGGCCAGGGCTACCGCGTTGCCGCTCATGACCGCCGCCCGGGAGGCGAAGGTGCCGACGGCGTAGCCGAAGCGGCGGGTGTCCCCGGTGGTCACCGTCACGTCCGTCATCGGCACGCCCAACTCGTCGGCGACGATCTGCGCCAGCACCGTCTGGTGCCCCTGCCCCTGGGAGGTCAGGCCGGTGGACACGAGCACCCGCCCGGTGGGCTCGACCTGGACGTGACCCCCTTCGTACGGCCCGACACCCGTGCCCTCGACATAACACGCGATGCCGATGCCGAGTCGTCGCCCGGCCGCGGCCGCCTGGGCCTGCACCTCGGCGAAGTCGTCCCAGCCCACCAGCTTCTTGAGCCGGTGCAGGGACTCGGGAAAGTCGCCGGAGTCATAGATCAGCGGCCGGCCGTCCTGAAAGACCATGCCCTGGTCGTAGGGCATCTCCTCGGGCCGGATCAGGTTGCGCTCGCGCACGACGGTGCGGTCGAGGCCGAGGAAGTCGGCGATGCGGTCCATCGTGCGTTCCATGGCATAGACGCCCTGCGGCCGCCCGGCGCCGCGGTAGGGCGTCACGATCACGGTGTTGGTGTAGAGGCTGGTGAACTCCACCCGGTAGGCGCCGGGCTTGTACGGCCC
>JBDUBV010000132.1:0-7362 GCA_040003795.1 Pseudonocardiales bacterium | reverse complement strand
AGCGCCTGCCAGCTCGCCGATCACCTCTCGCAGTGCTGCTGCCGAGATCGCGCCAGCGCGCAGCAAGCGGGGCACCGGCCCGGTCACATCCACGATCGTCGATGCCACCGGCTCGCCGCAGCTGCCTGCCTCGAGATAGACGTCCACCGACGTCCCGAGCTGGGTCATGGCGTCGGCGGCGGAGGTAGCGGGCGGGAGGCCGCTCACGTTGGCGCTCGAGACGGCCAGCGGGCCGGTCTGCTGCAGCACCTCGAGGGCAACCGGATGCAGGGGCATCCGGACCATCACCGTGCCGCGACTGTCGCCGAGGTCCCACGACAGGGACGGGGCCTGTTGGACCACCAGGCTCAGTCCTCCAGGCCAGAAGGCCTCGACGATCCGGCGCACCGGGGCTGGGACGCTCAGCACCAGGCCGTCCAGGCCGCGCCACGACCCCACCAGCACCCCCACGGGCATGTCCCGCCCGCGCATCTTGGCTCTGAGCAGGTCGTCGACCGCGGGTGGGGTGAAGGCGTCGGCGGCAACCCCGTACACGGTGTCGGTCGGCAGCACGACCAGGTCGCCGCGGCGTAGCGTCTCGACGGCCGCGGCGATGCCGTCGTGCCGCTCGGCCGGCTCGCGGCAGTCGTACATCCGGCTCAACCCGCGGCCCTCCTGGCGGTCGTGAAGCGGTCCCGGCCGTTGAGGTCGGGATGGTCGGACACATCCTCCCAGCCGCCGGCGCACTGCAGGAGCGCCGGCACGGAGGAGCCCTGGCGGTCGCTGTGCTCGACGGCGAGGTGCCCGCCTGGCCGCAGGAGCGCATGGGCCCGTGCAGCGACACCGCGCAGCACCGCAAGACCGTCCGGGCCGCCCCACAGCGCCGCCGGCGGGTCATGCTCGGCCACTTCGGGCTCCACGAATGACCCGACCGGGATGTACGGCGGATTGCTCAGCACCAGGTCGGCCTGGCCGTCGATCTCGGCGAGCACCCCCGGCGCGGTGGCGTCACCGGCGACCACCCGGAGAGCGGTGCCTGCAGCGTTGCGGGCCAGCCAGGCCAAGGCGAGGGGCTCCCGCTCCACCGCGTAGACGGTGGCGCCGGGCACCTCTGCGGCGACTGACAGGGCGATGGCGCCGGACCCAGCCCCCAGGTCGACGACCACGGGCGCGGCAATCCCGGCGATCTGCCCCAGCGCCCAGGACACGAGGACCTCGGTCTCCGGCCGCGGCACGAAGACCCCGGGGCCCACGGCCAGGTTCAGGTAGCGGAACCCGGCCACCCCGGTCAGGTGCTGCAGCGGCACCCGCGCAGCGCGCGCGGCGACGAGATCGTCGTAGGCCCGCACCTGCTCCACCGCCCAGTCCTCGACGGTGAGCAGGGCCGATCGGGGAACACCCAGGACGTGAGCAGCCAGCACCTCGGCGTCGTGCCGGGGGCTGGCTATGCCCACCTCCGCCAGCCAGTCGGCCGCGGCGGTCACCCGCTCGCCTGCCGAGCTCACAGCTCGGGCGGCGGCCCGGCGAGGGCAGCGGCCATGTCGGCGGCGGCGAGCGCGTCGATCACCGCGTCGAGGTCACCGTCGAGGACCTGGTCGAGGTTGTAGGCCTTGAAGTTGACCCGGTGGTCGGCGATGCGGTTCTCGGCGAAGTTGTAGGTGCGTACCCGCTCGCTGCGGTCGACGGTACGGACCTGGCTGCGGCGGGCGTCCGAGGCGACGCTGTCCGCCTCCTCCTGGGCCAGGGCAAGCAGGCGCGCCCGCAGCACCCGCAGGCCCGCCTCCTTGTTCTGCAGTTGGCTCTTCTCGTTCTGCATCGCCACGACGGTGCCCGTCGGCTGGTGGGTGATGCGTACAGCTGAATCCGTGGTGTTGACCGACTGGCCGCCGGGGCCCGACGAGCGGTAGACGTCGATACGCAGGTCGCTGGGGTCGATGGTGACCTCGACCTCCTCGGCCTCGGGAAACACGAGCACCCCGGCCGCGGAGGTGTGGATCCGGCCCTGCGACTCCGTCACGGGCACCCGCTGGACCCTGTGCACGCCGCCTTCGTACTTCAGCCGCTGCCACACGCCACCTGGCCGGTTGGCCGGGCCCTTGATCGCCAGCGACACGCCCTTGTAACCGCCGAGATCGCTCTCCACGGCGTCGAGGACCTCGGTGCGCCATCCCTGCCGCTCGGCGTAACGCAGGTACATCCGCAGCAGGTCGCCGGCGAACAGGGCCGACTCCTCGCCGCCCTCACCGGCCTTGACTTCGAGGATCACGTCCTTGCCGTCGTTGAGGTCGCGCGGCAGCAGCAGCGCGCGCAGGCGGATCTCCAGCTCGCCGGCCCGCTCTCCCAACGTCTCGGCCTCGGCGGCGAAGGATGCGTCATCGCGGCCCAGCTCCCGGGCAGCGCCGAGGTCGGACCGGACGCTGTCGAGCTCCCGTGCCGCCTCGACCACCGGGCCGAGCTCGGCGTAGCGCTTGCCCAGCTCGCGTGCCCGCGCCTGGTCGGAGTGCACGGCCGGGTCGGCCAGCTCGCGTTCGAGTTCGGCGTGCTCGGCCTGCAGCGCTTCCAGTGCGTCGGGTTGGTCGGTGGTCATCGGCTCGATCCGATCGCGCGAGAGGGCGGGCACGACAACGGCGCCCGGCCCCTGGGGGTCGGGCGCCGTGGGAGTAGCTACTTGGTGCGCTTGCCGAAGCGCTTCTCGAACCGGGCCACGCGGCCGCCGGTGTCGAGAATCTTCTGCTTGCCGGTGTAGAAGGGATGGCACTGCGAGCAGACGTCGGCGTGGATGGCGCCGCTCTTGGCGGTGCTGCGGGTGGTGAAAGTGCTGCCACAGCTGCAGCTGACGGTCGTTTCGACGTAGTCGGGGTGAATGCCGTTCTTCACGTGGTGTTCCTCTCCTCGTTGGCCGCCGGGTCGCCGTGGGAGGCGTGAACCGGAGCCGAATGTCACCTCAGTGTGACAGGTGGACGTCAGGGAAGAACGCCGGACGGCCGGCTGGCATTCCCTCAGGCCGAAGGGGGCGGCCCCACGACGACGAAGGTGGCCCCGACCGGATCGGTGATCGTTGTCATCCGCCCGAACGGCGTGTCGAGCGGCTCGCCCAGGACGGTGCCCCCGCCCGTGGTCGCAGCCGATGCCGCAGCGTCGGCGTCAGCGACGCTGAAGTAGGGCAGCCAGTGTGAGGGGGTGCCCTCAGGCGCGCCCATCATGCCGCCGATGCCACCGACCGCCTCTCCGTCCCTGGCCGCGTCGAAGTGGATCGTCGTGTAGTCGGCCGGTGCGCCCTCCATCTCCATGGGCTCGTAGCGGTATCCGGCCACGGCGGCGTAGAACGCGCGGCCGGCGTCGGCGTCGGAACTGCGCACATCGGTCCATGCCAGCGCCCCCGGCTCCAGGTAGAGCTCCGTACCGACCATCCCGGCGCCCTGCCAGACGCCGAAGTGGGCGCCCTGCGGATCCTGCGCTACGGCCATCCGGCCGCTGTCGGGTATCTCGAGCGGACCGTGCACGATCGTGCCGCCGTTGTCGCGGATCAGGCCGAGCGTACGGTCGGCATCATCGCTGGCGAGATAGACGGTCCAGGCCGACGGCTCCTCTTCGGACTGGACCATTCCGATGGCCGCGGCATTGCGTCCCCCGGCCTGGCAGAGGGTGTAGTGACCGAACTGCTCGCCGGTGTCGACGAACGACGACCAACCGAGGACGGCGCCGTAGAACGCCTTGGCGGCCTCGATGTCTGGCACGGCGATGTCGATCCAACACGGGGTGCCGCTGGGCCATGGGTCTGAGCGGGTGGGCATGAGAACCTCCGGGATCGGTGAACGTCCGACGGTCAGCAAAGCACGGGCCACCGACAATTGTGCAGCCGCCGCGACTCAGGCCTCCGGGCCGACCGTCGACTTCTGGATCTGCATCAGGAACTCGGCGTTGGTGGAGGTCTTGCGCATCCGCTCGAGCAGCAACTCCAGGGCCTGCTGCGGGTCGAGCGCATGCAGCACCCGGCGCAGCTTGATGACGATCGAGAGCTCCTCGGGCGAGAGCAGCAACTCCTCCTTGCGGGTGCCGGACGGGTCCACGTCGATGGCCGGGAAAACACGCTTGTCGGCGATCTTGCGGTCGAGCTTGAGCTCGGCGTTGCCGGTGCCCTTGAACTCCTCGAAGATGACCGTGTCCATGGTCGACCCGGTCTCGACGAGGGCGGTCGCCATGATCGTCAGCGAGCCGCCGTTCTCGATGTTGCGGGCCGCGCCGAGGAACCGCTTGGGCGGGTACAACGCGGTCGAGTCGACACCGCCGGAGAGGATCCGGCCGCTCGCGGGCGCCGCGAGGTTGTAGGCCCTGCCCAGGCGGGTGATCGAGTCGAGCAGCACGACGACGTCGTGGCCGAGCTCGACCAGGCGCTTGGCCCGCTCGATGGACAGCTCGGCGACCGTCGTGTGATCGGTCGGCGGCCGGTCGAAGGTCGAGGCGATGACCTCGCCCTTGACCGACCGGGTCATGTCGGTGACCTCCTCCGGTCGCTCGTCGACCAGCACGACCATGAGGTGGCACTCGGGGTTGTTGGTGGTGATCGCATTGGCGATCGCCTGCAAGACCATGGTCTTGCCGGCCTTGGGCGGGCTTACGATCAGCGCCCGCTGTCCTTTGCCTATCGGCATCACCAGGTCGATCACCCGGGTGGTCAGCTGCGTCGGGTCGGTCTCCAGGCGCAGCCTCTCCTGGGGGTAGAGCGGAGTGAGCTTGTGGAACTCGGGGCGCTTGAGGGCCGACTCAGGGTCCATCCCGTTGACCGTGTCGAGGCGGATCAGCGCGTTGTACTTGTCCTTGCGGTCGCCCTCGCGCGGCTGGCGTACCGCTCCGGTCACGGCGTCGCCGCGGCGGATGCCGTACTTCTTCACCTGGGCCATCGAGACGTAGACGTCGTTGGGCCCGGTGAGGTAGCCGGAGGTACGGATGAAGCCGTAGTTGTCGAGGATGTCGACGATCCCGGCGACCGGGATCAGGACGTCGTCGTCGGCGAGCACCGGCTCAGGCTCGGAGCCGAACCGCTCGCGGCTGCGGTTGCGGTTGCGCTCCCTGAAACGGCCACGGCGCCGGCTGCGACCAGAGCCGTCGTCGTCGTCCTCGCGGTCAGGACCACGGTCGGGACCACGGTCAGGGCCGCGGTCCGGGCCGCGGTCGGGAGCCCGGTCGCGGGCACCCTGGTTGCCTTGGTTGCCCTGCCGGTCGTGGCCTTGGCCCTGGCGGTCCTGACCCTGCCGGTCCTGACCCTGCCGGTCCTGGCGGTCCCGGTCCTGCCGGTCCTGGCCGCCCTGGCCGCCCTGGCGCTCGCCACGGTCACGCTGCCGCGGCTCGCGCTGGTGCTCGCGGGCCGGCCGGTCGGTGCCGGCTTCGTCGGCCGGCGCGGTCTCGGCGGGCCGGGCGCCGTTGGCCGCCGCGATGCCGGTCTCTACGACCGGCGCACCAGCGGGTCGGCTGGCAGAGCGCCGCTGGCGGTTGCGCGGCTGGTCGGTGGTGGGTGTCGCGGCTGACGAGGCTGAGGGGGCCTCAGCTACCGGCTCGAGCACCTCCGCGGCACTGTTGGCGCCGTTGGCAGACGGGCCAGAGGGGGCCGGGCCCGCCTGGCCGACCTGGATGGCCGCGATGAGATCGCTCTTGCGCATCTTCGCCGTGCTGGCGATGCCGAGCTCGGCTGCGAGTGCCTGCAACTCCGGCAGCACCATGCCGGACAGGCCGGCGCGGCGGCGCGGCTTGGCACCCGAGGCGGGCGCCGACGCCGAGGCTGCGGCCGTCGTCCCGTCGGGCGAGGAGGAGTTGACTGCTGCGGGCGCAGCGCTCGTGCGCTCGTCCGGTAGGGAATCGATAATTTCGGACAATGGGGATCCTTCCTTAAAAAGCAGCCGGGGCAATTGGCTCCGCGGCCGAGTGAAGCGCCCGACCACTCGGTCAGGCTTCCCCGCCTCAAGGCGGGAGTGTGGAGAATCAACCACCCAGGCGACCGTCGTTCCGGCAAGCCCCGAAACACGCGTTTGGGGACTGGCGAGAACGCCAGTGCTTGGTGACGACCGATGCCTAGCGAACCGGCGTCCGGTCGGCGCGCCCTGAGGCGGCTGTGACACCGAGCCTAGAGCAGGCTGGGCATCTAGGGCAACACGGGGTCCTCCCGGCGTGTTCCCGCCAGTCGGTCAGCCATGCACTGGCAACACGGTCGCGCCGGTCCCGTCGACGGCAAGGCGCAGCACCTGCCAGGTCTTGCCGGCGTAAGACGATAGGTCTGCCCCGCCGTCGTGCAGGACGAGCACCGCCGGGCCGGACCCGGAGAGCACGGCGGGCCTTCCGTCGGCCCGCAACTTGTCGAGCAACGCTCCCGTACGGGGCATCACGACCGCCCGCACACCCTGGTGCAGCCGGTCCTGGGTGGCGGCGAACAGCAGGTCGGGCCGTCCGGTCAACGCCGGAACGAGCAAGGCGGCGCGGGCGGCGTTGGCGGCGGCGTCAGCCAGCGGCACAGCGTCAGGGAGCACCCTGCGCCCGCGGGCGGTCGAGGAGCGCGTCGCCGGCACGAACAGGATCGGAGCCAACCCCACGGGATCCAGGCGCAGCGCTCGCGCCAGGCCCTGCTCGTTCCATGCCAGCGTCAGGCCGCCCAGCAGGCAGGCCGCGACGTTGTCGGCGTGTCCCTCGACCGTGGCCGCCAGGGCGAGCGCTGCTGCGTCGTCGAGCAACTCCTCACCACCGAGCACGAGTGCCCGAGCCGCGACGATCCCCGCCACGATCGCCGCGGCGGAGGACCCCAGCCCCCGGCTCTGAGGGATGCGGTTGGCACAGACGACCTCCAGGCCGCGGGGCTGGCCGCCGAGCGCGTCGAAGGCGGCGCGCACCGCCTTCACGACCAGGTGCCGGGCGTTGCGGGGCAGGTCGTCGGCCCCCTCGCCGGCCACGTCGACGCTCAGGCCCTGGTCGGCGATCCGCAGGACAACGTCGTCGTACAGGTCGAGGGCGAGCGCGAAGACGTCGAAGCCGGGTCCGAGATTCGCGCTGGTCGCAGGCACTCTGACCCGCACCGGTGCTGCCCGGAACGACGGCCGCGCCATCAGCGCAGCCCCAGCAGCGCGGCCGCGGCCTTGGCCTCGGGGCGGATGGTGACCGGTGCCGGCGCTCCGGAGATCGCCCACTCCGGGTCCTTGAGACCGTGCCCGGTCACGGTGCAGACGACGGTCTGCCCGCCCTCGAGCGTGCCCCGGTCGACGGCCTGCAGAAGACCCGCCACGCCGGCGGCCGACGCGGGCTCGACGAAGACCCCCTCCTGTTGAGCGAGGAGGCGGTAGGCCGCCAGGATCTGCCGGTCGGTGACCGACTCGATGTCACCGCCGGACTCGTCGCGGGCGG
>JBDUBV010000131.1:0-7375 GCA_040003795.1 Pseudonocardiales bacterium | reverse complement strand
AGCAGGGCACCGTGACTGTCCAACCGTGACGATCATCTTCGGAATTGGCCCTCCCTGGGACCACGTTACCGTCCGAATCTCGGATCACGGTGTCGCGGCTGGGATGGACGTCGGGGCCCCGTTTCCCCTGTCGAGGCACGGATGACGGATTCCGGCAGCCCTATTCGCCCTAGATAGGGGCGCGGCCTTCAGCCGGGTGTGAATTCTTCCGAGCGACAACCTATGACCCAGCGAAGATCGCACACCCCGACCATGTGGCTCCGGACGGCAGGTGTCTGCCTGTCGGTCGGAATGGTGACCCTGGCCGTGACTGCGTCCCTTGCGACTCCCGCCTCTGCCGTCGGCTCCCATGGGCGGCATTTCAAGCCGTCGCCTTCTCCGAGCTCATTGCCGTCGGCATCGCCATCGCCATCACTTTCTCCATCGCCATCGCCATCGGTCAGCTCCACCAACGCCACCATCCAGCGCAACTCGGCCGGGCAGCTGACCTTGAACGGTTCGGCGTACCGCTTCACCGGCGTGAACGCCTACGAGCTGGGGACCCTGTGGGCCGTCAACACCGGGTGCGGCGCTCAGGTCGACAACCTAGATGGACTCTTTTCCTCGCTCCGCACCAACAGTGTCGTCAGGTTTTGGGCGTTCCAGTCACTCGGGATCAACAAGTACACGCACACCGTCGACTGGACGGCACTGGACCGGGTGTTCGCCTCGGCCGCCAAGTACCACCAGCGGCTCCTACCGGTGCTGTCGGACCAGTCCGGCACGTGCGACGACGGCCATTGGCACGACCCGGCCTGGTACAACGGCGGCTACAAGACGCTCTTCAACGACAACGGCTCCGGGAAGAACATCATGAGCTTCGACTCCTGGGTGAACAAGGTCGTGCCGCGGTACGCCTCGTCTCCTGCGCTCGGGATGTGGGAACTCGTCAATGAACCGGAGGCCCCGACCTGCCAAAGCGGGTACACAGGCAACGACTGCTTCGGTCACTCAACGTGTGCGGAGTCGATGGCGACGGCCTCCATGCGGTCGTTCTTCGACGTCGAGGGCAGCCGGATCCACGCGCTCGACGCACTGCATCTCCTGGCCGCTGGACTTCTGGGCTCCGGGCAGTGTGGCTCCGCGGGCGGCGACTACAAGAGCGTCGGGGCCTCCACTGGGCTGGACGTCATGACAGTGCACGATTACGGCTCGGACTCGGTGGTGCTGCCCGGGGACCAGTGGAACGGCATATCGGTCCGGATCAGCCAGGCTAAGGCGTTGGCCAAGCCGATCTTCACCGAAGAGGTCGGGATACTCGCAGCTACGTCCATGTCGTGCGTCAGTTACCTCAACCGCCGTGACCTGCTCAGGAACAAGGCCGTTAGTCAACTCCAGGCAGGAATGTCTGGTTTCGTGCCGTGGGATTGGACGCCAGCGGCAAAGTCGACCTGCGACGCCGATATCGGTCCTTCAGACCCGACACTGGCAATGTTGGCTTCTATCTCACTTCAGACGGCGTTCATGTAAGCGGCTTGACGTGATATAACCGGAATATGATGCCGCGGGACCGACTATCGGGCCAGGTGTGAACCAAGGTGGCGATGTTGGCGCCATCGCTGTAAAGCGTCGGGTACGCCCTCGACACCGCGTCCTGGTAGCCGCTAGTAACAAGGATGTACCTTACATGAAAGCTGGCCGGGTCCGCTAACGCTGCCTGGAAGTCGCGATCTCGATCGATAATGAATCGCCTCGGGTGCTGGGCTGAAACCACAACCCCGAATCCCACCGCATAGTCGACGAGCACCGATCCGTCGGGCGCGGCAAGGTTGTCGATGTAAGCGGCGACCTGTCGATCGCTAGAGAATTGTCCCAAAGCCGTTCCAGTCACATACTTCGGATCGTGTTTAGCACTCAGCGCACCAGGCAAGTGTTGTGCTTCTTCCCGGGACAGCTCTGGACTTGTCATCGCCTTCGTCGCAGTCAGGAGCGGCGGTCCACACACCACCGCGACTAAGGCTATGGAAGAAGCGGCTCGGGCGATCATCCACCATCCGTTCTTTGGCGCGAGCAGCACCTCGTCGGGTTCGCGTCGTACCCGTGCCGAGAGCAAGCAGCCAACAAGCAGCACGGTCATGGGCACGACAAAGATCTTGAACCGAAGCCACTGGAAGGTGTGACCGGTGGCGAAGAGCAGCAGCTGAACCGCTAAGACACTTCCCGTACCAGCCAAGATTGCGAGTACGCGGGGGGTCCACCTCGCTACGGCATAACATGCGATGAGAACTAAGAGCAGCAAAATGAGCGGTTCCAGAGCTGTGACCTGTCTGATCAAGAATTTGATTGGATCACGGCGGGCACTAAGAGGCATGCCGTTGGCGAAGGCCGCCAGCTGCGCCGAGTTGCCGTAATTGGATGTGAACTGCTCGAACGGGCTGCCGACAATCGCCCAGCTGGTCACGGACCAGCCGATAAAGGCCATGGCTGGCGGGAGCCCGACGATGAGGCAGTCCGCTACGGCTACCGACCGGCGCTCCCCCCAGGCCCCGGACGCACGGGTAAAGCTGACCATCAACACCACTACGACGCACGCGAGTGCCCCGACGATGGCCTCGTACCGTGCGAGGTACGCCAGCGCGAGAAAGACACCTGACATCGCCAGCTGCCAGGTCGCGCCGGTTGTCATCCAATTCGTCAGGCGGCGGACGACCGCCAACATGCAGAGAATGAACAGGGCCTCGGTCATGCCGTTCGCACCGTAAAGAATGATCATCGGATGAAGGGCAAACGCCGCAACGAGCATCAGTCGGGGGGCACGGCGCACCCCCCACTCGCGCAACATCGTGGCGAGGAGCCCCACCGCGACCGCCATCGCGATGCCGGATTCGATGTTCGCCAGGAAGCCCCGGGCCGTGAGGGCGGGCCACAAGAACTTCAGCGGCATCAACGGCAGCATGAGCAGCACGGGAAGCGGTGTCCAGACGAATCCGACGGCCGCAAGCTTCGGGTCCCGACTGAAAAGCACCGCGTGTCCGTCCGACACGCGGGCTAGCGCGTCCCCCATGACGCTGTCGTAGTGGAAGACTAGAACCGCACCCAAGGTCACGTAGAACACCACGCTGACGATCGTTAACGCGCCGCGCTCGCCGATTCGCGGCAACCGGACCCGCCGCTGTCGCCGGATGGGCTGGGCGGGCCGCTCGGTCGGCCGAACCAACGCAAGGGAGGTCATGACGCTTCGTCCGCGGACGGCTTGGCACCGGATTTGGTCAGATCGAGGCCGTGGATGGTCTTTTCCCAGTGGCTCGGGGCCAGCACGAGTTGGAGCGCGCCCTTGACGGCAGCCATGGCCATCATCACCCAGTAAGCCGGCGCCAGCAGCCCCGACATGACGAGCCGGTGGTGACCGCTGCCGCGGTTGCACACGATGGTTGAATACACGGTCGCCATGTTTCCAAGCAGACCGCAGGCCAGCGCCAGGTGGTAGACGACTGGTGGGAACAGCGCCGCGATCCACGAAGGCTCGCCGGCCACCCAGAGGACAGCGAGCCCCCAGAACAGCGGGTTGAGCATCGCCAGGATCGGGGTGCCGCCGACGAAGAGCGAGAATCCCAGCGCGCCCTTCAGGCCCACTTCCCGGACCAGTCGCCGGGGATCGCGGGTGTGCACGATGAAGGTCTGCAGGTATCCCTTGTACCAACGCGAGCGCTGCTTGACCCAGTTGACGAAGTCGCTATTGGCCTCCTCCATGGTGACGGAGTCCAGGACCTCTACCCGCAGACCCGCACGGGCGAGACGGATGCCGAGGTCGGCGTCTTCGGTGACGTTGTAGGGGTCCCAGCCGCCGAAGGTGCGCAGCGCCCGCCGCCGAATGTGGTTGGACGTCCCGCCCAGGGGGACCGGCGTGCCCGTCCCGACCAGGCCGGAGAGCAGGTAGGAGAACCACACGTCATACTCCGCCGTGAACCAGCGGGTGATCAGGTTCTGGTCGAAGTTGTGGTAGGACAGCTTAGCCTGCAGGCAGGCAGTCCGCGGGTCGGCCCGGGAGAAGGCAACCACCGCGCGACGGAGCTGCAACGGCTCCGGCTTATCCTCGGCGTCGTAGATGGTCACGTAGCGACCGCGCGCCGTCTGCAGGCCGTAGTTGCAGGCCTTGGGCTTGGTCCGGGGCTCTGCGGGTGGGACGACGACGACTTCGAAACCCGGCGGGATTCCGGCCGCGGCGACGGCCTCACGGGTGGGGTGGTCGTCCTCCTCCAGGAGCAGCTTGATGTCGAGCTTGTCCCGTGGGTAGTCGATCGCCGTCAGGTTCGCCAGCAGCTGCCCGACCACCTCGGGTTCGCCGTACGCAGGGACCAGCACCGTGTAGACCGGCAGCAGCTTCTCGGGGAATTCGCGTGCCTCGGCATCGCTGATGCGGATCATGTCGGGCCGGGCAATTGCAGTGCGGATCAGGATCAGCCGATGGCTGATGACGGCCAGGTAGACAGAGGTGCATCCGATCATCAGCAACACGCCGGTCCAGCGCGGCGACAGGAGGAGACCAACGACGATCAGGACTGCCAGGCCAAGGAGGAAACGCAGCTGGCCGCGAGCCCACAACGTGCGCGCGCTGACCTCCGGTCGGGAGTCCGACAGCCGGTCGGTGCTCCAGGACAGGCGGCGGTCCGCCGGAGTCGTCACTGCTTTCCCGTGCTGAGCCCGGCCTGGCGCGCTTGCGCCACCTGGCCACGGATGACATCCCGGGCGAGTGCCACCAGCAAGTCCCGCGACTTCTGCAGTCGTCGCCCGCCGTTGGTGTCGAGCACGTTGGGCTGGATCACCCCAGCTGGGGTGACGACGGGGATGCCGTAGGCCCCGGTGTCCAGGAGCATCAAGGTGACGCGCTCGTAGGTGGTCTTACCGCCTCGCACCACCGGCCACTCCCAGTTGAGCGTCGTCCAGTCCTTGTGGTTGCGCTTGTTGTAGAAGGACAGGATCTCACCCCGTAGCCCGGAGCCTAGCGCCGTTGTGTCGTGAACCTTGATCTCGAACCCGTGGAACTGGTAGCAGGCGAGCACCCCGTAGGCGTTAAGTCGGCGCACGTCGGGGGTGGTCACCACGTCCGCGAGCACGGGGGCGGCATGCAGGTGCTGCGACGGGTAGGACGGCGCCTTCAACAGGATCCGGTGCCAGACCGCCTGGCCACCGAAGTACCTGCTCGCCCAGGGCACGGTGCCCACCTGGGCCGACGACCACGCCGGGGGCAGCGAGGTCTCTGCGGCAAGGGACTGCAACTTGGCCTGCCCGAGGTTCCCACCCACCGCGGAGTAGCTCTGTAGTCCGGAATTGAACACTGCCATCGTGCTGGCTGCGCCGACCACGAGAGCAATCGCTGCAACTGTGGTACGCAATGGTCGGCGCCGCGGAACAGCAGCCGCCGATTGTGTCGCCTCCCGCCGTCGCTCCGCGGCTCCTGCCGCGCCAGCCCGGCCCTCTCCGATGCGGGAGAGGCGGAAGATCGGCATGACCGCCATCATCACGAGCACCACGACCGCGAAGAGCACGAGGCCGAGGACGGGGTGCAGGAAGTTGATGGCAACGTCGGAGCCGTAGTGCTGCCCCACGATGAGAATGGCCATGATCCGGACGATGTTGAGCAGCCACGCCAGGACCAGCCCGGCGACCAGCCAGAGAGCCTTCGGCAGCCGGCCGCCGCGGGCGACGCAGGCAAGACCGGCGCCCACCAGCAGGAAGCCGACGGTACCGTTCAGCCCGCTGCAGGCGCTGGCCAGGCTGACTTCGAACGGCTTGCCGTCCGGCCCGATCACTCGGAAGAGCGAATCACCGGCGGTGTCGACCAGCGCGGCAATGTGCAACGGCTGAACCACGCGGGCGACGACGGCCGTGGTGGCCGCCGTGACCGGCGGTTGCGTCCTCGCCAGAAGGGCGATGAACGGAACGGGCCAGCACAAGAGAAGGAAAAGCAGTGGGAGGCGGACGCGCCACGCGGCACGCACGCCGTAGGTGAGCGCGAGCGTGCCCGCGACGAACAGCGGCAGCGCGAGGAGGTCGACGCGCAAAGTCCAGAAGGTCGCCTGCAACCGGTCGTTGAGCATCACCGGGAGGATCAGTGCCGCCAGCAGGAGCGGAATGCCGACGATGAAGTCCAGCTGCCGGTCGTGGATACTCGGCTCACTGTGCTGGCCGCGCCAGCGGGGGATCGCGATGGCCAGCGCCACGAAGGGCACCAGGCCGACGTAGGCCAACGGTGTGTCCAGGCTGAGCGCGCCGACCAGGGTCGTCATCGAGTAGTGGAAGGCCAGCATGGTCAGGCCGCACACCGCGATGACGGGCAGCGCCGGCGCGAGAAGGCGGAGGGCCGGCCGCCCTTTCAGGCGACCGGCCACTCCACTGACAAACGTCATCGGCGTCCGTTCGATCCGATGATGACTACGCCAACCCGCCGAGTGACCGGGTGTTCCGGCGGCGACGGATTGCCCAGGCACCGCCGACGACCAGCAGGCCGGTGAGCGGGATGAGCACTGCGTACGGCGCCTCAGGCACCGCCGGCGGCGGCGTGCCGACGCAGGTGTGGCTGAGGTTGAACTGCGCAGTGGTGTTCGTAGCCGCGCCCGTGTAGCTCACCGAGGCGTCGATGAGGGTGGATCCCGAGGGGACACTCACGCAGAGACCCTTACCGATCTGGCTGGCAGGTGAGGTGACGTTGGAACTGGCCAGCGTGTACGTGACCTCCGAGCCATTCACCAGGAACGTGGCCGAGAACGACGTGATCGTCAGGGAGTCTGAGATCACGAAGTGGAAGGTGTCGTAGCCGTCGGCAGCCGGACAGGTGGTGCACTCCTGCGTTACGAACCCTCCGGCCGTTACGTTTCTCTGGTCTGCCTTGATGTGCAGGTCTGTGCCGTCGGCTGAGGCCGAAGCCGCTGGTAGGGCTAGGAATACCAAGGCCAGCATCCCCAGCAAGGCAAACAATCGACGTTTCATAGTGCTCCCCAAACGCTGCGCCCGCCCCGGTGGCGAACTGACAATCGCATCAGGCCACCTGCCGGCGACCAGCGCAATGGCCCGAAGATGCCGCGGGGTACTGGTTCGGGTACTGGTACCGCTCGCAGCCTTGGCTACATCCGGTGATTAGCTATATCACTTCTGTAATGCCCGGGGCACGCGCCGCCTGCTCGTGCGAGGCTACCCCCGCGAGCGGCGGCCATAAGGGGGGTGCGATCCGTGACTCCGATCTGCTTCATCGGGGACTCCTCACCGATCTACCTCGCCGGCCTCGCCGCCGTCCTTGCCGACGAGTCTTCAGTGCACGTCGGGGCGCAGGCAAGCGACCCGGCAGCTCTGATCGAGGCTGTCGGTGATCGCGCCCCGGACCTCATGCTCCTCGGCTTCG
>JBDUBV010000130.1:0-7441 GCA_040003795.1 Pseudonocardiales bacterium | reverse complement strand
CGCCGTCGTGCCGGCCGGGGTCGCCGCACTGGGGGTGGGCGCCGGCGTGCTGCAGTTGGCCGGGCCGCAGTTCGATGGCCACGGCGCTCGGAATACACCTACTCGAGGCGCTGGCCATTGCCCTGCCGGAGACACCCAACGGCTCGGTGTCGCGCACTGCGGCCGAGACGCTCGAGAGCCTGTTGGACTCCGCGCAGACCGTGCTGATCGGGCCCGGCCCCTACGACGCCGAAGAGAGTCAGGAGTTGGTGCCCCGACTGGTCCAGCAGGTAGGGAAGAACACGACGGTCGCCTCGACGCCTACGCGCTCACTGGCCCGCAACCGGGCGACCTTTCCCCGGGCGAGGGCCGGGTCGGCCCGACCCCGAACGCAGGTGAGGCGGCGCAGTTGCTGGGGCGGTCCGATGATGGCGTGACCGACTTCGAGGCGGCGGCGCGCAGCGTTGCGGAGCCACGGTGGTGCTGCACGGGAACGTCATGGATCCCGACGGCGCGCTGTGGGTCGGCGCGAGCGGGCACGTCGGGCCTGGGCACGTCAGGCAGCGGAGACGTCCTGGCGGGGCTCGCGGCCGGGCTGCTCGCCCGAGGGGCGCAGCCCGGCGCAGGCGGCATGCTGGGGACCCACCTGCACGCGACCTCGGGCGAGCGGCCGGCAGCCCGGATCGGCCGCTTGGGATTTCTGGGCCCGTGAGCTGCTCGACGAGGTCGCCCTCGTGCTGGCCGAACTGCAGGCGTGACGGGTCAGCGGGGCGCAGCGCCCCGGCTGCCGACCTGCTCCGGACGCGCTCGGGCGCCGTCGGAAGGATGATGGGTGCCCGGCAGCAGTGCGGCTAGGAGCGGCTGCCAGTGGGTGAGTCCCAGGCGGGAGGTCGCCGCAAGGAGCAGTCCCGTGAGCCTGGCGGCCAGCCGCAGCTTCTGCGCCCCCGCCTGGACGGTTACTGCGACCGCGAGCACCCCGACCGCCCCGACGGCATCCAGTACGAAGTGGTTGGCCGTTGCCAGCACGACGAGGAGGGTGGCCACGGGGTAGAGGGGAGCCAACAGCCGGACAACTCTGTTGCGGGCGAGCCAGACGACCACCGACGCACTCCACAGCGACCAGGCGACGTGCAACGACGGCATGGCGGCGTACTCGTTGGACACGCTGGCGACGCTGGGGGAGTTCCAACTGGCTCCGCCCCAGAGTCGCACGTTGGTGATCGTGTCAACGAAGCCGAAGTCGGTCAGCCGGGGAGGGGCGAGCGGGAACGCCCAGAACAGGTAGAGGGCTGCCAGCGTGCTGAGGACGACGATCGTCCGGGCCCGCCGGTAGCCCTCGGGGTGCGCGCGGTAGGCCCACACGAGCACACCGAGAGTGACGATGAAGTGCAGGGTCGCGTAGTAGTAGCTGGACAGGATGCCGACGAACGGGTGACGGGTGAGCCATTGGTTGAGCGTGAGTTCCAGATCGATATGCAGCCAGCGCTCGATCGCGTAGATGGCGCTGGCGTGATGCTGCCCCGCGGCCAGGTGCACCGGTGCCGCATTGCGGGTCACAGTGTAGAGAACGTAGCCGATGGCGATGAACGCGACTTCCCGCCACCACAGGGGGCGCTTGCCCGCCGGCCGGGCCGCGGCATCGCGGGGCCGGCGCGGCCCGTAGGCAGCCCGCTCCGGGCAGAGGATGTCCATCGTCGTCCTCACTCCGGAGGCGCCGGCGGCCCGCCGGCGGGGGAACGAGCTCGCCCGAAGGCTCCTGGTCGCAGCGACCTCCAGTAATGATGCCCGACCAACAGGCCGGGGGCCAACCCCGAAACGCCGCTGGGCGGTCACACACTGTCAGTTGTCTGAACCTGCCATCCCGGCCAGAATCTTCCCGGCGACCCGCTGCCAGCCCCAGTTGGCCTGCACTGCGCGGCGGGCCGCCGCCGACAGCCGCGCCCACTCCGGAGGGCGGAGGGCGAGCAGCTCGCCAAGCCGGGCGGTGAGGTCGTCGACGTCGCCGCTGCGGAACCCGGTCAGGTGGCGGTAGCGCTCGGGGTACTCCGCCGACAGCCCGTCGGCGATCTCGGCCAGTCCCGAGTGCCGGGCCACCAGCGGCGGACAGCCGCACGAGGCGGCCTCGGCGGCGACCATCCCGAATGCCTCGGGAAAGATCGACGGGACGATGCCGACCCGCGACACCGGCCAGAGGTGTCTCAGGTGGCGGTGCTCCAGCGGGCCGGTGAAAAGCACCCGGTCGACGCAGCCGGATTCGCGCACCTGCGCGGCCAGCGCCGCACGGGCCGGACCGAACCCCACGATCACCGCGCGCGCCGTCAGCCGGCTCACCGCCTGCAGCAGCAGAGAAACGCCCTTCTCCGCACTGAGTTTGCCCACGTAGAGCACCACCGGGTCGTCGCTGTCGAGGAACTCCGCGAGCCGCTCGGCGTTGCCGGCGTCGGGGCGTCGCTCGTCGTGCGAGTCCGGCGGGTTGGGAGGGTCCAGCCGGCACTCGGCCAGCAGCGCGGTCAGTGCGGGTCCCCTCTCAGCAGGTACGAGAGCCTCGACATCGACGCCGGGCGGGATGACCCGCACCCGGTGCGAGTAGCTGCCGCGGCCGGGCACCTCGTCGAGCACCGTACGAATGTGCTCAGAGCCGGCCACCACGAGCCGGGCACCCGCGAGCGTGTCGAGAGCCCAGGCGCACAGGTCGGCATTGCCGCGCATCGCGAACTCCAACTCCGAGCCGTGCGCCTTGACCGCGAACGGCAGTCCGCTGGCAGCGCCGACCGGAGCTCCCAACAGCACATGGTTGGCGAGGACGAAGTCAGCCGGCACCCGGCGGAGCGCCGAGGCGTTGCGCCGCACGAACTCCTCGCGTTGGGCCACGCTGAGGTCGGGAAGCCGGCGCGCCGCGACGCCTTCGTAGCGGTCCATGACGAAGACCGGCAGGACGTCGCCGATGTCGGGACGCACCGTGGCTGCGCCGCCGAGGTCGAAGAGCTCCGGGCGGGGCTCCTGCGACACCACGGTGACGTCGTGCCCGAGAAGCTGCCACGCACGGGCCAGCGAACGGGTGTAGACGTTGGAGCCGGTGCCGCCCAGCAGATAGCCGTGCCAAATCACAATCCTCAACGGGGTGCACCGAAGTGTTCGAAGGCCATGCGGCCGGATGCTATGCCCGCAGCCGCTGAGCGGTCACAGCGGTGTGAGCGGGCGAACCCGGGGAAGAACAGCGGGACGCTTGACCACGGCGGTCAACGGACTCACGGAGGTTTGCACATGACGATTACCGGCATCTTGGGCGCGATCATCATCGGCCTTGTCATCGGTGCTCTTGGGCGGCTTCTCGTTCCGGGCAAACAGAACATTCCCATCTGGTTGACGATTCTAGTGGGCATTGTGGCCGCGTTGATCGGGACAGCGATCGTCGGCCCCCTGCGCAACACCAACGGCATTGACTGGATCGAGATCCTGGTCCAGGTAGTTCTTGCGGCGGTCGGTGTGGCGATTGTCAGCAGTCTGCGTGGTCGTAGACGGACAGGTCGGATCTAGGACCCGCTCAGCCGCCCTCGACCAGCAATGACCTCAGCAGACAACGCCGTCCATCGCTGATCCGGTCCGCACGGCAGGACGTCATGTGATATCGATCAAGCTGCTCGGTCCTGTCGGTGCGGCCGTTGCCGACCGACCTGTCAAGTTGCATGGTCGGCTGGGCCGGACACTGCTGGCCGCATTGGCGCTGCGGACCGGGCAGGTTGTCTCGGTCGAGCAGGTGATCGACGCCTGCTGGGACGACGTGCCCCCGGCCACTGCTCGCGAACAGGTGCACAACCAGGTCTCCCGGCTGCGCCGTGCCTTCCGCGAGACAGGGGGAGCCGACCCCGCCAGCAGTGAGTCGGGCGGATACCGGTTGGACCTGCCGGCCACCTGCGTCGACCTCAACGTCGTCCGGGACCTGCGGGTCAGCGCGGGCCTGCAGACGGCCTCCGGTGAGCATGCGCAGGCAGCCGCCACATTGCGGTGCGCGAGGGCGATCTGGATCGGGCCGGCCCTCGGCGGTGTGACGGCGGCCTTCGCCGCCGCTGAGCTGCCGACACTTGAGCGGTTGCGGCTGGCTCTGATCGAGGAATGCCTGGCGGCGCAGTTGGCGGCCGGGCAGTCGGCGGATCTCGGCCCCGAGTTGACCGCGCTGGTGCGCGCCTACCCGTTGAGTGAGCCGCTGCACCGGCTCAGGATGCTGGCGCTGTACCGGTCAGGGCGCCGGGCAGAGGCGCTGGCCGCCTTCCGGGAAGCACGCGCGGTCCTGCGGCGTGAGCTGGGGATCGAGCCCGCCCCCGAACTCCGTGAGCTGGAGGCGGAGATCCTGCGTGAGGACCGCGGCAGCAGGCCATCCGGGCGGCAAGGTCCACCAGTGCCGGCACAGGTACCGCCCCGACTGCGGCACTTCATCGGGCGATCGGCCGAGCTTCGTAGGCTGCATGACGTTCTCGCCGCGCGCCGCGCTGATGGCCCACCTCGGGTGGCTGTGATCACCGGCATGGCTGGTGTCGGCAAGACGTCCGTGGCAGTTCAGGCCGCGGCTGCGACGGGCGGCCTGTTCCCCGACGGTCAGCTGTACGTGGACCTGCGCGGCAGCGACGAGCGACCACTGGAGCCCTTCACCGCCCTGGGCGGGTTCCTCCGTGCTCTGGGTGTCGATGGTCACTCTCAGCCGGCGGACCTGCCCGGCCGCACCGCAGAGTTCCGAACCCGCACGGCGGGGCGAACCCTGCTGGTGCTGTTGGACAACGCTTCGGACGAGGACCAGGTGGAGCCATTGCTGGCCGCCGAACCGGCCTGCGCGACGCTGATCACCAGCCGCTCGAAACTTCCGGGGCTCGACGCACCGACAGCTGTGCTCCTTTCCCCGATGCCCGATGACCTCGCACATCGCGTGCTGGTTGATGCTGCCGGGCCGACCCGGCTCGACGGCGATCCCGCGGCGGCTCGGGCGATCGTGCGCGCCTGTGGAGGTGTTCCGCTGGCCTTGCGCATCGCCGGCGCCCGCCTCGCCGCTGCCCCCGAGCTCTCCGCCGGCACGCTCGGGGCGCGCCTACGCGACAGCGGCTCACTGGCAGGTCTCGCGGTGGGCAACAAGAGCGTTCGGGGCAGCTTGGACGCCAGCTACCAGTGCCTGCCCCTCACTCACCGGCGGGCGCTCTGCGAGCTGGCCCGGCTAGGGCCGGGCCCGTTCGGCTCGTGGTTGCTGGCCCCGTTGCTCGACACCTCGCTGTCAGAGGCCGGCCACATCATGGAGGGCCTGGGACAGGTCAACCTCCTGGAGTCGGCAAATTCCTCGACCGGCTACCGCTTTCACGACCTGGTTCGGGCCTACGCGCTGTCGGTGTCGGATCCCGTCCTCGAAGACACAGCGGTACATCGGGCGGTGGACTGGGCGGTCGCACTTATCGGCCTGGCCAGCCCGGGCACAGAACGTGGCCGAGCTGCGGAGGTGACGCAGTCGCAGTGGCGGGTCCGCTGCGGCGAGGACCTGTGCGAGGAGGTTGCCCGCTCGCCGCGCGAGTGGATCGAGGCACATTGGGCGGCAACACTAGCGGTCTTCGACGCAACAGTTCGGTTGGGCAGTACGACCAAGGCAGCCGAACTGCTCGCCGCCCTGGCCCGACCGCTGAGCCGACTGGATCTGCTCGACCAGTGTGAAGCCGCCGCCCGCCGGCTCCGCCAGGTCTCCGCCGACGACGTACCCGCCTATGCCACGGCCACGCTGACGCTGGGCAGGGTGAACACGCACCGAGGTCGCTATCACGATGCCGCCGCCCTGGCCGAGGACGTGTTGCGGTATGTCGACCAGATCGACCCTGCGACGCATGTGGATGCCCTGATCGTGCTCGGCGGCGGGCGCGCCATGTGTGAGGACACCGGAGGGGCCATGAGCGCCTTCGGCGAAGCCTTGAGCCGGGCCGAAGCCATGGGGGACCCCCGCCGTCAGTTCGCCGCCCGATACAGCTTGGCGGAAGTGTCCATGAGGGCTCTCGGTGACCTGGAGTCCGCCATGACGCACGGCATGGGTGCTGTCGCGCTCGCCGACAGCTGCGGTGACCCCAAGGATCGCGCCCAGGCTCGTTTCGTGGTGGTGCGGCTGCACCTGGCCCGCCACGAGGTCGGTCCGGCCGCCAGGCTGGCCACCGAGGCACTCGAACTGGTCCGGCTGAGTGGCGATCGGGCGGGCGAGGCGTGGTGCCTGCTGCTCAACGCCGACGCCGCTCGGGCTAACGGCGATCTCACCTTCGCCGGGCGGGCAGCCCGGGAAGCGATCCTGCTGGCGAGACAGTTGCAGCGCCCGGACGCGCAAGCCTCGGCTGAGGCCGCCTTGGCAAGGACGTTGGCGGCCGCCGGCGACCTGGCCGGTGCGTGGGCCGCGGGGGAGCGGGCGATGGAGCTGACCGGGGAGTTCGACAGCCCTGCCGAACGCCGCAACGTCGAGGCGCTGTTGAGCGAGCTGGCCGCCCCGCCTGTTGGATAGCGAATGGATAGGGATCGCATAGCACCCCGTGCTTACCATCCGCCATCCTGTCCTCGAGGCTTCCCAGGAGGAGCCGATGAGATCCATCCTGAGCCTGATCGACCGGGCTACCGAGCGCGTTGTCGGCCACGTAGATGCCGGCGCATGTGTTACCGACCACGGGTGCTGTTGCAAGACCGGGCACCCGCACTACGGCGTGGGCTGCTACGGCAGCTGCAAGTACATGGGCGCCGACTTCCAGTGCCGGACCGGGTCTCAGTGCACCTTCTACTGATAGCAGCTGACCCAGGAGTTCGACAGCGCGGCCGAACGGCGCGGTGTCGAGGCCTCGGTCGCGGAGTTGGTGGAACGAAAGTCGGATAGCGGATGGATAGAGAGCGCATAGCAGGGCGTGCCTATCATCCCGGGATCCTGTCCCCGAGGCTTCCCAGGAGGAGCCGATGAGATCCATCCTGAGCCTGATCGACCGGGCTACCGAGCGCGTTGTCGGCCGCGTTGACGCCGGCGCATGTATTCCAGAGAAGGGGTGTTGTTGCAAGTCCGGTCACCCGCACTACGCCCTGAACTGCTACGGCCAGTGCAAGTACATGGGCACCGGCTTCACGTGCTTCAGCGGGTGCTATTTCGGCCCGTGAGCGGCTGATCTCCAGCATGTCAGGCCGTCCCGGCGACACGCGTGTCGCCGGGCGCCCCGACAGGGCCGCGTCCGAGGAAGAGCTGAAGAGATCGATCCCTCGGCCTTATCGACCGGGCTGCCGACCGTACGGTCGGCCGCGTGACAGCTGGCGGGTGAATCGAAAGCTCGGTTTGTTGTTGCAAGACCGGTCACCCGCACTACGGCCTCAGTTGCTACGGCCACTGCAGGTACCTCGGCCCGGGCTTCCGCCGCGTGACCGGGCCAGTGCAACGGCATTTTTATGAGCAGCTGATCTGAGAGGTCGGGACGCGTGTCGG
>JBDUBV010000129.1:0-7502 GCA_040003795.1 Pseudonocardiales bacterium | reverse complement strand
GCCCAAGGCGCCCAAGGCGCCCAAGGCACGTCCGGCCCCCGTCTCGGCGATGGGGTCGATGGCGGCGGGCGGCGCGTCACCCAGGCTGGCGAGCAAGCGCCGGACCGGTGCCAACTGGACATCGGCGATGCTGGTCGCGGCGGCGGTTGTGGCGATCCTGTCCGTCGGCATCTTCGCCCTGGCGAACCTGCACCGGACGTTCGAGCCGGTTGACGCCCGGTCGCCGGCGCACCCGACCCCAACCCCGGCTGCGCCGTCTTCGACGCCCGTCCCTTCGCCATCGCCCAGCCACCCGGCAGTCGACGGCGTCACGCTGCGCCTGCAGGTAGCTGCCGGATCGAGCTGGGTCCGGGTCAGTGACGGGTCAGGTCGGCCGATCTACGAAGGTCTGCTGACCAGTGGCGACAGGAAGGACTTCAGCGATCCCAGGTCCCTGACGGTGCGCTACGGCAACTCCAGTGTGGTAAGCGTGCTCCTCAACGGCCAGAACAAGGGCTCGCCCGCCTCGTCGTGCGGTGGCATCGTGTGCACCCAGCAGTACGTGCCAGGTCCGGCCGGCGGCTGACCGCCCGCCGGTAGGCTGGCGGGGTGCCCCCCCGCCGCGTGAGCCTGGTCACCCTGGGCTGCGCGCGCAACGACGTCGACTCCGAGGAGCTCGCCGGCCGCCTCACCGACGAAGGCTGGCAAATCGTCGCCGGCGGTGGCCTTGCAGATGCCGTCGTGGTCAACACGTGCGGCTTCATCGCAGCGGCGAAGAAGGACTCCATCGACACAGTCCTGGCCGCCGCCGGTACCGGCGCCAAGGTCGTGGCCGTCGGGTGCCTGGCCGAGCGCTATGGCGCGCAACTGGCGGCCTCGCTGCCCGAGGCCGACGCAGTGCTGGGCTTCGATCATTACGCCGACCTGGGAGCCCGTCTCGACGACGTGGTGGCCGGCCGCCGGGTGTCGCCGCACGCCCCACGTGACCGGCGCGCGCTGCTGCCGCTCGCGCCGGCTCAGCGCGCCGACTCCTCCGTAGGCATACCCGGCCACGCCGGCGGCCCGCATGTCCTGCGCCGGCGCCTGGCCGGCGGCCCGGTAGCGCCGCTGAAGATCGCCAGCGGGTGCGACCGGCGGTGCGGCTTCTGCGCGATCCCTGCCTTCCGCGGATCCTTCGTCTCCCGCCGCCCCGCCGACATCCTGACCGAGGCCCGCTGGCTGGCCGGGCAGGGCGTGCGCGAGCTCGTGCTGGTGAGTGAGAACTCCACGTCCTATGGCAAGGACCTGGGCGACCTCACCTTGCTGGAGACGCTGCTTCCCGAACTCGCCGGCATCGACGGCATCGTCCGGGTACGACTGTCCTACCTGCAGCCGGCCGAGCTGCGCCCCGGCCTCGTCGAGGTGCTGGCATCGACACCCGGGGTGGCACCGTACTTCGACCTGTCCTTCCAGCATGCCAGCGAGCCGGTGCTGCGCCGGATGCGCCGGTTCGGGTCGACGGAGCGCTTCCTGACCCTGCTGCGCTCGATCCGGGAGGCAGCACCGGAGGCCGGTGCCCGGTCGAACGTCATCGTGGGCTTCCCGGGTGAGACGCGCGCCGACGTGACCGAGCTCGAACGGTTCCTCGTCGGTGCCGAGCTCGATGCCGTCGGGGTGTTCGGCTACTCCGACGAGGACGGCACGGAGGCGGCCGGTCTGCGGCCCAAGTGCCGTGCAGACACCATCGGCCGCCGCGTGGACCAGCTCACCCGGCTGGTGGAGGAGCTGACCGCTCAGCGCGCCGAGGAACGGGTGGGCAGCCAGGTGGAGGTGCTGGTCGAGTCCGGCGACGGTGTGCTGGTCGAGGGAAGAGCCGCTCACCAGGCACCCGAGGTCGACGGTACGACGACAGTCGTCGGCTCGGCACTGCCACCGCAGCTGCGCGTGGGGGATCTCGTGCGAGCCACGGTCACTGGTTCCGCCGGCGTCGACCTCACGGCCACCTTCGTCGAGGTGATCGACCGCGTGAGCACGTGACCGAGCCTGACGAGATCCCGACGCCGGTGGACCTGGCCGCACTTCCGGCCACCGGGGCCCCCCTGGTCAACGTCGCCAATGCGCTCACAGTCCTGCGGCTGCTGCTGGTGCCGGTCTTCGGGATCCTGCTGCTCACAGCGGACGGTCATACCACCCGTTGGCGTCTGGCCGCAGCCCTGGTCTTCGTCGTTGCCTCCTTCACCGACCGTTTCGACGGACAGATCGCCCGCCGGCACAACTTGATCACGGCTTTCGGCACCGTGGCCGACCCGATCGCGGACAAGGCGCTGACGGGAACCGCGCTGGTGGCGCTTTCCGCCCTGGGCGACCTGCCCTGGCTGATCACCGTCGTCGTCCTGGCCCGTGAGCTCGCCGTGACGGCCCTGCGCTTCTGGGTGATCCGGCACGGCGTGATGGCGGCCAGTCGCGGCGGCAAGGTCAAGACAGTGCTGCAGACCTTCGCCATCGGGCTCTACATCCTGCCGTTGACCGGGTGGCCGGCCGGTCTCCGCGCCTGGGTCATGGGGGCGGCCGTCGCGATGACGTTGGTCACGGGGGCGGACTACCTCGCCCGTGCATTGCGCCTGCGCACCACGAGCGAGCGGGCGGTCGCCGCCCGTCAGCGGCGGGCGACGGCGGCCGGCAAGCGTGCCCTTGACCTCTGACGTAGTGGCCACGGTCGCCCTGATCCAACGGGCGCTGCTGGCCCGCGGCGAGTCCGTCGCGGTGGCCGAGTCCCTCACCGGCGGGCTCGTGTCGGCAACCCTGACCGAGCCGCCCGGCTCCAGCGCGACGTTCCGGGGCGGGCTCGTGGTCTATGCGGTGGATCTCAAGAAGTCGGTGGCCGGCGTTTCCGCTGAGTTGCTCGCCGAGCACGGGCCGGTGCACGAGGAGGTAGCCCTCGCGCTGGCTCGCGGCGCGTGCCAGGTGTGCGACGCGGACTGGGGACTGGGCACGACCGGTGCGGCCGGCCCCGAGAGCCACGGCGGCCGGCCGGGCGGAACGCTCTGCGCCGCCGTGGTCCGGCGCGGCGGGGCGGGCCTCGCGAGAACCACCCACCTCGGCGGCGACCGGACTGCGGTGCGTTCGGCCTCCGTTGGCGTGGTCCTGGCGATGCTGGCCGAACAGCTGACCGAGTGGGTGCTCCCCGGGGAAGCTCGGCCCTGATCCGGGCGTTACGCCAATGGCGGACACGCGCGGGCTCGGGTGTGGTCGTCGGTGCCGAGAGGTACGGTTGCCACAGACCAGAGGTCCGACACGGGCGAGGGAGGTTGCGCGATGCTGCTGCTCCGGCAGGTGATCGGCGAGACGCTGCGCGCGCGCCGCCTTGGCCAGCACCGGACGCTGCGCGAGGTCTCCTCTGCGGCCAGGGTCAGCCTGGGCTATCTCTCCGAGATCGAGCGTGGCCAAAAGGAAGCCTCATCCGAGCTCCTGGCAGCCATCTGCGGCGCCCTGGGAGCACCGCTTTCCGACGTCCTCTCCGACGCCCGCGACACGTTCCGCATGGACGAGTCGGCGGGGGTGCCGGTCATGGACGACATCGACGTGACGCAGGCCTCCCTGCGCGGCCGCGTCGTCGCCGCCGCCTGACCGGTCCTCTCCCGTGACGCGCGCCGGCGTGCCGGCTCCGGCTCCGCGCGCCACCCGCTCCCGAGCGGGCAACGCCATGCCACGCACCCGGGCCGGCCTGCTCGACGGTGCGCGACGGGCCCTGCAGCAGCAGGGCTACCGGCGCACCACGATGACTGACGTGGCGACATTCGCCGGGGTTGCCAAAGCCACCCTCTACAACCACTTCCGCACCAAGGACGATGTCTTCACCGCCTTGGTGGCCGCCGAGATCGAGGCGATCGCCGGCGAGTGCGCCGGCCGTGCGCTCGGCGAGGCGCTGGTCCACGCCGCGGGGCGGCTGTCGGGCCACCGCGCCCTGCGCCGGGTGGCTGCCGACGACCCGGCCGCTCTGGCGCGACTGGTCACCGGTGGCGACGCCACGGGCTGGCAACTCGCCCGGGCGACCGTCCGCTCCGCCCTGGAGCCAGCCGGGCTCACGTGCGACGACCTGGTGTTGCGGTGGCTGTCCTCCCACCTGAGCACCCCGGGCACCGAGGAGTCGATCCGCGACGGCGTGGCGTACCTGCTCGCCGGCCGGGATCTTCCCGACCTCACTGAGCGTTCCTGACACACTGGTCCTCGCTGGCACAGACTGTCTTGCCATGCCGACCACGACGAGAGGGAACAGGTGTCCTACGGGCAGAGCGCCGCCAGCCGCAACCGGGCGCCTTTGATCATCGCGATCGTGGTGGGCATCGTTCTCGTCCTGGTGGTCCGGCACTTCGTGGTGGGTCGCGGGTCCGCGCAGGCCAAGAAGTCAGGGCACACCAAGGACACCCGCACCGGGTGCACCGCCGTTGCTGTCACCGCCTCGTCGGAGAAGGCGGCCCTGCTCGGTCAGATCGCCGACTCCTACGCGGGCGCCGACCGCCGGGTCGAGGGCAAGTGCGTGGCGGTCACCGTGACGTCCAAGGCATCCGGCGGCGCCATGGAGGCCCTGGCCCGGGGTTGGGACACCGGCCGTGACGGGCCCCGGCCGGACGTGTGGTCTCCCGCGTCGTCGTCCTGGACGGTGCTGCTGCAGCAGAATCTCGCCCTGGCCGACCGCCCGCCCCTGGTCCCCGCGAGGTCCCCCTCCATCGCGCAGACCCCCCTGGTGCTCGCCATGCCCAGGCCGATGGCTCAGGCATTGGGCTGGCCGGTCAAGTCGCTGGGCTGGGGCGACCTGCTCGCGCTGTCCCGTGACCCTGCTGGCTGGGGGGCCTTCAAGCACCCTGAGTGGGGCAAGTTCACCCTCGGTAAGACCAATCCGGGCCTGTCCACCTCGGGCCTCAACGCCACCATCGGCACGTACTTCGCCGCCACCGGGCGATCGAGCGACCTGACCTCCAAGGACGTCACGGATCCCAAGGTGATTGCCTACGTCAAGGACGTGGAGAGCTCGGTCGTGCACTACGGCGACACGACGCTGACGTTCCTGGCCAACCTGCAGGCCGCCGACCGGGCCGGGCAGGGGCTGACCTACATCAGTGCGGTCGCGATCGAGGAGAAGTCGGTCTGGGACTATAACCAGGGCAACCCTTCCGGTGACCCGAAGACGTTGGGCAAGGCGTCCAAGCCGCACACCCCGCTGGTCGCGGTCTATCCCAAAGAGGGCACGCTGATCTCCGACAGTCCGTACGCCGTCCTGACCGCACCCTGGGTCGACGACGCCAAGCGCGCTGCGGCCGCCGACTTCCTGGCCTACGTGCAGTCCGACGCACTGCAGCAGAGGTTCCAGAAGGCCGCCTTCCGCAACTACGGCGGCAAGCCCGGCCCGCTCGTGAGCGAGACCAACGGCATGTTGCCCAAGCAGCGCATCACCGTCATCGACCCGCCGTCCCCGCCAGTGCTCCGGCAGGTGGCCCTGGCGTGGAACTCCCTGCGCAAGCGGGCCCGCGTGCTGCTGGTGCTCGACGTGTCCGGCTCCATGGGCGAACAGGTGGGCAGCAGCGGCCAGAACAAGCTGGACCTGGCCAAGCGGGCGGCGCTCTCGGCGGTCAACCAGTTCGCACCCGACGACGAGATCGGTCTGTGGACGTTCAGCACGGGCAGGTCGCTGCAGGACCAGCCGTACAACGAACTCGTGCCGATGACCGCCCTGAGTTCCGACCGGGCCAGCCTGCAGAACGCCATCCGCGGGCTACAACCCGGCGGTGGCACGGCGCTGTACGCGACGACCAAGGCGGCCCAGCGCACCGTGGCGGCGAGCCTGGACCCGGACCGGATCAACGCGGTGGTCCTGCTGACCGACGGCAAGAACGAATTCCCGCGCGACTCCGACCTCGACGCGGTTCTCAACCAGCTGTCGAGCTCGAGTGAGAGCTCGGCGACCGCGGTACGGGTGTTCCCGATCGCCTACGGCGACAAAGCCGACATCGGCGTGCTGAGGCGCATCGCGGAGGCCTCACGGGCGGCTGCCTACGACGCCAGCGACCCAGCCTCGATCGACAAGGTCCTCACCGCCGTCGTGTCGAACTTCTGAGGTCGGGCAGGCTGAGCAGCGTGGGCCTACGCCAGGAGATGACCGAGCCGTGGGGACTTGTCGCGGCCGGCATCCTGGGCGGGCTCGGGGGCGCGGTGACCGGTTTCGCGACTGCGCCGGCGATCGCGGTCGGCCTGGGCATCGGGGCGGCGGTCTACGGCGTCAAGGTCGCGGCCGGCCTGCTCGCCCATCGGGACAAGCGCGCCGGCGACCAGCCCCCGCAGCTGCTCCGGCCCCGCCAGGGCAGTCCGGCCGACGTGTGGCTGCGCCGGGCCGAGCGGACCGTCCGCACGCTGCACGACCAGACCGAGTCGCCTCGCGAGGCTGCCGTGCGCAGCCAGGTGGGCGACATCGACGACGAGGCGGCAACGGTGCTCGACGCGCTGCGCCGCCTGGCTGCCCAGGCAACCGCCGTCGAGGACGCCCAGCACAGCATCAACGTGCCGCGGTTGCAGGCCGAGCGCGGGCGGATCCTGGCCAGCGGTGCGGGCGGCGGGTCGGCGCAGATGCGCGAGGAGCAGCAGCGCTCCCTCGACGCCATCGAGCAGCAACTCGAGGTGGCAAGCCGCCTCGACGAGGCCCGAAACATTCTGCTGGCCAAGATGCAGTCGACAGTCATCGGCCTCGAGGGCCTGGTGGCTCGGCTGGCCGAGGTGCTGGCCCTGTCGGCGACGACGGGCGGCATCGACACCGCACACGGGCAGATCTCCGACCTCAACAGCGAGCTCGACGGGTTGCGATCCGGGCTGGCCGAGACCGAGGAGATATCGCGCCGCGCCCTGGGGCCGCAGCAGAGCCCACCGGCCACGGCATGAGACCGCACCCAGGCCGAGTGAGCATCGAGCGCAGCGAGGCGCGGGGCGAGATGGACAATCGTGGGAAGATGTTCACCGCGCCTGCTCTCAGGTGCTGACTGGAGGACGGCAACATGGCTAACCCGTTCGTACGGGGCTGGAAGTACTTCATGGCTCTGCTCTCGGGCAAGCTCGACGACTACAGCGACCCCAAGATCCAGATCCAGCAGGCCATCGAGGAGGCACAGCGTCAGCATCAGGCGCTGACCCAGCAGGCCGCGGCCGTGATCGGCAACCAGCGGCAGCTGGAGATGAAGCTGTCGCGGACCATGAGCGAGGTCGAGAAGCTGCAGGGCTCCGCTCGCCAGGCCCTCGTACTGGCCGATCAGGCCCGGGCCAAGGGCGACGAGGCCAAGGCGGCGGAGTACGAGCAGACCGCGCAGGTTTTCGCCACGCAACTGGTCACCGCAGAGCAGTCGATGGAGGATCTCAAGGGTCTGCACGATGGTGCCCTGCACGCAGCCGAGCAGGCCAAGAAGGCAGTCGAGAACAACGCGTTGGCCCTGCAGACCAAGCTCGCCGAGCGCACCAAGCTGCTCAGCCAGCTCGAGCAGGCCAAGATGCAGGAGCAGGTCTCC
>JBDUBV010000019.1:0-24790 GCA_040003795.1 Pseudonocardiales bacterium | reverse complement strand
TGGCTATGCCCCCGCCACCGTCAGTCGCCGCCTGTCCACCGTCGCCGGGATGTTCCGGTACGCGGTCATCGACGACCTGGTTACGGCCGACCCGACCATGGCGGTGACCCGGCCCCGGGTGTGTCGTGGGAAGGGCAGCACCGCACGGTGCTGCACCCGCTGGAGTTCGCCGCCGTGCTCAGCGCCGCCCGCCGGCACGGCGACACCGCCCACGCGCTCGTCGCCCTGCTGGGCATGCTCGGCCTGCGGATCAGCGAAGCCTGCAACGCCCGAGTTGAGGACCTGCGCTACGCCGGCGGGTACGAGCTGCTCCAGGTGCTCGGGAAGGGCGCCAAGCCGGCCGAGATCCCGCTGCCGATCCCGGTGCTCCGCGCCGTCAAAGCCGCGGCCGACGGTCGCAGCCGTGGTCCGATCCTGCTCTCGGCTAAGGCGACGCGCGTTCTCGCCCCACCCACGAACTAGGCATGGGTTCCCACGTCCCCGTAACCACGACCTGCGTGCCGTGCCCCATGTTGACGGTTCTGGTGGTGATCAACCCACGGGATAGGGCGAAGTCGCTTTCGCAGATCTCGACAACGGGACTCGAGACGGCGCCGAGAAGACCCGTACCCGACTGCTCAGCCAGGTCGACGAGCAGCGCTACCAACGGACGCGGGCGACGGTCAACCAGTTGTCGTATGGCACCGGCGCACGGCTCGCGAAGCCGCCGCCGAGATGCTGCGGGGCGCAGGCTGACGCTACGGTCGCAGCGTGCCACCCCAGCCGGACCGGACCGCCGGGCCTCGTCCCTCGGTGCTGTGGTTCCGTCGCGACCTCCGCCTGCGCGACAACCCGGCGCTCAACGCAGCCGCTGCGGGCGGCGCCGGCGTCCTCCCGCTGTTCGTGCTCGACCCCGCTCTGTGGGGACCAGCGGGGCCGGTCCGCCGCGCGTACCTGCTCCGGAGCCTGCACGCGCTCGCCGACACCATCGGGGTGCCGCTCCACCTCCGTGTTGGCGACCCTGTGCGCGAGGTCCGCGAGGTTGCCGCCGAGCTGGGAGCCACCGAGGTCCACTGCGCGGCGGACTTCGGGCCGTACGGTTCCCGGCGCGACGGCTCCGTCGAGAGGGCGCTGGCCGCGGACGGCCGCGCACTGCTGCGAACCGGTTCCCCCTACGCCGTCTCCCCCGGGCGCGTGCGGAAGTCGGACGGCACGCCGTACCGGGTCTACGCGCCGTTCTTCCGCGCCTGGGCCGAGCAGGGCTGGCGAGCACCAGCTCCGGCACCACGTGAAGAAGTCGGGTGGCTCCAGGCATCCGGACGCGACGGGGACCGCTGGCCCGACGAGCCGGACCTCGCGGGTCTGTGCCTGCCGGAGGTCGGCGAGCCAGCCGCGCAGGAGCGGTGGGAAGCGTTCACCCGCGACGGGCTCGCCGGCTACGGCGACGAGCGGAACCGGCCTGACCACGCGGGCACGTCCGGGCTGTCGGCGGCGCTGCGCTGGGGGGAGATCCATCCGCGAACCCTGCTCGCCGAGCTCGCGGCCCCAGGTAGAGACCGTGGTGGGCAGGAGAGGTTCCGCAAGGAGCTGGCCTGGCGGGAGTTCTACGCAGACGTGCTGCACCACAGCCCAACGTCCGCCCGCACCTACCTCCGCGAAGAGCTCGCCGGCATGCAGTTCGACCACGGCCCCCTGGCGGATGAGCGCTTCGCGGCCTGGTCGACCGGGCGTACCGGCTACCCATTCGTGGACGCAGGGATGCGCCAGCTCCTGGCCGAGGGCTGGGTGCACAACCGGCTGCGGATGGTCGTCGCCTCGTTCCTGGTGAAGGACCTGCACCTGGAGTGGACACAGGGCGCGCGCTGGTTCATGCGGTGGCTGCGCGACGGCGATCTCGCGTCCAACCAGCACGGCTGGCAGTGGGTGGCCGGGACGGGCACCGACGCGGCCCCGTACCACCGCGTCTTCAACCCCGTCCTTCAGGGCCGCACGTTCGACCCGGACGGCGACTACGTGCGGCGCTACGTCCCCGAGCTCAGAGAGGTGCCCGGCATTGCGGTGCACGAGCCCTGGCTGCTTCCGGGGGGCCCACCGCCGGGGTACCTCGCCCGAGTGGTCGATCACCACGCCGAGCGCGCCGTCGCCCTCCAGCGCTACGCACGAGCGACAGCCAAGGAGCCGCGGGAGACCTGACGGAATCCTTCGAGGCTCATCGTCAGCGAGATCAGCCTGAAGGGCGGGGTGGGCGCAGCGTGAACAGGAAGCACTTGGTGCGGACACGGGCCAGGTCGATCCACTGGTCCGCGAAGTCGGCCTCAACCTCCGGCCGGGGCTCATGGGACTGCGGCACGAACGCCTCCTCGACAGCCTTGCCCGCGGCGGCCCAGGTCTGCGGGCGGCGTTTCGCGACGTCGTCCCGGGCCGCCGAATAGGTCAGGTCCGAGAACTCACGATCATCGACGAACCGAGTGCCGCATCAGGCAATCTTCGCCCTCTTGATGGTTTCGGGCTTGGCGACGACCTCTCCTACCTTGGGGTGGCTTGCGGCATGCCGGTTCCGTCAGGCGATGTAGCGGCGGATCATGCTGGCCTGCTCGGCGTGGCTGTTGTGGTCAGTGTCGTCGAGGGGGAAGTAGCGCAGCGCGGTGAACTGGGCCTCGATCCGGTTCAGCCAGGGGCCGTAGAACGGGACGTAGGCGAGCTCGACGTTGTTGTCCTTGGCCCAAATCCCCGACGCTTAGTCGGTCTTGGTCGAACGGTGCAGGCACGGCTTGAAAGCTGACGCCCTCCTCACGGAGCAGCAGGCGCAGGCCCTCATGGCTGCTGTCGTCGACCACCCCCTTGGTGACCAGGTAGTCCGCCAGCTTCGGCAGGCTCCAGGTCGAGAACGGCAAGCCGTGATCGGTCGGCCTGGCCAGCGCGGTCTTCCCGATCTCCTGCCGCTGCGGTAGGGGAAATTCCAGTGCCGCCCACCGCCGTACATCGGGCCAGCGACTCGAACCCGTCAGCGTTGAAATTGTGCAGGACGTCCCGCACTAGGTCGGCCGGGGTGAACGTGATCTCGGCGATCTTGACCGCGTCCATGCCTTGCGCCGACAGCAGCACCAACTGCGCCCGCCGCCAAGTCACGACCGATCCGCTGCTTCGACGCACGATGCGCAGCAGCTTGTTGCCCTCGTCGTTGCTGATGCTCCGGACCTGCACGCGTGCCACCAGCTCGCGTCTCCTGGGGGAAGTCAGGATCAGACACGACCAGCGTCAAACGAACACAAGCCCACGCCCAGCACCCCACCACCCGGCGTATCGACCTACACGGCGAGAGTTGCCAGCAGCGGCACTTGCCTGCGACCGATACGGACACGCCCGAGCGGCCTTCCCTCCGCGCTGCGAGATCGTTGGCTCGAGAGGCCTCACTGCAGGGTATTGACAGCGACCTTGGGCGTCTCATGATGGTCATGACGCCGCTGACCGAATGGCGTCGACACCGGGTGGGGCCGTCGACTGCAGGGGATTGGAAGTCAGATGATCACAATCGGGTGTCGCCGAGGGCGGCGGTTGCTTATGCGCGCGCTGGTGGGCGCATCGGTGCTTGCGGCGAGCGGACTCGTAGCTGCGGTACCGGCCGCTGCGGCGCAGCCGGTGCACGTTGGCACGGGGTACCTGGCGCTTGGCGACTCGGTCGCGTTCGGCTACCGACCGCCACAGGTCACGCCGCCGGCGGCTTACCTGGATGCCGCGAACTTCGTCGGATACCCGGAAGACCTCGCCGGACTTGACTCGCTACGCCTCACTAACGCCTCCTGTCCCGGCGAGACCACGGCCAGCATGATCACCCCCGGCGCCCAGAGCAACGGCTGCGAGAACTCGGTCGGCTCGCCGTTCGGGTACCGCAGCCTGTTCCCGCTGCACGTCAGCTACAGCGGCACGCAGCTGGCTTTCGCGGTGGACTACCTGCGCAGCCACCCGCACACCCGGCTGGTGACGATCGACATCGGCGCCAACGACCTGTTTGTTTGCCAGGAGGTCACCGCCGACCAGTGCACGGGCGCAGACTTCCAAGCGACCCTCGCGCAGATCAGCCAGAACCTCGCCACGATCTTCGCCGCGCTTCGCCACCAGGGCCACTACCACCACGACTTGGTGCTGCTGACCTACTATTCGCTGAGCTACACCGACCCGACGCAGCTCGCCGGCACCGACGCGCTGAACGCGGCCCTCACCGGCCCGGCGAAGCAATTTGGCGGCATCGTTGCCGACGGGTTCACCGCGTTCGAGCATGCCTCAGCCGCCGCAGGGGGGGATCCGTGCGACGCCGGCCTGCTCGTCGCTCTGCCCGGCGGCGGCTGCAATATTCACCCCTCCGCGTACGGGCACCTGATCTTGGCGAACGCGATCGCACAGGCCATCGCCCACCGCCGCGGCTGACAAACCTGGCCTGGAAGGGAAGTTGCAGACGGTCGAGTTGGAGGACGACCTGGCTCTCCTGGGAGGAGAAATCATTAGACGACATGACCTTCGAGCCGCGAGGTTCACCACCACCGCAGCCTGCCCACAGGCTGCGTGCACTGCAGCCTCGGATCGGAATGGCGGCGGGGCGTAGCCTCCGGCCTGGCCACGGCGATGTGTAGTTCACCCGTCTGCGCCGGGGCGTGGCTGGCAGTTTGCCGGCGGTCGCGAACTGGCGGTGATCGCACCCGGCACCGCCACAAATGCGTGCCCTCCGCTCCGGTGCAGGCGGACCGTTGACCGAACCGTGATGGTGCCTGCAGGGCGAGTTCGGCGGCGCCGACGCACGAAGTGCCGACGAGTTGCACAAGCGGCCGACGCATAACAGGTCATAGGCATACGCCCGCTGCGTCGCCCTCGCAAAGTTGCGCGTCGCCACGTCGCCGGCAACGGCGGGGGTCGCCGCGCCTTCGCCGGCGGCAGAGACCGCCCCGCTCCCAGAGCCGTTCTACTTGACCCGACACGGGAGCCTGACATTGTCCCGTTTCGAAGCGGGACAGGGCTACACCCTGACCCTACGGGTTCGGGTTTTTCGCTGTTCGTGCAGCTGGTTGTCCTTGTCGGGGGTTGAGGGTGAGTTCGGCGAGGAGGAGTTCGCCGGTGACGGCGTTGACGACGCGGAGGTCGTGGACGGGCATGATCACGTGGGTTCGGGCATGGGTTCGGCCGATGCCTATCTCGTGGAGCCGGCCGTTGTGGCGCAGGGTGACGACGCCGGAGTCATCGTGGCGGCCCGGACCTGGCTGCGACGGACCTTGAGCAAGTGTGGACTCGACCGGCGGGGTCGATGCCGGGATCGACCCTGGGGCCTCGCAGAACCTGACCGGCTGGTGCTCGGCCGGCTCGTCGCCGAGGCTGTTTGCTCCGGACGTGGCTGCTCGGGTTGTTCAGAAGGTGTGCTGTCGCCGCTGGGAGCGGGGCCTGCCGTCGGGGTCGTAGAGGTAGTGATACGCCAGCGTCGCCCAGCGTGTCGTCGTCCTGGACATTTTCGGGTCGACCAGCGGGCGCAGCCGGCCGGTCGGTCGGGTGCCGACCGCCCCGGCGTCGTGCCAGGCCTGCAGTGCGGCGGCGGACCGCCGCAGCTCGTCGAATGCGTTGAGGGGGTCGATGAGCCCGTCGTCGTCGCCGCAGTCGAGGTGCTCGCGGATCAGCTGGAGGCGTAGGTCGCGGGCGTAGGTCCGTGCTCCGTCTCCCAGGCCCGCAGGGTCGCGCGGGACGCGCGGGTCGCGGGTGTCGTCGAGAACGGCGGCGGTCAGTTCTGAGTCGTGGGTCCATGACCTTCGGTTGAAGTTGTCCGAGCCGATCGTGGCCCAGGTGTCGTCGACGATGCAGATTTTGGCGTGGACATAGACCGGTGTGCCGCTGGTGTTCTCCACGCCGTAGATGGCGACCCGCTCGCCACCGGCTTCCCGCATGGTCGACATCGCCCGGTCGCGCCCGACGAGGTTCGGCGGGAGCGAGAAGCGGCCGTCCTGGTCTGGGTGGTGCGGCAACACGGCGATGACGTGCAACTCCGGCTGTGCGCGCAGCGCGTCGGCGAAGGTGCTCGCGACCTCCTGCGACCACAGGTACTGGTCTTCGACGTAGATCAGGCGCCGGGCCCGCTGGATTGCTTTGGTGTATCCGTGCGCGATGCTGCGCTCGCCATATGGCGCGAACGGGTAGCCGCCGAGCCGTTTCGGGTAGGTCCGCAGCAGCTGTACGGCGTGCGGGCCGACCGGCGGCGGGTCAGGCAGCGGCGGCGGCAGCGGCGTGCCGTGCCGGTCGTCGCGGCGGATCCGCTCGGCGAGCCAGTTCAGGGGGCTGCGCGTCAGCGGCTGTGGGTCCTCCCAGCGTTCCCGGAAGACGGTCTCGACGTCTGCCACGACCGGTCCCCGCAGGGCCACCATGGCGTCGTGCCAGGGCGGGCGTGGGCCGTAGACCTTCGCCATCGGCTGCCGTTGCGGGTCGCCGTGGTGATCGGCATCGTCGCGCCGGCTGTGGCACAGGTCGATACCGCCCACGAACGCGACGTCGAGCTCGGGCCTGCCCGGGTGGCGAAGCACCACGAATTTCTGGTGGTGCGAACCTCCGGTACGCACTCGCATGTCGAGTAGGCACTGGCCCCCAGCCTGCTCGACCTCCTCGCCCAGGTGCCTGTTCTCAGTGGCGCTGAGGCCGAGCTTGTCCAAATGCGAGCGCCAGACCAGCCCCCGCACGTCGGCGCCGCGGCGCGCCGCCTGACATAGCGCCCGCGACACCGCGCTGTCGGGCTCGCCGGTGAGGAGCTGGTCGGGATCGCCGCGCCAGTCGGTGAACATCACCAGGTCGCCCTGACGGAGTTCGGCCAGGCAGCGGACCAGCTCGGCAAAGTAGGTCACCCCGTGTACCAGCGGGGTGGCGGCATTGCCCGTCGACCAGGCCTGCCCGTCGGCGTGCCGGCGGTCCAGCCGAGTCGCCGGGTTGCGGCGCTCGCTCGCGCTCAGGAACCAATCGGGAGCGGCCACAGTCCAACCCTCCCGACCCGTCCAAACTGATCGCATTGGGTCGGCAGACGCTGTGGCGGTCCGTCTCCAGGGCCCGTCAAGGCATCGCGCCCGCGCCGGCCGGGTCAGGTGATCGCGCGGCGCTCAACGCCTGAGTCCATCATGCCCTACATCTGACACGGCAAGGTCCGGTCCCGAAGTTCCGTGTCGTCCCGCTACCTGCTCAGTGACGAGCAGCCGGCGTGCATCGATCAAGCAATTGGCGCTGTAGCCGCAGGCCTGCGCCCCACACGGGTCGCGCGGGGTGGACCGGGGCGTTGGTGCGGCGCAACGTGGCGGCCCTGATGACGGCAACATGCCGGTCAATCTTGCTAAGCCCGTTCGGCCCATGCCCGGCGACGAGGCCCTCGACCGAATGGTCGTCCCCACGGCGGGCATCGGATGTGGAGAGGAGAGCGCGCCGGAGGGTGATCTCGCCTGCACACACCGACAGCTGCGCGAGTACGAACCGCAGCGTGAGCGCGGGCCGCCAGGCGCGCCGTGAGGGCGGCGGCATCACCGCTGCTGGTGGGTCGTCGGGTCGATGTCGCTCGCTGACGATTCGAGGTCGGTCGACCCCCAGGGGACTGCGGGCGATACCCGCCTCGTGTTATCGCTGATATGGCCCACCATCACCCAACATATCGAAGGGTGACGATGACCGACAACCAGGACGACACTCGCACGACGAGTCTGGAAACCGGGCTCGGCGAGCAGGTCTCGTGACGATGAGTGTCATAAGTGCATGAACGTGCTTCGGCGAAGGGTTCTGCTTGGGTTACGAACATCTGACGCCACCCTGACTGTCCACTTGGACAGCCTGCCAATGGGGGGGGCCCAGACCAACAAGAAGAGAATAAGGCCGAGTACTCCTGCGGCCATCAGGATGAACCCGATGACGCTGGTGTCGCTGCCGGCGACCGGCCGGGGCTGGTGACCGGATTCTCGGTCCTAACCGGTCCGGCAAGTCGACCACGCTGCGGATGGTCCTGGGTCTCGATGCCCGACCAGGACCGTGACTGTCAACGGCCGGCCGTACATCCAGCACCGGCACTGCAGAGCCGGGGATGAGTGCACAACGCACTCATCCCCGGCTCGCTCAGCCCGATGCCTGCCGGAGGCTCAGTGGATCGACATGGTCTCCATAGACAGGTACGTGCGGGCGGCCCAGGAAACCGGATCCTGCGCGAAGTGCCGCTGCATGGCGCCGTCGCCCAGGGCGTTGTCCAACGCTGCCATGATCATCGACTGGTCGAGCACCAGATACCGGTGGCCCACCGAGCCGGTGGTGGGATTGACGGCGTCGAAGAAGCCGCCCGGCCCGTACACGTCGGGGTAGAGCCGGCGCAGGGTCTGGATGTTAGAGAAGGCCTGCTGCGGAACGACGTCCAGGGCGATGAACGAAGCGTGCGGGGTCACGACGTCCTCCGTCGCACAGCCGTGACACTGCGACAGGCCCTTGTTCGGGTGGCTGGCGTCCGCTCCGAAGCCGTAGTACGGGAAGGTCAGGCCCTCGACCCCGTACGTGCTGTATCCGCCGGAGTCATCCGGTGTGCTCGACGGTGACATCCCCCAGACCGGGTAGTGAAGGCGTTGCGTGGCGTACTTGATCTGCACCTGGGCAGTGCGCACGTCGGCGAGACCGAAGCTGTGCGGGCCCCACCAGGTTTCGGGGACCACCTCGTTGGCCATCAGCCCTTCGAACATGCCGCCGCCGAACGTCGGGATGAAGGTCAGGTCCGTGCCGGGATAGACGTAGTGCCCTTCCCACACGTTGAACCATCGGCCGGACTGCGGGTCGGCGTACCGCGTCCAGTAGCCGGGCACCGGCCACTGGCCTTGCCAGGAGAAGTCCGGGTCGGTGATCTGGCAGTCGCGGAACGGAGCCTTGGGCGGCAGGGTGCGCCAACTGCGCCACCACACGTTGCCGGGCATCTGGTCCAGGCCCATGCCGATGTAGGCCGAGATCCGCGGGTCGCTGTAGAGGGCACCGTTGTGGTAGTAGTGCGTCCAGTTGTCGTCCTGGTCAGGCGGCAGCCCGACGTAGTAGCCGCCGTACATCTGGCCAGTCGGCTGGTTGCCGACGATGGCGGGGTTGGTGTTGCAGTGCGTCTCCGGGCGGGCGTCGTAGAACTTCCCGAAGTCCATGGGGACCATCAGCGTGTGCACGAGCGTGAGGAGCTTGGGGAACGCCTGCCGCACGACGATCAGGCCGGAGGCGTACCACCCGTTGTCCACGTTCGAGATGAAGTAGCAGTTGTCGAACACCGGCGTGGTTTCCGTTGCGCAGTCGACGTCGCCCGGGTTCTTGATGACGTGGCCGTTTGTCGTGTCGTACCACTGGTAGAGGAAACCGTTGGAGCGCTTGAGGGTGTTGACCTCGTTCAGCGTCGCCCCCAGCAGGGTCTGCGCGTGTGATCCGTCGATCAGGCCGAGGTCATGCGCGGCCACCACTGCCCACAGGTAGACCCCGATGTTGGCAGCGGAGGTGTACCGGCCATAGGCCGTCGGAGTGGAGCTGCCCCCGGCGTAAGTGAGGTTGTCCAACGGCAGGTGTGTGTTGGGGTCGACATCAGCGCTGTAGAACTTCCAGGTGTCCTTCGCGATGGCCATCAGCGTGCTGCGCTGGCTCGCGGTCAATGCACTGCCTGCCGCGACCGTGTTGGTGTTGCCTACTGCCGCCGCCTGTTGAAGCGGCACAAGCAGGGAGACCACCGCGAAGACCGCGACCAACCAGTACTTCCGCCGACCAGATCGGCGTAGTGCCTTCCTCATCGGGTTCCACCTCCTCCTCGTGAGTTGTCCCCCCTAGGCGCTTTTCCTTCGTCCGTGACGAACGGCGTCGCTACGGCGTCGAGCAGTTGAACGGTGTACTCGTGCTCCGGGTGCTGGAGGACGTTCTTGGTGACGCCCTGCTCGACGACCCGGCCCTGGTTGAGCACCAGAATCTCGTCGGTCACCACCCGCGCGCTCAGCAGGTCGTGCGTGATGTACAGCAGGCTCAGCCCGCGCTCGGCGCGCAGCCTGGCCAGGAGCCGGAGCACCCCGGCACGCAGGGACACGTCCAGCATCGACACCGGTTCGTCGGCCACGATCAGCTCCGGGTCGCACGCGAGGGCGCGAGCGATGACGACCCGCTGCCGCTGGCCGCCGGACAGCTGGTGTGGCAATTTCGGGGCGAACTGCTCCGGCGGCGTCAGCCCCACCGTCTCCAGCAGCTCGTTGACCCGTTGCCGGGCCTGCGCGTCGGACATCCCCAGGAAGTTCTGGCAGGGCCGGGTCACGGTGTACTCCACCGTGTGCAGCGGATTGAGGGCGCCGTACGGGTCCTGGAAGACCATCTGGACCCTGCTGTGGAGCTTGCGCAGGCCACCGGCGTGCAGCCGCTCGATCGCGACGTCGCCGAACGTGATGGATCCCGTCGTGGGGCGCTCGGAGCCGGTGATCATCTTCGCCAGGGTGCTCTTGCCACTCCCGCTGGCCCCGACCAGCCCGACTGCGGCTCCGGGCGCGATGGTGAACGATACGTCGTCCACGGCTTTCATGATCTTCTTGCGGGCTCCCCGGGCGGCGTAGGTCTTCGTGACGCCCTGTACGACCAACGGCGGAACGGCGCTGGTGGTCCTCCTGGCGCCCGGCGCGAGGGGTTCGGCGTTCGCACCGCCGACTGTGGTTCGTTGCTCAGCGGACATGTCCCACCTGCTCTTCCGGTCGGCCCTCGCGGGCCCGCACATGGCAGGCGGCCAGTCCACGGCCCAGCGGTGTCAGCGGCGGATCCTGCTGCCAGCAGATCTCCTCGACCAACGGGCAGCGGGGGGCGAAGGGGCAGCCGCCCTGCGGCTGCGACAGGTCCGGTGGGCTGCCCGGGATCCCGCCGAGGTGGATCTCCTCGGCGCGCGGGTCGGCGTAGCAGGCCAGCAACGCCTCTGTGTACGGATGGTGCAGGCCGTGCAGCAGGTCCTCGGACGGCTGATCCTCGACGATCTGCCCGGCGTACATGACCATGACCCGGTTCGTGGCCTCGAGGACGATGCCGAGGTCGTGGCTGATCAGGATGGCGGTGAATCCGCTCTCCTTCTGCAGATCCTGGATGGTGTGCATGACGGCGCCCTGCACGATGACGTCCAGAGCAGTTGTCGGCTCGTCGAAGATGATCATCTGCGGCTCGAGGGCGAGGGCCAGCGCTATCGACACCCGCTGCCGCATGCCGCCGGAGAGCTCGTGCGGGAACCGGTTCAGCACGCCGGCATCGAGTCGGACCTTCTCCAGCAGCTCGCCGCCCCGGCGCCGGATGGCCGACGCCGAGACGTCCTCGCCCGAACGCGCATGCGCCTTGAAGATGTCGCCGAAGTGGTGCTCGATGTTGCGCACCGGGTTGAGGGCGTTCATCCCGCTCTGCAGCACCAGGGCAAAGCCGTTGCGACGTTGCCGGCGCAGATCCTCGCCGACGAGGGTGCTGATGTCGACACCGTCGAAGGTGATCTGTCCACCGTCCAGCCGCGCGGGCGGGCGGAGCATGCGGGTCAGCGCGTAGCCGAGCGTCGTCTTGCCGCACCCTGACTCGCCGACGAGCCCGACGAACTCCCCTTGCTGGACGTCGAGGTCGATGTTTCGGACGGACCAGATCCGCAGTCCTCGGCTGGGTTCGTAGACGACGTTGACGTCGCGCGCCTCCAAGAGGGTCATCACTTCTCCCTGAGCCGCGGGTTGGACAGCGCGTCGACTCCGAAGTTGACGAGAGTGAACGACAGCGCCAGAAGGGCGATGGCCAGCCCGGGCGCGAACACGAGCACCCACTGGCCGGTGAGCAGCGCGTTCTGCTGCTCCGCGTAGTAGAGGATCGTCCCCCAGCTGACCGTGCTGGGGTCCCCGAGACCGAGGAACTCCAGGCTCGCCTCGGCCATGACGGCGGCGGTGGCTGCGGCGAAGAAGCTGCCGGCGACCAGCGACGTCATGTTCGGCAGGATCTCCCGGAATACCACCCGGAACAGCCGCTCGCCGGAGAAAACCGCCGAGGTGATGAACTCTCGGTTGCGCAACGTGGAGGCCTGACTGCGGATGACCCTGGCGCCGGTTGCCCAGCTGGTGAACGCGACGACGAGCACGATGGTCCAGATTGATCGGCGCTGCACGTAGGCGGCCAGAATGATCATCAGCGGCAGGGCGGGGATGACCAGTGCCAGGTTGGTCACGAAGCTCAGCATCTCGTCGATGACGCCGGGCCGGTAACCGGCGATGAGGCCGATTGTCACCGCCACCAGGGTCGCCGCCAGCCCGGCCGCGAGGCCTACGACCAGGGAGACCCTCGCCCCGTAGATCATCTGCGAGAACACGTCCTGGCCGTTGCCGGTGGTGCCGAACAGGTTGGTGCCGCTGGGGTTGAGATAGGGGGCGAAATTGGTGGCCGTCGGTGAATGCGGAGCGAGCAACGGCGCGAAGAGCGCTATCAGGATGACCAGCCCCAGGATGGTCAGGCCGATGCGGGCCTTGCCGTTGCTCCACAGCGTGCGCAGGGCTCTGCCGAGGAAGCGCAGCGGCCCTGGGACCGGGCTGTCGTGCCGGATCGGGATCTGCGCACCGGAGCCCGGTGCCTCCGGCGGGGGGACGGTCGTGATGATGGTCATCGGCGCACCCTCGGGTCGAGGCGGACGTACAGCAGGTCGACGATGAAGATCGCGACCAGCATGGTGACGGTGATGACGAGGAAGAGTGCCTGCATCAGCGGGAAGTCGTGGTTGGACACGGCGGTGAACAGCAGGTTGCCGAGGCCCGGGTAGCTGAAGACGCCCTCGACCAGCACCGAGCCGCCGACCACGGCACCCAGCGACAGCCCGAAGGCCGTGACGTTGGGCAGCAGGGCATTGCGGGCGGCGTACAGCAAGGCGACGGTCCTGGTACGCAGGCCGTTGGCCTCGGCGAACGTGACGTAATCCTCCCCCAGCGTGTTGATCATGTTGTTGCGCATGCCGAAGACCCAGCCGGACAGTGACGTGACGGCCAGGGTGACGGCAGGGATGACGCTGTGCTGCGCGGCGTCGCTGAGGAAGGACAGGCTGAGGTTCGGGGTGGCACCGACGCTGTAGCCGCCCTTGATGGCGAACCAGTTGAGCTTGAAGGCGAACACGTACAGCAGCAGCAGGCCGAGCCAGAAGGGCGGGAACGCGGCGAAGAACGTCGCGCCCAGCGTGACCGAGGAGTCGGCGAACCGGCCCCGGCGCCAGCCCGCGTACACCCCGAGCAGGGTGCCGATGATGAAGGCGAAGATCGTCGTCGTCCCGACCAGCACGAGCGTCCAGGGAGCCGCCTTGCCGATCGTGTGGGCCACGGTCTCGTTGGGAAAGGAATAGGAGCTGCCGAACTTGAACGCGACGATGCTCTTCCAGTAGTCCACGTACTGCGTGAGCAAACTGGCGTGCGGCACGCCGAGCTGCACCTCAACCGCGTGCCGTTCGGCGTTGGTGATCGGCCGCCCGGACGATGCGAGCTTCGCCAGCGCCGCATCGACCGGAGACCCGGGCATCAGCCGCGGCAGGATGAAGTTCAAGGTGATCGCCGCCCACAGCGTGGCCAGGAACAGCAGCACCTTGCGGACCAGATACCTCACCGCGTCCTCCTGTCCCCGCCATATGACGTGCTAGATCAGGCCTTCTTCAGATGGGTGATCACGGTCAGGAGCGCGTTGTTGTAGTTCGTCGGCAGGGTGTACGGGTCGTCGGTCGACGGCCAGCCGGTGAAGTGCTTGGTGGTGAACAGCCCCCAGCTCCCGCCGTAGTACATGAGCAGCACGGGCTGCTGGTCGTACATGACGTGCTCGAGCTTGGCCGTCGCCTGCATCTGCGCCGACTCGTCGGTAGCCGAGGCCAGGGCCGCCAGTGCCTGATCGACTGCGGGGTCCTTGAACCGCTCGAAGTTGTTCGCGGTCGGTGTATTGACCCGCGTCGCGAAGCTGCCGTTCAACGCGTTGTTGTAGTCGGTGTAGGGGTTGCCCGTGCCGCCGAAGCCGCCCATCGCGGCGTCGAACGTGCCGGCCTGGATGCCTTGCTGGTACTGCGCGAACTGCGGCAGGTCCGGGGTCACCTTGATGCCGGCGCCGCCCAGTTGGTTGGCGACCTCCTTGGCGGCCGCAACCCAGTCGCTGAAGTTCGCCGGCATGACGATCGTCATGCTGGCCTGCTTGCCGTTCTTGCCGACCAGCTTGCCACCCTGCATCGTGTAGCCGGCCTGGGCGAATGCCGCCTTGGCACCCGCGACATTCTGGCTTACCTGTCCTTGGTTGGGCAGGCTGGGGTCCAGCCACTTCTGCAGGTTCGGCAGGATCAGGCCGGACTGGCTCGCCTGGTCGAGGTAGCCGTTGACGGCCTTCTTCGCGATGGTCGCCCGGTCCAGCGACAGTGACAGCCCCTTGCGGAAGTTGGGGTCGTTGTACGGGGACTTGGTGAGGTTCAGGTACAGCCCGATCGTGCCGCCCGGCGGGAACCAGTACACGTTGTGCTTGGGGTCCCTGGCCACGAAGGTCCGCTTGACGTCGGGAAGGAAGTTGTAGGCCCAGTCGAACTTGCCACTGGTCACGTCGAGCTGGTTGGTGTTCTGGTTACTGGCCTGCGCCGGGAAGAGCACCTGCTTCGGGGCGATCTTCTCCTTCTGCCAGTAGTTCGGGTTGGGCTTGAGGGAGTACTGGGTCGGCGCGAACTTGTCCAGGGTGAACGGTCCGCTGCCCACGGGCTTGGTATTCGGGTACTTGACCGGATCGGAGACCGAGGACCAGGCGTGCTCCGGCACGATCGGGACCTGCGCGACGATGCCGGCGAAGGGCACGTTGGGCGCCTTGAACGTGACCGTCACGTCGTTGCCCGCGCTGCTGACGTCGGTCAGCTGTTGCCAGATCCCGTTGCCGTCCAGCGCCGGGTACTTCTTCAGCAGGTTGAAGGTGAACGTGACGTCCTGCGGCGTGACGTCCTTGCCGTCGCTCCACTTCACGCCCTGGCGCAAGGTGAAGACCAGGGTCTTGGGATCGGTGAACTTGTGCTCTGTCGCGACGTACGGTGAGAAGCTGCCGTCGATGGGGCTCTGCACCTCGAGCGGCTCGTACATCAGGAACGTTCCGTGCAGCTCGGTGGCGGCTTGAAACGGGTTGAAGTTCTCGACCAGGGTCGGGTTGCCGGCATCCCCCTGGATAGTCAGCGTCCCGGCCGCCCCCTTGCCCCCGGCGCTGTTGTTCGCCGAGCCCTTGCAGGCGCTGAGTCCGCCCATCATCGCGGTCGCCAGGACCGCGGCCACCAGGGCGGAACTTCTGGGCGGAAGACGTCTCATCGCGCTCACTCCTCGTTGGTGCTGACCGCTTCCTCGCGGGCAGACAGGCGGATCCGGACGATCCCCGGCATCGGTAGGTCAAACTCGAATGACGTCGCGCCCGCATCGGGCAGGACGTCCGGCAGGCGGGCTTCGTGCAGGGCGTCGGCGGCGTGGAGGTGCTCCCAGAGGGCCTCGTCCGGCCACTCGACATCAGTAGGGCACTGGGCCACGACGTTGGAGTGCTGCTCGTCGACGAGGGCACGGTCCACCCGGTATCTCGCCGCGTCGAGGCCGGCGACCTCGAGCCGCACCCGACGGTCCAGGCGAGCGTCGCCATCCATCAGGGCTGCGTTGATGGTGCCGTTCCAGGCCAGGACATCCACTGTCCCGTCGTCGTGCCGCGTCGCCCACGCCTGCACGAGTACGCCGGCACCGTCGCCCTCGACGTTGCTGGCCAGCACCTGGTCACCGAGGTGCGCCGCGAGATGCACGGCCCAGTACCGCGGCTTGCGGAGGTTGCCGACGCTGAGCAGTCCGAACCCGTTGTGGAACAGCCGCGGGGGCCGACCCAACTCCTCGAAATGGTCGCTCACGACCCAGTAGGCGAGTGCGTCCAGCTTGCCCTGGGCGGCGGCGTACCCGGTGAGGACGAAGGGTGCGCCAATGACGCCGTCGTGGATGGCGCCGAAGTGAGTGGAGCCGACCCCCCACTCGGTCCACCACACCGGGATACCGGCGAAGCCGGCCCGCTTCAGGGCCGCGCGCGTGTCCAGGGGCAGGTTGCCGTAGGTGTGCGAGGACAGGAAGTCCAGCGCCGTGCCCGAGCGCTGGGCGTGGGTGGCCAGGGAGGCCACCCATTCGCTGGCGGCTGTGGACGGGCCACCCACCCGCAGGCGTGGGTCGACGGCCTTGATCGCCCGGGCTGACTCTTCGTACAACCGCAGGTAGTCATCCTGTGAGCCGGACCAGAAGACGACGAGGTTGGGCTCGTTCCAAACCTCGAAGCCCCACTGGACCACCTCATCGATCCCGTACCGGTCCACCAGGTGCTGCGCCAGGGCCCCGATCAGCTGGCGCCACTCGTCCCAGTCGGCCGGTGGGGAGATGATCCCGCGGTAGGTGAAGACGGTCTGTCCCGGTTCGCAAGCCAAAGCCGCTGGCATGAAGGACAACTCGACGACCGGGCGGATCCCCATCTCGAGAATTTGGTCGTAGACGGCGTCGATGCGGTCGAACGCGAAGTGCAACCTGCCGTCGGCGCCGCGGCGCACCACCTCGTTGTCGTCGTGCAGGATCGCGTGGGCTCGGACGAGGCGAACGCCGAGGTCGGACCGCGCCAGGCGCAGCGCTGCGGCGAATTCCGCCCCTACGTCGGGGCCGTGGTCGCCGGGGCCGAGGGCGAGTTGCGACAGCCGCTCCGACCCCACCATGTGCCACACCCGGTGCAGCGGGCCGGTCACCGTTGCCGCGTCGACCCGCACGTCGATGCGGCGGGGGCCGCTGACCAGCGTTGAGGCACGCACCGGCTCCGACCAGGCCCACGTGGGGAATTCCGCTCCGGCGATGGCGCCGATGCGGTAGCTGTAGGCCACTCCGTCAATGAGTCCTGTATCGGCGAAGGCGCATCCTGGAACTGCGGGCACGTCACTGCCGCCGTGGTGCAGCAGGCCCGGCCGGCCGTCCGGGCCTTCCGTCCGCTCGATCACGTACCCCGCCGCCCCCCGCACCTCCTGCCAACTCAGCCGGATGTGGCCCACCTGTCCCAAGGCGCGGACCCGGGTCGGCGCAGGGAGCGCCAGCGCTGAATCGGCATGTGTCGTGTCGGTCAGCCGCTGGTAGATGCGCTGCTCCCAGTCCGTGCGGGCTTCTGACTCGTGGGCGTCACGGGATTGGTCCGCGATCACGGCTGACCGGCTCACTTCGGATGCGCTCGTCATGTCGCGCCCCGCGCTTGGCGGGTGGCACCGGCCAGCCGCCGGCAACCGCAGCTGCGCCTGATCACGATCTCCGTCGGCAGGACGACGGATCGCGGCTGCCGCCTCGGGTGATCAATGCGGTCCAGCAGCAGGCGAACTGCCTGTTCGCCCAGTTCACGCATGGGCTGGCTGACGGTTGTCAGGGCTGGTCGGAGGTGCCGCGACAACGAGATGTCGTCGAAGCCGGTCACCGCCATGTCGGCGGGGACGCGGAGCCCGGCCGAGCGGATGACCTTCATCGAGCCGATCGCCATCTGGTCATTTGCGAAGACGACTGCTTGTGGCGGGGATTCGCGGCGTGCCAGAAGCGCCTTCATCGCACGCTCACCGCCGGTCTCTGTGAACCCGCCGCCCGCGTCCGGGGCGGGCGGCGACGGGAGACCCGCGGCAACCAGTGCGTCGCGGTATCCCTCGAAGCGCTCCACCGAGTCCGGCGCATCGGCCGGGCCGCTGAGGAACGCCAGGTCGCGATGACCGTGGGCCTGGATCAAGTGGGACGTGAGTTCCCGGGTACCGGCTCGGTTGTCGGCACCGACGGAGTCGAGGTTGTGGCCGGCGGCGCCGCCCGCGAGCAGCACGACCGGCACGCTCCGCGCGATGCTGGCCAGGTCCTCGTCGGCCAGGCTGCTTGCCAGGACGACCAGCCCGTCGACTTTGCTCGCCAAGGAGTACGCCAGCTGGCGGCCCGAACTGCGGAGTGTGGCGGCGATCAGCACCGCGTCGCCGGCTGCGGTGGCGGCCCGCTCGGCGCCGCGGATGACCTGGTCGACGTACAGCGGGGAGTCCTCCTCAGCGTCGCCAGACTTCGCGAGGTCGGGGAAGAGCAAGCCGACGATGCCGACCCGTTTGCTGACTAAGCCCCTGGCCGATCCGTTGGGCACCCAGCCAAGCTCACCGACCGTGGCGAGCACGCGGTCGCGCGTCGCGGCGGAGAAACCCCTGCCGTCCCGCATGACACGGGAGACGGTGGCTGTCGACACGCCGCTTCGGCGCGCAACCTCGTAGATCGTCACCACGGAAGACGCTCGGTCAGCCGTTGCATGGGTAAGCGGTTGCCCACGTAACCGCTTACCCAAACCCTTTCGAGTGATTTGTTCGCATCAGCGCCACCGGCGACCGTAGCCTTCGCCCCGGATCGACGTGCGTCGTCGACCGGCTTCAGACCCCCCGGGGGGCATACGCCGTGACCCCGCCAGCAGGACCCACGCCCACAGTTCCCGCCCGATTGGCGCGCGGTCCCGCCGATCGTGCGCTCCGATTCTGGTAAGACGGTCGCGCCTGCGCGCTTCCGCCGGCGCTGAACCGGCGCCTGCCGCACCGCGCTGCAAGCGCCCAGGCGTTCGATTGGCGATGGGGCAGTCCGTCGATTAGGGCCGGAACAAGCCGCACCGAGGAGATCGCCGGTGGGTGACGGGGTGGAGTCAGGAGCAGATCTCACAAACCGGCTCATGCTCGACTTCCCCGATGATGAGTCCCTGCGGCGCGAGCTGGTTGCCTGCCTGTGCACCGGGCGGGCCCTACGCGTTCGCCGGCCGCGGGCAGGGCAGAAAGCCTGGGGGCATGCCACACCCGAGGTGACGATCAGCCAGCGACCCGCCGAGGTCGAGGATCGCGCCGTGACCGGCCACTGGGAGGGAGACCTTCTCATCGGGTTGGAGCGCCGGAACTCACCTGTCGTGCGGATACCGAACCTTGACAGGCTCGGTCAGCCGGCGCCGTTGGATTTGTTGCTCGAGAACGCGGCGTCGAACGCGGCTGAGGGCGCTTCGAAGGCCAGATCGGCGACAAACTGCCTGGCTTCAGGTGCCCCCACGAGGCGATCCATGCCGGCATCCTCCCACTCGATGGAGAGCGGGCCGGTGTAGCCGATTGTGTTCAGCATCCGGAAGCAGTCCTCCCACGGCACGTCACCATGCCCTGTGGAGACGAAGTCCCAGCCACGCCGAGGATCGGCCCACGGCAGGTGTGACCCCAGCACCCCGCGACGGCCGTTGCCGGTCCGCAGCCGGGTGTCCTTGCAGTCCACGTGGTAGATCCGGTCTCGGAAATCCCACATGAACATGACCGGGTCAAGGGCCTGCCAGACGAAGTGGCTCGGGTCCCAGTTCAGCCCGAATGCCGGGCGATGGCCGATCGTGGCGAGCGCCCGCTCGGTCGTGTAGTAGTCGTACGCGATCTCGCTCGGGTGGACCTCGTGGGCGAAGCGCACGCCCTCTGTGTCGAAGACGTCGAGGATCGGGTTCCATCGGTCGGCGAAGTCCTGGTACGCCGCGTCCATCAGCGCTTGCGACACCGGCGGAAACATCGCGACGTACTTCCACGCCGCGGAGCCGGTGAAGCCGACCACCGTGTCCACGCCGAGACGAGCAGCAACCACCGCTGTGTCCTTGAGCTCTTGCGCCGCCCGTTGCCGCACGCCCTCGCAATCGCCGTCCCCCCAGATCCTGGGCTTGAGCATGTCGCGGTGCCGGGCGTCGATCGGGTCGTCGCACACCGCCTGCCCTGCGAGATGGTTCGAGATGGCGAAGACCTGGAGCCCGTGCCGGTCGAGGATGTCGCGTCGGCTCTGGAGGTATGCAGCGTCGGCGACGGCTCGGGAAATGTCGAGGTGGTCGCCCCAGCAGGCGATCTCCAACCCGTCGTACCCCCAGGCTGCGGCCAGCCGCGCGACCTCCTCGAAGGGCAGGTCGGCCCACTGGCCGGTGAACAGCGTGATCGGCCGACGCACTGGTCCTCCTTTCGTGCTCGCGGAAAGGGCGTCGGGCTGACCGGGCCTCGTCCTGGTCAGCCGCGACCGTCGCTGATTGTCACCTCGCTCCGCGCCTCGCTGGCGCTCGATCCTCGCTCGACTAGTCCCAGCCGAACTTTTCGTACTGGGCGACGTTGCTCTTTGTCACCAGCTGGGAGTCGATCAACATGTTACTGGGCAGCGGCAGGCCGGCCAGGTCGGCGGAGGTCCGTCCCTGGGCGATGAGGCGAGCCATGGATACGGCGGTCGCGGAGATGGCTGGCGTGAAGGTGATGTCGGCCTCGATGCGCGCGTCGCCGTTCTTGATGTGCTTGAGCATCACGTTCGAGCACGCTGTACCGACGATGAAGAACTCCTTGCGCCCGGCTTGCGCGGCGGCCGCCTCGGAGCCGATGTTCTGGTCGTCGTCGTGGTTGAACACCGCGTCGAGATGCGGCGCGGCGGCGAGGAGGTTGGCCATCGCCTGCTGGCCCGACTGCACGGTGAAGGAGGCGTTGACCTGGCGCGAGACCTTGAGGCCGTAGATCGCCAGCGCGTCCTTGAAGCCCTGTGACCGTTCGCGCGTGAGGGCCAGCGTCGCGATGCCGGTGATCTCACCGATGACCGGATTGGACTTGCCCTTCAGCTTCTTGCCGATGTAGGTGCCGGCGTTGAAGCCCACCTTGTAGTTGTCGCCGGCGAGGAACATCCGGTAGGCGCTCTGGTCGTTGAACTTGCGGTCGAGGTTGATGACCGGGATGCCCGCGGCGGTCGCGGCCTTCCCTACGCCGGTGAGCTGGTCGCCGTCCTGGGGGAAGATGATCAGTACGTCCGGCTTCTGCGCGATAGCTGTCTGCACCGCAGCGATCTGGGCCGGGGCGTCCGCGGCAGCCTCAAGTGCGGTGAACGTGACGTCGGGATACAAGGCCGCCTGCTGCTTCGCGAACGAGTTGATGGCGGCGAGGAACCCGTGGTCGGCCACCGGGCCGGAGAACACTATGTTGACGTGCTTGCCGGGCGCAGAGCCGCCGCTGGTGCCGAGGCCGCCGCCGTTCGACTTCTGAGAAGACTTGGACGGCGAATTGGACGTACAACTCGTCAGCACCACGGCAGCTGTGACGGCGGCGACGCTGATGAGCATCCGCCGACGACTTCGGCCGTGCCTGTTGCTTGTCCGAACGTTCACTGGATCTCCCGGGGTAGAAGGGGTGGGCTGTCGAGGTTGAACCGTTGGCGGCGGGCGTGGACCCGACTGCGGGCTCGGGTGGAGGTGGGCCTCATGGCGGCCGCCGTCGCAGGGCGCCGACGCGGAACTGCTGGACCAGGACGGCGGCCACGATTATCACGCCCTGCGCGATCAGCTGGTACTCGATGGCGAGGTTGTTCACGATGAACAAGTTGGTGATCTGCGTGAAGACCAGGACGCCCAGCACGGAGCCGACGATGGTTCCCCGCCCACCGGCGAGCGCGGTGCCCCCGATGATGACCGCGGCGATGGCCTGCAGCTCATACAGATTGCCGTGGTCAGACGAGCCTGAGTTGGCCTGCGCGGTGACGATCAGCGCGCCGATGCCGCAGCACAGGCCGGACAGCGCGTAGATGAGCACCTGGGAGCGGCGAACGTTGATGCCGGCCAGGCGGGCGGCTTCCGTGTTGCCGCCGATGGCCGCGGTGCGCCTGCCGAAGGTAGTCCGATTAAGGAGCACCCATCCGGCGGCCGCGACGGCGAAGAAGATGAGGACCAGCCACGGGATCCCGAACACTTTGCGTAGGGCGATGTCGGTGATGCCGCTCACGTGCACGACCTGCGTCGTCTTTCCGGAGATCTTCTGAGCGAGGCCGCGAGCGGCGACCATCGCCGCGAGGGTTGCGATGAACGGCGCCATGCGGCCGTAGGCGATGATCGTGCCGTTGAGCAGGCCGGCACACGTGGCGACCAGCAGGGCGACGAAGATCATCGTAGCGGCGCCGTAGCTCTGCGTGGCCAGAGTCGTCGACCAGACGCTGGCCAGGGCCAGCAACGCCCCGACCGACAGGTCGATGCCGCCGCTCATGATGACGAAGGTCATCCCGATGGCAATGACACCGATGCTTGACGCGAGTGTGAGGACGGTCAGCTCGTTGCTCCACAGGCGGTCCGTGTGGAGGAAGATGTCCGGCCGGCTCCATGCTCCGATCGCATAGAGCACGACGAGCACTGCGACCAGGCCCAGGTTGCGTCGGAGCGGCTCACTGGCGTCGTCGCGGAACCAGTGGCCGAAGGCCGAGCCACTGCGCGTCGCCGATGCAGCGGGTGCGGCGGATGCGGCCCGGGTGTCTTCAGCAGGCTTGTCGACGACCTTGTCGGGTTCGGTCATGGGATGTCCGTCTCGAGAAGGGACCCCGCCATTACGAGGTCGAGCACGGTTTCCTCGTCGAGTTCGCCCGCTGGCGCCTCGCGGAGCACGCGGCCCTCGCGCATGATCAGTACGCGATCTGCCAGCCCCAGCACCTCGGGAACCTCGCTGGACACCATCAGGACGCCCATCCCGTTGTCCGCCAGCCTGCGGATGACGCGGTAGAGGTCGGCCCGCGCGCCCACGTCCACCCCGCGGGTCGGCTCGTCCAGGAGCAAGAGGCGGGTGCCACCGGAGGTGTGTTCACGCCGGCCGTTCGGAGCCGACGAACCGCTCGACGGGTCGAGCAGCCAGCGGCCCAGGACGACCTTCTGCTGGTTGCCGCCGGACAGCGTCTTGACCGGCCGGCCGACACCGCGCGGCTGCAGTGCGAGCTCCTCGGCGATTCGGGTCGCTGCCGCCCGCTCAGAGGAGGCACGGGTCAGCCCGCCGGTCGCATAGCGTGCGAACGTCGCCAGGGTGACGTTGCGGTAGATCTTGTCCTCGAGAATGAGCGCCTGGCTCTTGCGCTCCTCGGGCGCCAACCCCAGTCCTGCCCGCACGGAGCTCGGGACACGGCCCGGCGGGAGCTTGCGGCCGTCCAGGCGCACCTCCCCCGCCTGGGATTTGCGTGCGCCGCAAATGGTCTCCAGCAACTCCGAGCGTCCAGAGCCGACCAGGCCGGCGATGCCGACGATCTCGCCCGCGCGTACGGACAGCGACACGTCGGCGAACTCTCCATGCCGGCTCAAGCCCACCACCTCCAGCAGCGGCGGCAGGTCGGCCTGCCCGGTGCCCTTGGGGCGCGGGGGGAAGACGTACTCGATGGTGCGTCCGGTCATCCGGGTGACCAGCTCGTCGGTCCGTGTGGTCAGGGCCGGGAGGTTCACGGCTGAGGTTCGCCCATCCTTGAGTACGGTGACGCGGTCGCCGATCTGACGGATCTCCTCCAGCCGGTGCGAGATATAGATGACAGCGATGCCGCGGGAGGTCAGCTCGCGGATGACCCGAAAGAGGTTGGCCACCTCGTCGTGAGCGAGCACCGCGCTCGGCTCGTCCATGACGATGAGCTGCGCATCGTGGGACAGGGCCCGGCCCATGCTCACGATCTGCTTGGCCGCGGCGGGCAGCCGGCCGACGGTGCGCCTGACCGGGATGTCGCCATGGCCGAGGCGGTCGAGGACGGACTTCGCCTCGGCCCGCATCCGGCCGCGGCGGACGAAGCCGGCCGCAGCCTGCTCGTGGCCTAGGAAGATGTTCTCCGCAACGGTCAGGTCGTCGACGAGGTCAAGCTCCTGATAGATCGTGGCGATGCCGGCCTTGGTGGCGGCCTGCGGCCCGTTGAACGAGACCTCCTGGCCGTGCCAGACCATCGAGCCTGAGTCGGGGCGGTGTACGCCGGCGAGCACCTTGATCAGGGTGGACTTGCCGGCACCGTTCTGACCCAGCAGGCAGTGCACCTCGCCGGCGAGAACCTCCAGCTCGACGCCATCAAGTGCCCGTACGCCGGGGAAGGTCTTGACGATGCCCTTCAACTGCAGAAGGGGCGCCTCGTTTGCGGTCATGCCGGCACCGTCACCCAGGTCTGCGACGCGGCAGCGTCCACCACCGCCTGCGTCAGGAGCGCCGCGCGCAATCCATCCGCGAAGGTCGGTAGGCCATCCGGTATATCTCCGCGGACGCTTGCGTAGACATCGGAGATGTACGCGTTGAAGGCGTCCTGGTAGCCCTGGGGATGACCTGCGGGCAGACGTGAGTACGGCGACGCCGGCTTGCCGAATTCGTCGGCACCGCGCAGCACGACGAGGTTCTGAGTACGCGTCCCTACCCACAACGCTTCCGGCACCTCCTGGTCGAAGGAATAGGAGGCATCCGGCCCGTCGAAGGAGAACCACAATCGGTTCTTGCGACCTGGCGTCAGCTGCGAGACGACGAGCGAACCGACGGCGCCCAAGTCGGTCTCGAAGGCGACGACGGCGCCATCCTCCGTGCGTCGGTCCGCAACCTCGCCGGCGACCCGACCCTGAGGCAGTGCGCAGCCCATGCGGGCAGCCAGCCGCACGATCCGATGGCCGGTCGTGAACTCCATGAGGTCGCACCAGTGCACACCGATGTCAGCGAAAGCACGCGCGGGACCCCCGAGCGCGGGGTCCATCCGCCAGTTCGTCAGGTCGGGAGACAGCCAGTCCTGGAGGTAGGTGCCATGCAGTAACCACAGCAGCGGCCCGCTTGCGTCACGCGCGATCCGCTCCCTCGCCTCGCGGACCGAGGCGTAGAACCGGTAGACGAACGGCACGCTGCTCACGCGCGCAGCGCTGCGCGCGAGGTCATTAAGACGCTGGGCGCCGGCGACGGAGGTCGCGAGCGGCTTCTCACAAATCACGTGCTTACCTGCGAGGAGCGCGGACTCCGCCATGGCCACGTGCGTGC
>JBDUBV010000128.1:0-7626 GCA_040003795.1 Pseudonocardiales bacterium | reverse complement strand
CGCCGGGTCGACCGCCGCGGCAATCAGCACCTGGGCGTCGCGCACGACGTCGCCGACGAGCACGGCGCGGTCGCCGAGGCCCTCCCGCGCCAGGTTGTCCATCGCGGCCTGGCTCGGTGCGAGGGCGATGGCGCACAGGTGGTCGGTGACGATGCGGTTCTGCTCCTCGGGCATGTCCCGGTTGAACGACCGAAGGCCGGCCTCGACGTGGATCACCGGCACCAGCAGCTTGCTCGCCGCCAGCGCGGCGGCCAGCGTGGAGTTGGTGTCGCCGTAGACCACGACGGCATCCGGCCGGGTCTCGGTGATGACGCCCTCGATGGCCGCGAGCATCCGGCCGGTCTGCACGCCGTGGCTGGCCGAACCGATGCCCAGGTTGACGTAGGGCACGGCGATGCCCAACTGGCGGAAGAAGAGCTCGCTCATCTTCTCGTCGTAGTGCTGCCCGGTGTGCACCCCGAGCACCTCGACGCCGCGGGCGGTCAGGGCGCGCTCGACCACCGCCGACTTGACGAACTGCGGTCGCGCGCCGACGACGGAGAGGACCCGCACGGCTCAGGCCACGCTGTCTGCGCGGGCCGCCGTACGGTCGATTGCCGTGACGAATTGCCCGAGCACGTCGTGCTTGAGCTCCGGCCGGTCACCGCGCTCGCGTACGACCGGGTCGAAGCCCATGAGGTCGTCCTCGGAGGCCAGCCGGTGCAGCCGGCCCTCGGCGATCAGCGCCCGGTCGACCCCGCCAAGAGTGCCGCCGAACAGCGTCCACACCGGCGTGCCGAGGGCGACGGCCTCGCGGTTCATGGTGCCGCCGCCGGACACCATGGCGTCTGACCACCAGATCAGGTCGGGCCCGTCGACGACCTCGGCGAGCACTCGGATGCCTTCGCCGCCAATCGCCTTGGTGAGCGGCTCGACCTGGGAGGGGTGCCGGGGGAGCACGAGGGTCGCGACGTCCTCGCGGGCGCGCAGCGCGTCGACCAGCTTGTCGTAGAGCGGGTTCTCCCCGCGGTGATAGAGGGCTCCCTCCGGTGGGGGCCGCAGGGTGACGACCGGGCCGGTATGGCCGGCGATGCCCAAGGTGTCGCGGGCGGCCGACGAGGGGACGAAGCCGCGGAGGTAGACCTCTTCCTTGAGTCCGTCATAGCGCCAGGTCTTGCCCTTGCCGCCGCGTCTGTCGATGTCGGCAGCCTCGAAGGCGGCGGGCAGCAGCAGCCGGCTGGCCAGCCGGAAGGAGAGGTGGTTGGCCGGCTGGTATTCGTAGTCGACGCTGACCAGCGAAGGCACCCGCAGGGTCTTGGCGGCGACCACCTGGTCGATGGACCCGTGGCTGACGGCGACGTCGGGACGGAAGCTTTTGGCCACGCGTCGCAGCGCTCGGGCGCGGTCCTGCAGGGAGCGCACCTTGTCCGGCAGCGAGCTGGCCGCGCCCCGGCCGACTACCGCGACCTCGTCGAAGCGCTGCTCGGCCAACTCGACAGTGTGGGCGAAGCGGCGCGCGGTGACGAGCACCTCGTCGCCACGTTTGCTCAGCTCGCGCACGATCGGCGCGAAGAGCATGGCATGCGGTGAGTTGGTCAGGTCGACCCAGACGCGCACGTGAGAACCGATCCGCTCAGCCCACGCCGGCCGGGGTGAGCGCGATGGTCTGGTTGGTCTCGGCCGCCAGCAGAAGTGCTGTCGTTACGTCGAGGGTGGCCATGCCGTTCTCCGCGGTGACGTAGCGGTAACCCTCGCCGCGGATGGCCTCTGTGAAGGCTTGAATCTCGGCCCGCAGCGGCTCCACCCGGGCCACCTGATAGCGGGTCATGTTGCCCTCGGCGACGCTGGTGAGCTGGGCCAGCGAATCCCAACCCGCCGCGGCCTCGGAGTTCTCGTAGAAGGTCAGCTCCTGGGTCAGGTAGTTGGCGACGAAGGTGCCGCGCTCACACACCACGGACAGCTCGCGGGTCTTGAAGGGGGTCAGCCAGTTGATGTCGAGCAGGCCGATCTGGCCGTCCTCGAAGCGCAGCGTTCCGCAGAACAGGTCCTCGTGGGTGCGGTGGATGCGCTTGGCGGTCTCGGCGTAGACCCGCTCGACCGACGACAGGGTCAGCATCATCATGATGTCGACGTCGTGGGTGGCCAGGTCGGTGATGACGCCGACGTCGCGCACCCTCGCCGGGAACGGGCCGGTGCGCCGGGCGGTGAGCAGGTGGACCTCGCCGCCCTCGCCGCGGGTGAGCCGGTCCCTCAGTTGGAGGATGGCCGGGTTGTACCGCTCGACGTGCCCGATGCCCAGGTGCACGCCGTTGGCCTCGGCCAGCTTCGACATCCGCTCAGCCTCGTCGCGGGTCGCGGCGATCGGCTTCTCGACCAGGACGTGGATGCCGCGGGACAGGGCGAGCTCGGCCATCTCGGCGTGCAGCACGGTGGGCGTGGCCACGACGACGAACTGCGGCTGTTGCTTCTCGAGCATCTCGACCGCGTCGGTGTAGCGGGGGGTGGTGCGCCCGCGCAGCGCCGCGTCGAGGCTGGCCTCGGAGGAGTCGGCAACCCCCACCAGGTCGACGTCGCCGAGCTCGGTCAGGACGCGCACGTGGTTGCGGCCCATCGCCCCCGAACCGATGACGGCCGCGCGTAACCGCGGTGTTGTCGAAGAACTCACGCTCTACCTTTCACTTCAGCGCGCATCTCCCTGACCTTGCGGCGGGGCGGCACTGTGTCGTCAGTCCACCAGTGTGTACCACTCCCTCGATCGCTTCCAAGCTGAGGTGACCGTGTCGGGCCGTCGGTGGTCGGTCTCCGGTGGGCTGCGGGCGACCGATGTACGCTGCCCGGGATGCGGGGCGGGACGGGTCCGGGAAGGCGAATCGTGCGCAGTCGAGCCACCACGCGCCGGCCGCCTGGCTGGCGGGCCGCCGCGGCGTTCTTCCTGCTCCTGGCCCTGACGCCGAACATTCCGTATCTGCAGTTCTCCAGCATCGGGCTGGCGCTCAACGACTTCCCACCCATCGTCGCAGTGGGTTTCGGGCTGTCTGCCGCGGCCACCCGGCACCGGCGCGGCCTGTCGGTCCGCACCTCCGCTGTGGCCTTGGTCACTGCCGAGATCGCCCTGCTCGCCGGGGCGTCGGCGGCGGCGGCGGGCCTGGACTTCAAGGACGTGCTCGGCGGCCCGGTGCGCTGGACCGAGACCACGCTGATCATCGGCCTGGCGTTCATCCTCGGCAGCGACCGCGAGTTGCGCTCGCTGCTGCTGCGGGGGGCCACGGTGATGGCCACCGCCGATGCCCTGTTCGGGATCCTGGCCTTCATCACCGGCTTCTCGGTCGGCGAGCACTACATCGGCATCGAGCCGTTCCGCTCGTACGACTCCCTGTTCGGCGTTTTCCCCGGTCGCATCGACGGCACCCTGGGCCTGCCGGCCAGCGGGGCGGGGGCGCTGTTCGCGCTGGCGCTGCCCATCGCCGCGGGCTACGCGATCGGCGCCGGGGCCGACCGCCGGGCCCGGATCCGGTGGAGCTTCGCGGCGATGACGCTGGCCGTGGCGCTGCTGTTCACCTTCGACCGGGTGTCGACCGCGCTGGGCTTCGGCCTGGTGGTGGTCCTGCTTGGCCTGCGCCTGCGCCCACAGGTCGCTGTGTCGGTGGGTGTGGTGCTGATGGCGTTGGTCCTGGGGTCGCCGATCCGGGACCGCTTCCTCAAGGACAGTAACGACCGCCTGGCCCTGTGGACGGCGGCGATCAAGATGATCCGGGCCAACATCTGGTTCGGCGTCGGGCCGACGAAGTACGAGGATGCCCTGCCGACCTACCGCAACACGCCCTACGGCGTCGCGGGTACGACCGCGCACAACTCCGTCCTGGAGGCGGCGGCCACCCTCGGCCTGCTCGCCGGCGTGTTGCTGGTCGTCGCCATCGTCATCTCGCTGTGGTGGCTGCCCGCGGCGCTGCGCGTGCGGGAGTCGTCGCCCGAGGTGCTGGCCGCCTGGCTCGCCCTGGCGGGGTTCGCCCTGACCTCGCTGACGGTCAACTTCTTCTTCTGGCCGCAGTTGGGCCTGCTGTACTGGGTGATCGCGCTGGCCCTGTCGCGGGTACGGGATGATCCGGCGTCCCGCCGCCGCCCGCCGGCCCGGAGCAGTCCGGCCCCCGCGCTGGGTACGCCCGACCGCCGGGCGTTGGTCAGCTCGGCCGGCGGATCTCAGTAGCCAGCGGCTTTTTCGCCAGACAGCACGGCAGCCCGCGGAACGCACCTGCCGTCTGTGCATGGATGTCCGGTTCACCGAGCACTGCGGCCCTCATCGGTCAAGATCCAGGGAGGATTGCTCCTGCTACAGGAGGAGTGATCCTCCCTGGATCTTGAACTGGAGAGAGCGAAGGCGCGCCGGTATGGCCTATTTCGTCCCTTTGCTGGCGAGGCATCGGGGAGGGCGGGCAGGGCGGACGGGCAGAGCCCTAGGGCTTGATGGCCAGGCGGCCGGTGTAGTCGATGCGGTTGAGCAGGATGGCGAGGTTGTTCTCCGCGATGTACTCATCGACGGCCTGGCGGCTGCCCTTCCAGTGCCCGTAGTCGTCGACGATCAGCACCCCGCCCGGGACCAACCGCGGCCACAGGGTCTCCAGTTCGTGCTTGGTGGACTCGTACCAGTCGGTGTCCAGCCGCAGGAAGGCGATCTTCTCCGGGGCCTGATCGGGCAGCGTCTCCTCGACCTTGCCCTTGACGTAGTGCACGAGCGACTGGTCGTAGCCGGTCTTGGCGACGTTGGCCTTGACCTCGGACAGTGGCACCTCTACCCACGTGGAGGAGTCCTCGCCGGTCTTGGTCCGCTCGAACTCGTCGGCAGCCTTCAGGCCCTGCACGTCGAGGTCGGCCTCCGTCGGCTTGGTCATGCCCTCGAAGGTGTCGCACAGGTAGATCTCGCGGTCGGCCGCGCCGATGTCGACGAGCGTCTTCGCCGCGGCCATGGTGCTGCCGCCACGCCAGACGCCGCACTCCACAAAGGCGCCCTCGATGCCGGCCTTGACGAGGTAGCGGGTCGCCTGGGCCACTGCGTAGATCCGCTCGGGGGTGGTCAGGGTGTACGGGCGGACGAAGTCGATCAGGGCCACATCCTCGGGCAGCACGTCCTGGGGGGCGGTCCGGTACTTGATCACGTCGATGCCCAGCGGCCGGGTGACCTTGCGGACGATGTCCTTCAACTGCACGGAAACGGTCCTTCCTCAGGCGTTCAGATCCGATCAGAGGGTAGCGGGCACCACGAAGCACCCCTCAGGCGATGCGCCGCAGCACCGGCACCCGCCGCACGATGAGGATCACGATCCAGGTCGCGAAGATGGTGAAACCGATGGTCGCGAAAAGCTCGGGCACCGTCGCCGGATAGATGTTGATGCCGGTCACCTTGAGGAAGATCGCCGTGACGATCGGGTGTAGCAGGTAGACGCCGAAGGCGGCCTCTGCGAGGACCTTGGCCACGCGGCCGGACAGGCCGCGAGCTGTCGCGATCCGGCCCACCTGGGCCAGCACCACGAAGATCAGCAGCGACATGACGATGGTCAGCGCGCTGTACTTGTACAGCGGCGCCAGCGTCCCGATCGCGTAGGTCTCCACCGCCTCGCCGACGACCGTGGCCGCCACGGCGACGCACAGCAGCGCCAGGCCCCACCCGGTGACGACGACGTTGCGCAGGACGTAGCCGGCCAGGAAGTACCCCACGTATGGCAGGAAGAAGGTCAGCGCGTTGGTGGCGTTCGGGATCCCATGGAAGCCGATGAAGCCGTTGAACCAGGTGAGTACGAGGCAGCCGGCGGTCAGCCCGAGCAGCTCGGTCCGGCCGATGTGGTGCACCACGACCCGGAGGAACGGCGTGATCGCGTACAGCCCCAGGATCACGAACAGGAAGTAGAGGTGGAAGAACGGGAAGCCGGCCAGCGTCGCCTTCGCCGCGGCGCCCAGCGTGAACGGGTGGTGCAGCGCCCAGGTGTTCCAGGCGAAGTAGATGACGATCCAGACGACCGTGGGGATGCCGACCCGCATCAGCCGCCGCCGGTAGAACGCCGAGGTCCCGCGCCACCGGTCCGGCGCCAGCAGCATGGCGCCACTCAGCATGGCGAACACCGGGACCGCCCAGCTCGCCGAGGCGTCGAGCAGCACTGCGCCCCACCACATCCGGCTGCCCGGGGTCGTCCGCACCACCGTCCCGGCGACGGAGTGGATCACCACGACCATGCAGATCGCGGCGATGCGGGCGTAGTCCGGCCAGAGCACCCTCGCGGGCGGCGCCGGCTCGGCGGGCTCCGCCGACTTCCGCTCCTCGACCGTACGGCTCACGGCCTGCACGGTATCCCGCCCGCGCCGTTCACCGTGAGCGGGCCTGCCGCAGCACGAGGCGCAGCCGGCTCACGACCTGCCGGCTCTCGTACGGGCAGAGCACCGCCGTCACGACCGTCACCACCAGAATGGCGCCGATCCGGACCACAACGCGGGCGTCAGTCGTATCGACGAAGGCCCACAGCAGGCAGGCGGCGACTGCCGCCAGGCCGACCCGAAGCAGCAAGGTGGTCCACGACTGCTGCCAACGCCGCCAGGCCACGTACATGTTGGTGCCGCTGCCGACGAACGTGCCGGCGAGATAGCCGATCGCGATGCCGGTGATGCCGTGCGCCGGTCCGAGCAGCAGCCAGCAGGCGACACCCACGGTGGTCCCGGCCAGTGCCGCGAAGGCGGGCACCCGGACCAGCACATGCTGCGTCGCGCTGAGCGAGTTGACCGAGGGGATCGAGACGATCGCGACGTACGTCGCCGCCAGCAGCAACTCCAGCACGAGATGTGCCTGCGCGTACGACGGGTGGAACACGATGGTGAGCACCGGCCGGGCCAGCAGGATCGCCGCCGCGAAGAATGGCAGCGAGGCGACCATCAGGATCCGGGTGCCGGCGTCGACCTGGCGCCGGATCTCGTCGGTGTCGCCCCGGCCGAACGCGTGGGCCATCGACGGGAAGAGCGCCATCGACAGCGCGCGGGGCACAAAGTACGCGGGGACTGTCAGGACAAGGGCGGCGGCGTAGAAGCCGACCTCGTGCTTGCTGCCGTAGTGGTAGGCGAACACCATGGACAACTGCAGGAAGCCGGTGCTGGTCATGATCCCGACGGCCGCCCAGACGCCGTAGCTGCGCATCTCCCGGCGCAGGGCGACCGGCAGGTCGGCGGCGACACCTGCCGGCGGCCGGGGCAGGCCGATCCAACCCAGCACCGCGAAGAGCGTGTAGCCGGCGGTGAACGGCAGCAGCAGGAGCAGGTCGGCTTGCAGCAGCACCACGAGCAGCGCACCGGTGACGGCCAGCGCGTCGCAGAGGACCTCGATGGCGGCGTAGCGGCGGACCTTGCCGTAGCCGTACTGCGCCCCGCGGACGAACGTGTATGCGGAGTACGCGACGACCAGCGCGCAGGTGGCGACGATCTCGTGGGGGGTGAAGGGCGGGCGCAGCCACGGCAGGATCAGCGCGGTCGCCGCCGCGGTGAGCACCGTGCCCAGGACGCACCAGCGGAGCAGGAGCTGCAGCGCCCGGCGGGCCTGCGTCTCGTCCCCGCGGCCGAGCGCCGCGGGCACGAACTTTGTCGCCGCGACCGAGGTGCCGGTGGCGAAGGCGAGGG
>JBDUBV010000018.1:0-25486 GCA_040003795.1 Pseudonocardiales bacterium | reverse complement strand
TCAAGGTAGGTCCACGGCAGGGGCCCGTTGGGCGCGGGGTCCAGCCACGGCCGGGAAATGACGTGCGTGTGCAGGTGCGGAACGTTGTTCCCGAGGGTCTCGTAGTTCATCTTGGCGTGCTCAGAGGACTGCTCTACGGCTCGTCTGTCGGGCTGCGCTGGGATGCGGTCGACCTCGACGCCTCGACCATCCGGGTTCTTCGTGTCGTGGTGGAGGTTGCGGGCTATGTCAGCGAGAAGGCGTACCCCAAGTCCCGCGCTGGACGGCGGGAGGTTCCTATACCGGGTTTCCTCCGCGAGCTGCTCGCCGCGCACCGCGAGGAATTCGCGCCCGGCCCGGCGGGGGAGCTGTTCACAAACGAGGCAGGCGGGCCGCTGTGGCGGGGGAGCTTCCGGTCACGGGTCTGGAAGCCGGCGCTTCTGCAGGCTGGGCTGCCGCTGGGGTTGCGCTTCCACGATCTGCGGCACTGCTACGCGACCTGGCTCGTGTCGGACGGAACGCCGATCAACCTCGTCCAAGCCGTGCTCGGGCATGAGCAAGCCTCCACGACGCTCGACCGCTACACGCACACTCCGAGCGGCTACGGCGACCGCATCCGGTCGGTCTTTGCTGACTCCTCGCTGACTTTCGGCTCACGGGTCGATGCCGACGAGAGCAAGGGCTTGGCGTGAAAGGCTGTGACCTGCGGTTTTGTCTGGTCGGGGTGACAGGATTTGAACCTGCGACCTCTTCGTCCCGAACGAAGCACGCTACCAAGCTGCGCCACACCCCGGTGATGCGGTTGGCAGTCTATCGGACCTCAGCCGGTGGTCTCGCGGGCCACCAGGGTGAGCAAGGTGGCCTCCGGCGGGCAGGCGAATCGGTACGGCGCGTACGGTGACGTGCCCAGGCCGGCGGAGACGTGCAACCACATGCGGCCGGCGTATCGCGAGAGCCACCTCGCCCTAGCCCGGTCGATGCCGCAGTTGGTGATGAGGCAGCCGTAGAAGGGGATCCGCAACTGGCCACCGTGGGTGTGCCCGCACAGCACCAGGTCGTAGCCGTCCTCGGCGAAGCGGTCGAGCACCCGCGGCTCGGGGGCGTGCACGAGCCCGAGGCGCAGGTCAGCGCCCGCATCCGGCGGGCCGCCGAGGTCCTCGTACCTGTCGCGGCGAAGGTGCGGGTCGTCCAGCCCGCCGAGTTCGAGTCGGTGTCCGGCGACGATGATGCTGCGCCGGGTATTTGTCAGGTCGCGCCAGCCGTGCGAGACGAACTCCGTGCGCAGATCTCGCCAGGGCAGCGGGACGCCGTGCACCCGCTTGTGCCGGGGGTTGAAGTAGCGCAGGGGATTCTTCGGCAGGGGGGCGTAGTAGTCGTTGCTGCCGAAGACGACGCACCCTGGGCGGTCCAGGAGGGGGCCCAGGGCGTGCACCACCGCCGGGACGGCCTCGGCGTGGGCCAGGTTGTCACCGGTGACGGCGACCAGGTGGGGGTTGAGCCTGTCCAAGGCGCGCAGCCAAGTCTGCTTGCCGTGCTGGTTGGGCGTCATGTGGATGTCGGAGAGGTGCAGCAGCCGCAGCTGCGCCGAGCCGGGTGGCAGGACGGGGACATCGAAGCGACGCAGCGTCCAGCGGGTTCGCTCGTAGCCGACGGCGTAGGTCAGCGTGGCAACACCGAGCCCGGCGATGGCGCCGGCGACGGTGAGGGGCAACCGAGTACGTCGTTTCATCGGTCCAGGGTAGTTTCGATCCACATGGGCACTCTCAAGGACCGGCTGCGGGCAGACCTCACCGCCTCGATGAAAGCACGCAACGGGCTGACGACCGCGACGCTGCGCATGGTGCTCAGTGCCGTGCACACCGAAGAGGTCTCGGGTAACACCGCGCGCGAGCTTTCTGACCCGGAGGTGTCCGCGGTGCTGCGCCGCGAGCGCAAGAAGCGGGCTGAGGCGGCCCAGGCGTTCGCCGACGGCGGCCGACCGGAGTCGGCCGAACGCGAACGGGCCGAGAGTGCCGTGCTGGAGGCCTACCTGCCGAAGCAGCTGTCCGACGAGGAGCTCACAGAACTGGTCAGCCGGGTCCTGGCAGAGCTAAGCCTGAGCGGTGTCCCCAGCTTCGGCGCAGGCATGAAGGCAGTGCAGGCCCGGGTGGCCGGCCGGGCCGACGGCGCACGGGTCGCCCCGGAGGTGCGCCGCCAGCTGGGCACGGGGTAGCCCGCCGGCCCCGGGTCGCTAGTGACAGCGCGGGAGCGGCGGCTTGCAGATGGGTTTTCGGGGCGGCGGCGACGGTGACGGTGGCGCCGTCGTGCCCGCCTGCTGCCCGTTGCTGATGAACAGCGTGATCGTCGATCCCGGGCCTGCCTTGCCGCTCGGTGACTGGGAGGCGACGTAGCCGTACGGGACGGGGAAGGCCGCGACCGCCGGGGTGGCCACCTGGACCTGGAAGCCGGCCCCGGTCAGGATGTCACGCGCCTGCCCGAAGGGCAGGTTGACGACGTAGGGGACGTCGACCAGCTTCTCTGGGACGTACTTCTTCGACGGTGGCGTGAACTGCACGATCGGGGTGCCCGCCAGCGCCGGCCGCATGAAGTCGCGGAACTCCCTGACCGAGAGCCGGTTGGACCGGTCACCACCCGGCAGCCGGATCTCGTGCTTGGGGTCGAAGACCACGGCAGCGGCTGCCAACTGCGGGCTGAAGCCGACGAACCACGCCTCCCTGATGTCCTGGGTGGTGCCTGTCTTGCCGGCGACCGGTTGCCGGCCGATGGCCGCGCCGCCACCGGTGTTGCCGTTGATGACCGGTCCCTTGGGGGTGACCACCCAGCTCAGCGCCTCTGTCGCCGCATCGGCGACCTCTGGGTCGATGGTCCGCTTGCAGGCGGGTTTGCCGACGTCGAGCCGGTGCCCGGACCGGTCGGTCACCGACAGGATGGGGCTCACGGTGCAGTGCACGCCGTGCGCCGCGAGCGTGGCATAGGCGTTGGCCATGTCGATCGGGCTGATGCCGGCCGCCCCGAGCGTGAATGCGCCGTGCCCCTTGGGGTCGTTGCGGTAGCTGTCGAACTCCTTGGTGGGCGGGGAGGTGGAGGAGTCGATGACCGGGTCCGACACCCCCATGGCGACTGCTGCGTTGACTGCCTTGTCGATGCCCGCCCGCTCGGCGAGCTGGACGAAGTAGGTGTTGACCGACGCGGCCATGCCGGAGCGCATGTCGTAGAGCCCGTGCATGCCGCGCGCGTCGTTCTGGACCTTGTAGGGGTTGGTGGCGGAGCCGTCGTAGAAAACATGAGAGGTGTAGTCGTGGGGGGACTGGATCTCAGTCGTGAGCGGCATCCCCTGCTGCAGGGCAGCCACCGCGACGAAGGCCTTGGCCGTCGATCCGGTCTGGAACTGCCGGTTGGTGAGATACGGGTTCTGGTCCTGGTTGAATGTCCGGGACTCACCGATCGCCTTGACCCGGCCGGTGCCGGGCTGGACGACGACGATGCCGCCCACGTTGCGGTTGGTCGGGCTGAAGGTCTTCCTGGCTGCGGCGTCGGCGAGGATCTGCAGCCTCGGGTCGAGGGTGGTCCTGATGATCAGGCCGCCCTTGAACAGCCTGGCCTCCCGGGCCTCCTTGGTCGCCCCCATCGTGGGGTCGTCGAGCAGGAAGCGGCGCACGTAGTCGCAGAACAGGCCGTACTGCGACTTGGCGCAGCCGTTGGGCACCGAACTGCGCCTGAGGTGCAGCACCTCGGCCGCGGCCTTCTCGGCGGCGGCCAGCGGCGCGAGTTTGAGCTGGGCCATCCGGGCCAGCACGAGGTTGCGACGGGCGACCGCCTGCGCGCCGGTGCCGACAAAGGGGTCGTAGCGGCTGGGGCTCTGCAGCAGGCCGGCTAGCAGGGCACCCTCGGACAGCGTGAGCTCGCTGACCGCCTTGTGGAAATAGACGTAGGCCGCCGCACCGATCCCGTAGGCGCCCGCGCCGAAGTAGGCGATGTTGAGGTAGCGCTCGAGGATCTGGTCCTTGCTCAGCCGGTCCTCGAGGGCCAGCGCATAGCGGATCTCGCGCAGCTTACGGCCCTTGTTCTTGTCGACGGCCGCCACGGCTGCCGCTTTGTTGCCGGCCTGCACCGCCTGCTCCAGCAGCACGCGCTTGACGTACTGCTGGGTCAGCGTCGAGGCGCCCTGCACGTCCCCGCCGGCCTGCTGGTTACGGATGAAGGCCCGGATGATGCCGCGCGTGTCCACTCCCCTGTGCTCGTAGAAGCGGCTGTCCTCGATGGCGATGACCGCGTTGCGCACATTGGGCGGCACCTGGGCGAGCGTCACCGTGATGCGGTTCTCGGAGTAGAACGACGCGACGTATTTACCGTCGGCGGTCTGCAGAGTGGAGGCTTGAGGCAGCGGAGGGGTCTTGAGGTCGGTCGGGAGGCTGTCGAAGGTCGCCGCAGCCGCCTTCGCCGCCAGGCCCGCGCCGCCGAAGACCGGAAAGACCAGGAAGGCAGAGACGATGCCGAGGAGGGCGCTGATCAGCAGGAGCGAGCCGCCGGCGGTCAGCTTGGACGGTTCGTCGTCATTCCGCACGGTTGACAGAGTACGGCCCGCGCGACCCGCCGAGCCCCCTGCCGCCGCTCTGTTCTTCAGATCATGGGCGTCTGGGCCGATGTGGGAGGAGTAGCGCCATGGGGGGACCGTGCAGGCCGGGGGATGGCAGATAGTCCGATCGGGCTATGCGTAACCGTCCGTTTAGGGAGTGTCGCTCGCAGTGTCCACTTCGTACGGTTCACGGGGACACATCGAACGCCACCTCTTGTAGTAGTGCACAGCCACTCGAAGGGAAGCGGTTCATGAATCACACGGCGGTATGGGGCACCAAGGCCGCGTGCCGGCAGACCGACCCTGACTCACTGTTCGTACAGGGCGCCGCACAGAACCGCGCCAAGGCGGTCTGCATCGGTTGCCCCGTCCGCACCGAATGCCTGGCCGACGCACTCGACAACCGAGTGGAGTTCGGCGTGTGGGGCGGCATGACCGAGCGTGAGCGGCGGGCCCTGTTGCGCCGCCGTCCCGACGTGCGGTCGTGGGCGCGGCTGCTCGACGCCGCCCGCCGGCACCACGACCGGCAGGACTTTCCGGTCGCCGGCTGAGCCGGCCGGCCCGATCTGCCCCTCACCTGCCCCGCAGAGCGGCGCCGACCCGCCGGAGCCCCGGCAGGTCGTGGATGTCGGCGGCCTGAGCGGGGACCTCGACCACGGGGACCTGCGGGTGCGCCGAGCTGAAACGGTCGGCCAGCCGCCGCTCACGATGGGCCAGCATGGCCCGGTCGGCATGGACCCGCAGCACACCGGCCGCGGTGGCCGACCCACCTGATTCCTCGAGCGCCTCGGCGGCAGCAAGGCTGCGTTCGGCAGTCAGCGTCGAAGCCCCGCTGTGATGCACCCGGTTCAGCACCAGACCCGCGAGCGGCATCCGCTCCTCGGCCAGCCGGCTGACGAAGTAGGACGCCTCCCGCAGGGCGTCGGGCTCAGGGGCGGCGACGACCAGGAACGACGTACCCGGCTTCTTAAGCAGGTCGTAGGTGGCCTGCGCGCGTTCGCGGAACCCGCCGAACATGGTGTCGAGCGCGGCGACGAAGGCAGACACCTCGCGCAGTAGTTGGGTGCCCAGCACCCTGGCGACCACCCGGCCGAACACGTTCATGCCCACGCCGAGCACCCTGGTGTAGACCCGGCCGCCGGCCTTGGCGGGGGCCATCAGGAGGCGAATCATCCGCCCGTCGAGGAACCTCGACAGCCGCTGCGGCGCATCGAGGAAGTCCAGCGCGGAGCGGCTGGGCGGGGTGTCCACGACGATCAGCTCCCAGCTGTCGTCGGCCCGGAGCTGGCCCAGCTTCTCCATGGCCATGTACTCCTGCGTGCCCGCGAAGGAGGTCGACATCGCCTGGTAGAACGGGTTGGCGAAGATCTGCTGAGCCTTGTCCGGTGTCGTGTGTGCGATCACCACGTCGTCGAACGTGCGCTTCATGTCCAGCATCATGGCGTGCAACTCGCCGCCGTTCTTGCCGGCGCTCGGCACCTGCCGCGGGGTGTTGTCCAGGCTCACCAGCCCCAGCCCCAGCGACTGGGCCAGCCGGCGCGCCGGGTCGATGGTGAGCACCACCGTCACCCGGCCCAGTTCGGCGGCCCGCAGCGCAAGCGCCGCCGCCGTGGTCGTCTTGCCCACCCCGCCACTGCCGCAGCACACGATGATCCGGGTCTCGGGGTCTGCCAGAAGGATGTCCGCGTCAAGTGCGGGAGCCGTCACGCCGGCGCCTTCACCGAGGTGACGCCCTGGGCGCGCAGGGCAGCGGCAAGATCGAGCATCGCGACCAGGTCGACGCCTTCGGTGACGAACGGCAACTGCAGCACCGGGCGGCCGACGGCCGCCAGTTGCCGGCGCTCGCGGCGCTCTATGCGCAGGCGCTCCAGGTGCTCCGCCGCCTCCTGCATCAGTGCGTCGAGCACCGGCTCACTCGCCTTGATGCCGACGTTGCGCAACCCGTCGGCCACCTCGCCCCGGTCGACCTTGCCGGTCGGCAGCAGCGGCTGCCGTGACATGTTGATGATGACGGTGCCCACCGGCAGCCCACTGCCTCGGAGCTCCGTCACGGCGTCGACCGTCTCCTGTACGGGCATCTCCTCGAGCAGGGTTACGACGTGCACTGCGGTCTCGCGCGACCGCAGCAAGGCGATGACCTTGTCGCTCTGGCTCTTGATCGGGCCGACCTTGGCCAGCCCCGCGACCTCGCCGCTGACGTTGAGGAAGCGCGCGATCCGCCCGGTCGGTGGCGCGTCAAGCACTACCGCGTCGTACACCCGGTGACCCTCCTCGGTGCGGGTGGTGGCCTCCTTCACCTTGCCGGTGAGCAGGACGTCGCGCATGCCCGGCGCGATAGTTGTCGCGAAGTCGATGGCGCCCAGGCGCTTGAGGGCAGAACCGGCACGGCGAAGGTTGTAGAACATCTCGAGATACTCCAACAGCGCCTCCTCCGGGTCGACGGCCAGCGCGCGCACCTCACCTCCGTCGGGCGCCACAGCGATCTTGCGCTCCTCGTACGGCAGGGGCGCGGTGTCGAACAATTGCGCGATGCCCTGGCGTCCCTCGACCTCGACCAGCAGGACCCGCCGGCGGCCCGTTGCCAGTGCAAGGGCCAGGGCCGCTGCCACGGTGGTCTTGCCGGTGCCGCCCTTGCCGGTGACGACATGCAGCCGCGCGTCGGGCCAGCTGGGCGCGGAGATGGGCACGGTCGCAGCCTAACCAGCGATCTTGTGGCGCTCCGGCGGCAGTAGGGTTCGATGCATGCAGAAGTGGGAGTACGTGACAGTGCCGTTGCTGGTCCACGCGACCAAGCAGATCCTCGACAACTGGGGGCAGGACGGCTGGGAGCTCGTGACGGTGCTGCCCGGACCGAGTGGCGAGCAGCTGGTCGCCTACTTCAAGCGGCCGGTCGAGTGAGCACCGAGCGGAGGGAGATGACTGGTCGCGTGAGCACCCACACCGAGCGGCTGGCCGAGTTGGGCCTGACGCTCCCGTCGGTGGCGACGCCGCTGGCCGCCTATGTGCCGGCGGTCCGCTCCGGCAACCTTGTCTTCACCTCCGGCCAGCTGCCCATGATGTCTGGCTCGCTGGCCCGCACCGGCAAGGTCGGCGAGGACATCTCCGCGGAAGAGGGCAAGGAGTTGGCGCACATCTGCGCGCTGAACGCGCTGGCCGCCGTCGACGCCCTGGTGGGGCTGGACACGGTCAAGCGGGTGGTCAAAGTGGTCGGCTTCGTGGCTTCCGCCGAGGGGTTCACCGGCCAGCCAGGAGTCGTCAACGGCGCGAGTGACCTGCTGGGTGCGGTGTTCGGTGCCGACGGCCACCACGCGCGCAGTGCCGTCGGCGTCGCCGAGCTCCCGCTAGGGGCGCCGGTCGAGGTGGAGATCATCGTCGAGGTGTGATGGGTCGAGTGATCATCGAGCGAAGCGAGGAGCGGAGCGAGATGACGGCCAGCGCCTCGCCAGCCGTACCCAGAGATGCTGCGACAGTGGTCCTGCTCCGGGACTCACCGCGCGGTCCCGAGGCATATCTCCTGCGCAGGGTGACGGGGATGGCGTTCGCCGGCGGCATGACGGTGTTCCCCGGCGGCTCTGTCGACGCGACCGACGCTGGCATCGACACTCCATGGTCCGGCCCGTCGCCGGCGGCGTGGGCGGAGCGGTTCGCGACGTCGGAGTCGCTGGCTCGGGCGCTGGTGTGCGCCGCGGTGCGGGAGACGTTCGAGGAGTCCGGGGTGCTACTGGCCTCGCGGGACGCTGACGAGGCAGTCGTCGACACCGGCGGTACCGAATGGGAGGCCGAGCGGGCCGCGCTCGAGGGGCGGGCGCAGAGCCTGTCGGAGTTGCTGTCGCGGCGCGGCCTGGTGCTACGGGCGGACTACCTGCGGGCGTGGTCGCACTGGGTCACCCCCGAGGCCGAGCCCCGGCGCTTCGACACGCGCTTCTACGTCGCCGGGCTGCCCGCCGGCCAACTCACTCGCGAGGTCGGCGGGGAGGCCGACCGGGTGCACTGGACGCAGCCCGCCGCCGCTGTGCAGGCCCACCGTCGGGGGGAGCTGCCGATGATGCCGCCTACGGTGCTCACTCTCGAGCAGATCTCTGCCTATGCCACCGTCGCCGAGGTGCTGGCCGCTGCGGAGGAGCGGACCATCACGCCAATCATGCCGCGACTGGTCTCAGAGGGCGGCGCGATGCGGGTCGTGCTGCCCAGCGAGCAGGGGCACCAGTGACGACGCCGGCCTGGGCAACTCTGGTCAGGGCCGACAACCCCGGGCCGATGACGCTCGAGGGCACCAACACGTGGCTGCTCTGCGTTGCCGGTCGTCGGGTCGTGGTGGATCCCGGCCCGTTGCTGGAGGAGCACCTGATGCGGGTGGCCGCTCTGGGCCCGGTCGATCTGGTGCTGCTGACGCACCGGCACCCCGACCACGCCGAGGGCGCCGAGCGGTTCGCCGCGCTGACAGAAGCGCCGGTGCTCGACCTCGCGGACTTTTCGACAGCGGAGTCGTCCGTGCTGCCCGGCCTGCGGGTGCTGCACACCCCAGGGCACACCGCTGATTCGGTGAGCTTCGTGGTCACCGTCGATGACGTCTCCGCGGTGCTCACCGGCGACACAATCCTGGGCCTGGGGAGCACAGTGGTGGCCCACCCCGACGGGCGGCTGGGGCCTTATCTGTCCTCGCTGCGCGAGCTCGCCGGTCTCGGCGACATCGTCGTGCTGCCCGGGCACGGCCCGGTCCTCCAGTCGGTACGGGCGGCGGCGACGGGCTACCTCGACCACCGGCTGAAGCGGCTCGATCAGGTCCGCGCGGCGGTCGCCTCGGGTGCCGATACCCCCGATACCGTCGTGCGGCGGGTCTACGCCGACGTCGACCCGATCCTCTGGCCGGCGGCAAAGCTCTCCGTACTCGCCCAGCTCGCCTACCTGCAGGAGTCCGAGCCGGAGTCGACCCGATCCTTTTCTGGTGATCTCGAGGTCGCCCTTCGCCGTGATAGCGATTGGCGTCCAGCTCGTGAGTCGAGCTAGCGGGCGCGGCGGGCCAGGCGTTGCTCGTCGAGCAGGACCACCGACTTGCCCTCGAGCCGCAGCCAGCCGCGACCGGCGAAGTCGGCCAGCGCCTTGTTGACCGTCTCCCGCGAGGCGCCGACCAGCTGGGCCAGCTCCTCCTGGGTGAGGTCGTGGGTGACCCGGGTCGGGCCACCGCCGGGCTCCGGACTGCCGAACCGCTGGCCCATCTCCAACAGGGCCTTGGCAACCCGCCCGGGCACGTCGGTGAAGATCAGGTCGGCCAAGGTGTCGTTGGTCCGGCGCAGGCGGCGGGCCAGCACCCGCAGGAGTTGATCGGCGATCTGCGGGCGCTCGTGCATCCACCGGCGCAGGGAGTCCTGCCGCAGCCGGGCCACCCGGCCGTCGGTGACGGCCGTCGCGGTGGCCGTACGCGGGCCGGGATCAAAGATCGACAGCTCGCCGAACATGTCCGACGGGCCCATGATCGCCAGCATGTTCTCGCGGCCGTCGGGTGCGTGGCGCCCCATCTTCACCTTGCCGGCCACCACTATGTAGAGCGAGTCGCCCTGCTCGCCCTCGGTGAAGACGGTGTCGCCCCGGCTGAAGTCGGCGTACTCCATCGTCGCCATCAGCGCGCCGGCTGCATCGGCATCGACGCCCTGGAAGATCCCCGCACGGGCGAGCACCGCGTCCATCGGCAGCCTCCGGTCGTTGCCCCGGCAGCAGTCTAGGGGGTGCTCAGTGCCGGTCGCTGTTGGCTCGTCACCGCGGACAGGCACAGCAGGGGGTCGGCACGGTAGCGGGCGATCGCCTCCGTCGTCGCGGCCGCGATCCGCTCATGCAGGTCGCAGCGGTAGTCCGACAGCTGCCGCTCGAGGCTGCGGAGGTCCTCGACCAGGCGGGTGCGGCCGGCCTCGTCGGACGGATCGCTCAGCAGGGTCCACAGCGCGGCGATATCCGGCAGCGGGGGCATCTCGTCGCTGCCGGACAGGCTCAGCAGGCAGGTACGGGAGGTGAGTGTGTGGTTGCCCGTGAGCACGTGCTTGAGGGCGTCGGCGTCCAACACGGTGAGATCCGAGCCGGCCTGGGTCACATCGGCGCGGGCCTGGATCAGCCGGCGCCAGTAGGAGACCTTCGCCTCCTCCTCCTCGAGGGCCCGCCGATAGGTACGAAGGTCCGCCAGGCTGAGCAGGGCGCACTCTGGAATAGGCATTGATCGGTTCATCGGCTCCCTGTCCTTCAAGGTCGATGATCTGGATTCGACGGTTATCGCTCGGAGCTTGAGCAGCGTCACCCGATCGATCGACCCGGCCAACGCGCCGTACCCTGACAGGGTGAAGCCGGTCGCCGAAACGCCCCTGGCGCTGGTCAGGCGGGCCCGCCGGATCAACCGCGAGCTGGCCACCGTGTATCCCGACGCGCACTGCGAGCTCGACTTCAGCACGCCGTTGGAGCTGGCAGTCGCCACGATCCTGTCGGCGCAGACCACCGACAAGGGGGTCAACGAAGTCACTCCGGCGCTGTTCCGCCGCTACCGCGAGGCCGCCGACTACGCCGCGGCCGACCGGGCCGAGATGGAAGAGTTGATCCGGCCGACCGGCTTCTTCCGCAACAAGACCAGATCGCTGATCAACCTGGGGCAACAACTGCACGAGCGGTACGCCGACCAGGTGCCGGCCACCCTCGACGACCTCGTGACCTTGCCCGGGATCGGCCGCAAGACCGCCAACGTCATCCTCGGCAACGCATTCGGCGTGCCGGGCATCACCGTCGACACCCACTTCGGCCGGCTGGCGCGGCGGTTCAGGTGGACCGCCGAGGCCGACCCGGTCAAGGTCGAGCACGCCGTCGGGGAGCTGGTCCCGCGCAGCGAGTGGACCATGCTCTCGCACCGGCTGATCTGGCACGGCCGGCGGATCTGCCACTCCCGGCGCCCGGCGTGCGGGGCCTGTTCGGTGGCCCGATGGTGCCCGTCCTACGGCGAGGGACCGACCGACCCGGTGGCGGCGGGAAAGCTGGTCAAGTCCGGGGATCAGGTAGCCGCGTCCGCATGAGAGCCCGCCGCAGTCGGACCGCCGGCCTACCGGTCGTTCTCGCCTGCCTCGGGCTGCTTCTCGGATCGGCGTGCACCACCGGCCGCCCGGCGGCGCACCAGGTGCCCACATCAGTGCCGAGCACCGGCCGCACCGCCGCTTTGATCAAGGCGGCCGCCCTCCTGCCTTGCCCCTCGGCGCCGGGCCCCGCCGGGAAGCTGCCAGCCGGGAAGCTGCCGGATGTGACTTTGCCATGCCTCGGCGGCGGCCCACCGGTGCGGCTGGCCCACCTTGGCCGCCCGGCCGTCGTCAACTTGTGGGCCACCTGGTGCCGCGCGTGTGCCGAGGAGCTGCCAGTGCTTGCCGGCGTGGCCAGGACCACCCACGGCCGGGTGGTGTTCCTCGGCATCGACACCGGTGACGACCCGGACAGTGCCCTGGACACGTTGAGCGTCGCCGGGGTGCACTATCCGAGCCTCTACGACCGGCGCAGCCAGTCCGTCAAACGGCTGGGGCTGCCCGGGCTGCCGGCCACCGTGCTGGTCCGGGCAGATGGCACCGTGGCGTACACCAAGCTAGGGGCGCTGTCCGGTGCCGATGAGCTGCGCAAGCTCCTCGGCACCTACCTCGGAATAGCGTCGTGAGCCACGAGTTGCCCTCGTGGCTGCACCGACTCGCCGGCGCGACGGCGGCCTTCCGGCTCGATGAGCTCTCCAGGTTCGAGCCGCCCGCTGAGGGTGGCCGGGCCGCGGCCGTCCTGATCCTGCTCGTCGACGGGCCCGGTGGCCCCGAGGTGCTGCTGATCCAACGGGCCAGCACCATGCGTAGCCATGCCGGCCAACCGGCCTTTCCCGGTGGCGCGACGGATCCGGGAGATGACGGCCCGATAGGTACTGCCCTGCGTGAGGCGGCCGAGGAGGTGGGGCTCGACCCGGCATCGGTGCACATCATCGCCACCCTGTCGCCATTGTGGCTGCCGCCCTCCGGCTTCGTCGTCACCCCGGTGCTCGGCTGGTGGCACAGACCACACCCGGTCAGCGCCATCGACCCCCGCGAGGTGGCCGCCGTCGCCCGGGTCCGGGTAGCCGCGCTGGTGGACCCGGCAAACCGGAGCCGCGTGCGGCATCCCAGCGGCTGGATCGGGCCGGCCTTCAACGTGCACGGCATGCTGGTGTGGGGTTTCACCGCAGTCCTGATCGACCGGCTGCTGGATGTCGCCGGCTGGGCCCAGCCCTGGGACACCGCCAAGCTGCGAGCCCTTCCGGACTGTGCGACGCGGCTGGCCGCAGCCAACACCGCGGCCGACGCCGCCCGCGACGTGACTGCCTAGAGTTGTCCTGATGAACCGTCTTTCCGCACTCTGCCTGGCAGCAGCGCTCGTCCTGGTCGGCGGCTGCAGCAACCGGGAGTCCGCTCAGGCCCGCGCGCCGCGGGACACCGGCACGGCCATGACCGTGGTCGCCGCCGACGGCGTCCAGGAGATCACCGTCTCGGGCTCGGAGCAATTGCGCTTCACGCCCTCGAGGGTGAGGGCACACCCCGGCGTGCTGCGGATCATCCTCGTCAACACCGGCACCACGCCGCACGACCTCGAAGTGCTCGGCCCGGGCGCCGGCCAGACCACCGGGCTGATCCCGGGCGGCGGGCAGGGCCGGGTCACCGTCACCCTGACACCTGGAGTTCACACGTTCGAGTGCACACTGCACGTCCGGGTCCACATGACGGGCACGATCGTCGTCGCCTAGCGCCACCCTCCAGAATCAGGAAAGGACGCCCCATGGGCAGCGGGCTCGACGTGGTGCTCGTCGTCGCCATGCTGCTGTTCGCCGTCAGCGGTTACCGGCAGGGGTTGCTGGTGGGTGTGTTGTCCTTTGCGGGATTCTTCGGCGGCGGGTTCCTCGGCACCCAGCTCGCCGCACCGGTGGCGACCCGGATGGTCTCCGGCGGGGCGCAGCCGGCGGTGGGGATCTTCATCGTCCTGGCGCTGGCCTCCGTCGGTCAGCTGATCGCGCTGGCCGTCGGCCATGCCCTGCGCCGGCGGCTGTCGTGGCGGGCGGCCCAGACGCTGGACAGCACCGGCGGCGCCATCGTCTCGGCGCTGGCGGTCATTCTCGTCGCCTGGCTGGTAGCCACGCCGCTGGCCTCGTCGAGCTACCCCTTGCTCGCCTCGCAGGTACGCCGATCGGCCATCATCCGGGCCGTCGACGGGGTGGTCCCGGCGCCGGTGCGGGGGCTGTACGACTCCTTCCGCCGGCTGCTCGACCGCGGTGACTTCCCCGACGTCTTCGGCCCACTGTCCCCGACCCGGGTGGCGCCCATCGAGCCACCGGACCCGGCAATCCTGGGCAGCCGGGCCGTGACTGTGGCCCGGCCGTCCGTCGTGAAGGTCATCGGCACGGCGCCGACCTGCTCGCGACGCCTGGAGGGCAGCGGTTTCGTCTACGCCCCGCAGCACGTGATGACCAACGCGCACGTGGTCGCCGGGGTGCGCGAGCTTGTCGTGCATGTGGGCGGCGAGCGGCTGGCCGGGCGGGTGGTGCTCTACGACGCGCAGCGCGACGTTGCCGTCATCTACGTGCCCGGGCTGACCGGCCGGCCGCTGGCGTTCGCGTCCCCCGTCAGCCCCGGCACGTCTTCGGTAGTGGCCGGCTATCCTCTCGACGGTCCCTTCAGCGCCATCGCGGCCCGGGTCCGCTCTCTGCAGCAGGTGCGCGGGCCTGACATCTACAACGAGCACCAGGTGGTCCGGCAGGTCTATGCCCTGCGGGCCAACGTACGCAGCGGCAACTCCGGCGGTCCGCTAATTACCAGCAGCGGCACCGTCCTCGGTGTGGTGTTCGCCGCCGCGGCCGACGAGCCTGACACCGGCTTCGCCCTGACCGCCGCCGAGGTGAGCGAGGACGCAAGGGCCGGGGCCACGGCAACCCGCCGGGTGAGCACCCAGGTTTGCGACTGAAGCAGCAGGTTCGCACTTGCCGTCCACGCAGCGCAGGATCGTGGCGATGTCCACGCCGTAGGATGGGCCGCCGCCGTCCACATAGGACCGCAGCCGGGCGCTGCCCCGGGCCAGCAGCCGGCCGGCGCCGATCGGGTTGCCCCGGGCCTGGTGGGTGAGGCCGACACAGAGCTGCGCCAAGCCCTGCCACAGGTCGCTCTCGGCCGGCGGACCTGACTTCCAGCGCGCTTCCAGAACCTCGTGGGCGGCAAAGTGCCGCCCCGCTGCGACCAGCTCGCGGGCCAGTCCCACGGTCTCCAGCGGGGGCAGGGCCGCCTCGGGCACCGGCTCCACCCCGGCCTGGTCGTACGGCAGAGGGCGTCCCAGCTCGTCACGCGGCCGGGACTGCCGCGGCCGCCCGTCCGGGTCCCGGTCCCTGCCCCGATCGGGCCGGGCGCGGCTCACGGGCCCTTGGCCCACCGCACGAGCTCACCGGTGACCAGTTCGGGGGCCTCCTCATGGACGAAATGCCCAGCTCCACATATCAGCTGCCACTCGTAGGAAGCGGCGACGTAGCGTCCCGAGCCCTGGGCGGTGCGCGGCAGCATCGCCGGATCCAGTTCGCCGTGCAGGTGCAGCGTGGGGACGGTGACCGGATGCTGCAGCAGCTTGGCATAGCGCCACCCGCTCGGCCTGCTTATCGAGCGGACGATCCAGCGGTAGTACTCCAGCGAGCAGTGCGCCGTGGCCGGGATCTGGATGGCCTCGCGGTAGCGCCGCTCGGCCTCCGCGAAGTCGGCGGTGCGCTGCCAGGCCGGGGCCGACCAGCGGCGCAGCAGCCTGCCTACGAAGGCTGCATCGTCGTCGACGATCAGCGACTCCGGATAGACCGGGGCCTGGAACCCGAGCAGACAGCGGCTCGCGCTGAGTTGTCCGCGCGGATCGGTCAGCAGAGCGGTACGCAGGCGCAGCGGATGCGGCATGCCGATGATGGCGAGCCGGCGGACCACCCGCGGGTGCAGGGCGGTGACGCTCCACGCGAGCAGGCCGCCCCAGTCATGCCCCACGACGGCAGCATCGCGCTCGCCCAGCGCCCGGATCAGCCCAGCCACATCGGCGGAGAGCGTGTAGCCGTCATAGCCTCTCGGCGGCTTGTCGCTGGCGCCGTACCCCCGTAGGTCAGGTGCCACGACCCGGAACCCTGCACCGGCCAACCCGGTGAGCTGGTGCCGCCAGGACCACCAGAACTGCGGGAAGCCGTGCAGCAGGAGCACCAGCGGGCCGTCGCCTGCCTCCGCGATGTGGAACCTGGCCCCATTGGCGCTCACGGTCCGGTGTCGCCAGGGCCCCTCGACCAGGACCGCCGAATCCTCCGCCACGGGTGCCATGGTGATCAGGGTGGCACAGGCGAGGCCCAGAAGGTGCGCCTCGGGTCAGCTCTTGCGACTGGGCGGCACCGCCTCGGCGGTGTGGTGGCCGTCTGTCACGACGGTGACCGGCTGCTGGGTCGGGTGCTTGGCCCACGCCAGCGTCTCCTTGGCGGTGCTGATCGTGCGCTGGGGGGGTCCGAGCCGCTTGACGCTGCGGAGCCCGATGATGGCGACGATCCCGGCCAGGACGGCCAGCACCGCGGCAACCACCAGATAGGCCGCCCAGCGCCACAGGCCCGCCGCCACCAGCCCCTCAGCCAGGGCGATCAGCAGCATGACCATCAGGAAGACGCCGAAAACTGCGGCAACGCCGAACATCACGCCGGCCTTGGCGGCGTTGGCCACGTCGACCCGTAGCTCGGTCTTGGCCAGCTCGATCTCCTTGCTGATCAGCAGGGAGAGGTCTCGGCTGGCCTCGGAGACCAGTGATCCGATGGAGGACTCGCTCCGGGTCGATGCTGAGGAGAGGCTCATAGAGCGAGTGTGCCCGACCCGGTGCTCGGCCAATCACCCGGACCTCGGCGTGGCAGCGGCCCACCCACCCGAGCGGTGTGCGGCCCCTCCGGGGGACCCGCCACGGTGAGCGCAGTCCGGACCCCCGTCCGGCGGCGACCCGTCGCCGCCGTTGACCAGGATGTCCTCGGCATGCGCCTCCTGCCTACTCGTCGTCCCCGGGCTTGGCGTCCTTCATCTGTTCGTCGATGAGGTTGACGACGGTCGGGTCCGCCAGGGTGGTGACGTCGCCGAGCTCGCGGTGCTCGGCCACGTCGCGCAGCAGCCGGCGCATGATCTTGCCCGACCGCGTCTTGGGCAGGTCGGGGGTGAGCAGGATCTGCCGGGGCCGGGCGATCTTGCCTATTTCCTTGGCCACGTGCGCGCGCAACTCGCTCACCAGGTTGTCCCCCGACTCCGCGTCGTCGGCCACGCTGCCCTTGACGGTCACGAAGGCGACGATGCCCTGACCGGTGGTCGGGTCGGTGGCTCCGACGACGGCTGCCTCGGCGACCGACGGGTGTGACACCAGCGCCGACTCGACCTCGGTGGTGGAGATCCGGTGCCCGGAGATGTTCATGACGTCGTCGACCCGGCCGAGCAGCCACAGGTCGCCGTCGTCGTCCTTCTTGGCGCCGTCGCCGGCGAAGTAGACGCCGTCGAACCGCGACCAGTAGGTCTCGCGATAGCGGTCGTCATCGCCCCAGATGGTGCGCAGCATGCCCGGCCAGGGCTCGGTGATCACCAGGTAGCCACCGCCACCGTCGGGCACCGGCTGGCCGTCGTTGTCGACCACGTCCGCGCTGATGCCCGGGAAGGGCGTCATCGCCGATCCGGGCTTGGACGCGGTGATCCCCGGCAGCGGCGTAATCATGATGCCGCCGGTCTCGGTCTGCCACCAGGTGTCGACGACCGGGCAGTTGTCCCGGCCGATGTGCTCGCGGTACCACATCCACGCCTCGGGATTGATGGGCTCGCCGACCGAGCCGAGCAGGCGCAGCGACGACAGGTCGTGCTTGGCCGGGAGATCCTCGCCCCACTTCATGAAGGTGCGGATCGTGGTGGGTGCGGTGTAGAGGATGGTCACGCCGTAGTCCTCCACGATCCGCCACCAGCGGTCCTTGCCACCGGCATCCGGGGTCCCTTCGTACATCACCGAGGTCACGCCGTTGGCCAGCGGGCCGTAGACGATGTAGCTGTGCCCGGTGACCCAGCCGATGTCGGCGGCGGTCCAGAAGACGTCGGTGTCGGGCTTGACGTCGAAGACGTAGTGGTGGGTGGCCGCCACGTGCGTCAGGTAGCCGCCGGTAGTGTGCAGAATCCCCTTGGGCTTGGCAGTGGTGCCCGAGGTGTACATGACGTAGAGCGGGTGCTCGGCGTCGTGCGCCTCGGCCTGGTGGTCCTCGCTCGCGGGCTCCACCACGTCGTGCCACCAGACGTCGCGGCCGTCGGTCCAGTCGACGTCCTGGCCGGTCCGCCGGACCACGAGCACCTTGCCCACGTCGGGGCAGTCCGTCAACGCCTCGTCGACGGCCGGCTTCAGGGCGCTCGCCGAGCCCTTGCGGTAGCCGCCGTCGGCGGTGATCACCGTACGGGCGTCGCAGTCGAGGATACGGCCCCTGAGCGCGTCGGCGGAGAAGCCCCCGAACACCACAGTGTGCGGTGCACCCAGCCGGGCGCAGGCCAACATGGCGATCACCGTCTCGGGGATCATCGGCATGTAGATGGCGACCCGGTCGCCCTTGGCTACCCCCAGGTCGGTCAGCGCGTTGGCGGCCTTGCACACGTCGCGGAGCAGGTCGGCATAGGTGATGGTGCGGGTGTCGCCCTCGGGTTCGCCGACCCAGTGGAAGGCCACCTTCTCGCCGTTGCCGGCCGCAACGTGCCGGTCGACGCAGTTGACGCTCGCGTTGAGCGTGCCGCCGACGAACCACTTGGCAAAGGGTGCGTCCCACTCCAGCACCTGATCCCACGGCGTCGCCCACTCCAGACGGCCGGCCTGTTGCTCCCACCAGGCCAGCCGGTCCTTTGCAGCCTGTCGGTAGATCTCCGGTTGGGCGTTGGCCTCGCGGGCGAGGTCGGCCGGCGGCTCGAACCGCCGTGATTCGTGCAGCAGGTTCGACAGGTTCACGGAGTCGGTGTCGTTGCTCACCCGGCCAGCGTACGTAGGCTGCACCTGCTGTGCCTACCCGAAACGTGCCGGATCCCCTGACCGCCCTGGCCGGCCTGCCCGGGATCGCAGCGGCCACTGCCGAGGCACGGGGTGCGGTGGATCGGCTGCTCGCGCACCGGGTGTTGCGACGCGGCAGTGCGGCGGTCAGCGCGGAGTCGGCGCTGCGCGGCGCCCGGGCCTCGGCGGCACTCGAGGGCACCGACGTGACACTCGATGTGATCCGGGCGGGCGGCGGCGGTCCGGTGGTCCGTGGCGCGTTGCGCGCCAGCGCAGAAATCGGGCCGCTGAGCGACACCTGGTCGCTGGCACCGGCCCAGGTGCTGGCTCGGCTGCACATGCTGGCCGCACGGGATCTGGTCCCGCCGGAGTTGCTGGGGCGGCCGGCGACCGGTCGGGAGGTCGTCGTACGGCTGCAGTCGCTCGGGGAACTGCTGACCGGCAGGACTACCCCGCCGGCCCTGGTGGTCGCCGCCGTGGTGCACGGCGAGCTGTTGACCCTGGCACCGTTCGCGGCCGCCAACGGGGTGGTGGCGCGGGCCGCGGCGCGGCTCACGCTCGTCACGCGGGGGCTCGATCCCAAGGCGGTGTCCGTGCCGGAGGTCGGTCACGCCGAGTTGGCCGGCCAGTACGTCGCGGCGGCGCAGGGCTACGCGTCGGGGGACGTCGGTGGCTGGATCCGGCACTGCTGTGCGGCGGTCGTGCTGGGCGCCCGTGAGGGCCTGGCCGTCTGCGAAGCGGTCCTGCGCGGCTGAGCTCGGCTGGTGTGCTGTGCTGGAGGTACTGCTCAGCTAGGCGGGTCGGGCGGCCGGCGCGACCTCCGGCAGCCGGTGTATGCGGCGAAGGTAGGCGTACCACGCGATGCCGGCGATGGCCGCGCCCATGCCTACAGCGGCCCCGGCGACCATGGGCACCGTCGCGCGCCGCAGGGAGAGGCGGGACCGCAGGGACACCGGCCGGGCGAAGGCCAGGATCGGCCAGCCGCGCAGGGAAGCGGCCCGGCGCAGCGCCTTGTCGGGATTGACCGCGTTGGGGTGCCCGACCGCCTCCAGCATGGGCAGGTCGGTGGAGGAGTCGCTATAGGCGTAGCAGGCGGCGAGGTCGTAGCCCTGGGTCAGTGCCAACTCGCGGATCGCCTCCGCCTTGTTGGGGCCGTAGGCGTAGAACTCGATCTCCCCGGTGTACCGGCCCTCCTCCTCGACCATCCGGGTGGCGACCACCCGGTCGACGCCGAGCATCTCGCCGATGGCGCTGACGACCTCCTCGCCACTGCTGGAGACCAGCACGACGTCGCGCCCGGCTGCCTGGTGTTCCTCGATCAGGCCGGCCGCCTCGTCGTAGATCAGCGGGTCGATCAGCTCATGCAGGGTCTCGGCGACGATCTCCCTGACCTGAGCGACATCCCAGCCGGTGCACATTGCGGTCAGGTAGTCGCGCATCCGCGACATCTGGTCCTCGTCAGCCCCGCTGACGTGGAAGACGAACTGCGCGTAGCTGCTCTTGAGCACCGCCCGCCGGTTGATCAGCCCACCCTGGTAGAACGGCCGGCCGAAGGCCAGCACGCTGGACTTGGCAATGACCGTCTTGTCCAGGTCGAAAAAAGCTGCGGACTTGGCGCCGAAGGGCGCCGGAGTAGGGGTCTGGATGGACACCGCTTCAGGATACGACCGCCAGGGGCTTGGCATTCCGCCCGGCATGAGTACCATTGGACTAGTCACGTTGGGGGATGGGTGCATGACCTAATGTGGTGGTCCTGACGTAGGGTATGCAGCACGTGACAACTCCAAACGGGTTCGGCTCGTTCCCCCCGGAGCCGGACCTTGCGACGACCCCCGCCCACCCCCCCGGCGGGGGTCGTCCCTACCTCCGGTTGATATTCGCCCGCTAGCACACATCGGTTTGCTTCGGCTGCCGCCATCCACATGACGTTCGGCGTCCCCAGGCCCGTCCTGCGCAGCCCCGCCCGGGCGGGCCTGCCACACGCTGGGCCCATGAGCCCCGACAACCGACCCCTGTTGCTCACCGACGAGCCGGATCTGCTCGACGAACTGGTGCGGCTGGCCAGTGCCGGCGGCGTCGAGGTCGAGGTGGCCGCCGAGCCCGGTGCGGCGTGGCGGGCCTGGACGTCGGCTCCCCTCGTCGTCGCCGCTGCCGGCCTGGGTGAGGCGCTGCGCCGGGCCGGCCTGCCCCGCCGCACCAACGTGGTCCTGGTCGGGCAGGATCTCGCAGACGAGCGGGTGTGGGAGCTGGCCGGTGACCTCGGTGCCGATCACGTGGTCTTCCTGCCCGCCGCCGGGCGCTGGCTGATCGACCGCTTCGCCCGGTGCGCTGGTGGCAGCCAGGCGCTGGCCCCGCTCGTGGCGGTGCTGGGCGGCCGCGGCGGGGCCGGGGCTTCCGTGCTCGCGGTCTCCCTGGCCCTGACAGCGGGGTGCCGCGGCCGCAGGGCCGTGCTGATCGACGCGGACCCCTTGGGCGGTGGCCTCGACTTGGTGCTGGGTGGCGAGGACGCGCCGGGGTTGCGCTGGCCCGACCTGTGCGGCACGTCGGGGCGGCTCGCTGGTGAACCGCTGTGTGCCGCGCTGCCGCAGGTGGCCGGCATCGGGCTGCTCTCCTGGGACCGCGGCGAGCCGGTTGCCGTGCCGGCGCCCGCCATGTCGACGGTGCTGGCCGGAATACGCCGCGGCGCGGAGCTCGCGGTAGTGGATCTCCCGCGCTCCCCGGATGCCGCGGCGGTGCAGGCCCTCCGCGACAGTGACGTGGCCCTGTTGGTCGTCCCGGCGGAGGTCCGGGCATGCTCGGCGGCCGCGCGGGTGGCCGCTGCCGCGGCGGCACACTGCGCCGATCTGCGCCTGGTCGTCCGCGGCCCGGCGCCGGCCGGCCTATCCTCGCGTGACATCGCCACCGCGCTGCAGCTCCGGCTAGAGGGAGTGTTGCGGCCTGAGCCGGGCATCGCCGGGGCGCTCGAGCGGGGTGAGCCGCCGGGTGCCCGCGGGCGGGGGCCGCTCGCACAGTTCTGCGCGGCGTTCCTCGACCGGCTCGACCGGCCTGCCCGGGCTGCGGCGGCGTCATGACGCTCGACGCCGGCCTGGTCGAGCGGGTGCGCCGCCGGTTGGCTACCGGCGCCGAGGATCCGGACCTGCGCCGGCTGGCGGCTGCGTTGCGGGCCGAGGCCGGCGTTGCGGTGGGGGACGACGAGGTGCTGCGCTCGCTGCCCGAGTTGCACGCCGAACTGGTCGGCGCCGGGCCGCTGGAGCGGCTGCTGCGCGAGCCGGGCACCACCGACGTGCTGGTCAACGGCCCGGAGGAGGTATGGGTCGACCGGGGGTCAGGGCTGGTACGGGCCGACGTGCGCTTCGGTGATGCGGCCGCGGTGCGGCGCCTGGCGGTGCGGCTCGCCGCCGCCTCCGGTGGGCGCCTCGACGACGCCCAGCCTTGGGCCGACGTGCGGCTGCCCGGCGGCGTCCGGCTGCATGCGGTGCTCGGCCCCGTGGCGACTACGGGGCCCTACCTGTCCCTGCGGGTCTTGCGTCCCCGTGGATTCACCGTGGCCGAGCTGCAGACGGCCGGCACGGTGAATGCACCCGTCGCCCGGCTGCTGGCAGCGGTCGTCAGCGCCCGTCTGGCGTTCCTCGTCACCGGCGGCACCGGGTCGGGTAAGACGACCATGCTCGCGACACTGCTCGGCTGCGTCGCCCCCGCCGAGCGCATCGTCATCGTCGAGGACTCCGGTGAGCTGCGGCCGGCACATCCGCACGTCGTTGGTCTCGAGGCTAAACCGGCCAACGTCGAAGGTGCGGGCGCGGTGACGATGCGCGACCTGGTCCGCCAAGCCCTGCGGATGCGTCCCGACCGGCTCGTCGTGGGAGAGGTCCGGGGCGCCGAGGTGGTCGACCTGCTGGCCGCCCTCAACACCGGCCACGACGGGGGCGCCGGCACCTTGCACGCCAACTCCTCCGCGGACGTCCCGGCTCGCCTCGAGGCGCTGGCTGCTCTGGGTGGGATGAGCCGATCGGCGCTGCACAGTCAGCTCGTCGCAGCCGTCCAGTGCGTGGTGCACCTGCGCCGAGAGGGCCGACAGCGGGTGGTTCACGAGGTGTCCGTGCTGCACCGGGTGGACGAGCTCGCCGTGGTGTCGCCGGCCTGGCGCCGTGACCGGTCCGCCGCGCCCGGGGCCTCTGTGCTGCGCGACCTGCTCTCGGCGCGGGGAGCTGATCCCGAGGCGGTGCCGTGACGGCTCGCCTGGCCGCGGGTTGCCTGATCTGCGCCGCGCTCGTGCTTGGCGTGCTGCCCGGGCCGCTGTCCCGGCGATTGGCACCCGTGACCGCCGCTCGGTCCCTGGCCATGTTTCGCCGGGCCGTCCTGCCGCTGGGCGCGGTCGGCGTGGTGGCGGCCGCTGCCGTGGCGGGCGGCCCGGTGGCTGCCCTGCTGGTCACGGCGGCCGGAGCTCTCCTCGCCCACCGCCGTCGGTCATGGCGGGTCCAGGCGGCAGTGACGGCCGCCCGGGAGGGGGAGGTCGAAGCGTTGGGGACACTGGCGGCCGAGCTGCGTGCCGGCCGGCAGCCGCTCGCTGCCCTTGCGGTGGTCGAGCCATCGGCGGGAGCGATGGGCGCGGCTCTGGCCGGGGCGAGGGCGGTCGCCCTGCTCGGCGGCGACGTGGGTGCCGCCCTGAGCGGTGCGGCAGCCGCGGGTGGCGCCCTGCAACGGCTGGCTGCTGCCTGGCAAATCAGCGAGCGGACCGGCGCACCGCTGGCCGAGGTAGTGTCCCGGGTCGAGGTCGAAGCCCGAGTGGCGTCGGTCGCCAACCAGCGGGCAGACGTCGAGTTGGCCGGCGCGCGAGCCACCGGCGCCATCCTGGCGCTGCTTCCCCTGCTGGGCGTGGGTCTCGGCCAGGCGATGGGGGCTCACCCCGCCCACTTCCTGCTGCACACTGCGGCAGGTGCCCTGTGCTGCGGGTGCGGGCTGGTGCTGGAGATCGCCGGCGGGGCCTGGATCGCCCGGCTGGCAGCATCGGCGACCGCGCCGTGACGGCCGCCCCGGCCGCCCTGGCTGTGGCTGCCGTTGTCCTGGTGGCCGGCAGTGGCCGGTCGACCGCAAGCTTGCGGCTGCGCCGGGTTGCCGGGCCGCGCCCCGGCCCGGTCGCTGGCTCCCCAGAAGGCAGGTCCAGCCGGGGGTCGGTCCTGGCCAGCGTGAGCGGCCGCCGGTACGCCGCGCTCGCCACCGGCGTGTGCTGCCTGGTCGTGGTGGGCGGTTGGCCGGGCCTGGTGACCGGTGCCGTAGCCGGGGTCGCGACAGAGAGAGCACTGGCCCGGTTGCCCGACCAGGGGTCGGCCCGCGAGCGGGCCGAGGCCGCCCGCGACCTGCCGCTGGCCCTGGATCTGCTGGCCTGCGTCCTTCGGGCCGGCCACCCTCCGTCGTCCGCTTCGGCGGCGGTGGCCTCGGCGGTCGGGGGCCCGGTCGGTGTTGCCTTGGCCAGTGTGGCCAGCGCGAGCGTCCTCGGCGCGCCGGCCCAGCAGGCGTGGCAGCCCGTCGAGCGGTTGGCCGGCGCCGCAGCGACGGCTCGCACGATGGCCCGGGCCGCACACAGCGGCACCGCCCTCGCCGATGAGCTGGGGCGCAGCGCCGAGGCATTGCGGGTGGCGAGGGCGGCTGCCGCCGAGGCCCGGATCCGCCGGGCGGCCGTGCTGGTGGTGCTTCCCTTGGGGCTCTGCTTCCTGCCGGCGTTCATCTGTGTCGGTGTGCTCCCGCTCGTCGCGGGCGTCGCCGGCTCCGCCCTGCGGTGATCGCAGCTGCCGTGACCGCGGCTAAGGGATCGCTGCGGGGTCCAGCCAGATGACTTCCCACTGGTGCCCGTCGGGGTCCTGGAAGCTTCGGCCGTACATCAAGCCCTGGTCGTTGGTGTCGTTCGCCGGTGCAGCGCCGGCCGACAGTGCGGCGTCGACCAGCTCATCGACCTGCTGCTTGGTGTCGACGCCGAGGGCGATGATCACCTCGGTGCCGACTGCGGCGTCGACGATCGGCTTCTTGGTGAACTGCTTGAAGTGCGGTTCGCTCAGCAGCATGACGTAGATGTCGTCGCTGACGACCAGGCAGCCGCTGTCGGGGCTGGTGAACTGCTCGTTGACTGTGAAGCCGAGCCTGGTGAAGAACGCGATTGACGCGTCGGTGTTCTTGACCGGGAGATTCAGGAAGATCTTGCTGGACATGGCGGCGGATCCTTTCGCAGGGGCTGGTGACGGGTGAGGGATCAGGAGGTCTGCGGCCGGCGGGCCCAGGCGACGCAGGCGGCCAGCGCCAGCAGGACGGCCGGTGTCAGGGCCATGACGGGTGCTTCGAGGACGCTCACCTGCGTGATGACGGCCCCGGCCATGAGTGCGACGAATCCCAGAGCGGCAGGGCGAACCAGCCGGGGGACCAGCAGGCCGACTGCCCCCGCCAGCTCCAGGGAGCCGATCGCGTAGCGCAGCCACTGGCCGGCACCGATCTGGTCGAACATGTCGACTGCGTACTGTTGTCCCAGCAGCTTCGGCCCGACGGCGGCGACCAGGAAGAACACGGCCAGGAAGATCTGCACGGCCCACAGGGTGCGGTCCTGGCGCACCGTGCGGCGCGATGCGGCGGTGGCCAGGGGCAGACTGTCGGTCATGGCGATCAACCTTCCGATGCCGTACTCAGGGTGTGGTCGTTGCTATGGACCGCGGCGTTTGGGAAAACTCATCGGGAGAGCGGCGATGAATATCGGCGGGCTTCCCGGTCTAACCAAGTGCAACGCGATCAAGTGACGGCATTAGATGACAAGGACGGGATGACGGCAGTGACCATCGCAGACAACGTGGTCGACGAGGACTTCGTTCGCCAGGCCGACCCCTACCGCCGCGAGCTGCT
>JBDUBV010000127.1:0-7746 GCA_040003795.1 Pseudonocardiales bacterium | reverse complement strand
CCCAAGGACGAGATCCTGTCCGGGCGGGCCCTGGCCGGCATCCCGCAGGAGCGGCAGGTCGTGCTCTATTGCAAGACCGGCGTACGGTCGGCCGAGGCGCTGGCCGCGCTCAAGGCGGCTGGCTTCAGCGGTGCCCGACATGTCCAGGGCGGCGTGACGGCGTGGGCCGCGCAGGTCGACAAGGCGCTGCCAACGTACTGACGTGGACCCGCCCTGCGGGTCTAGCGTTCGCGGGGTGCCCACCGAGCTCTCCGACTTCGCCCGGCGGGTCCTCGACGCCGTCGACCGGATCCCTCCCGGCATGGTGCTGACCTACGGCGACGTGGCCGAGTATGTGGGGGTGATCGCGCCCCGGGCGGTGGGCGCTGTGATGGCGCGGTACGGCGGCGAGGTGCCCTGGCATCGGGTGGTCTACGGCGACGGGCGCCTCCCGCCCGCACACGAGGCCGAGGCTGCCCGGCGGCTGTGGGCGGAGGGGGTGGTCATGCGCGGCGACCGGGTAGACCTCCTTCGACACCGGTGGGACGGTGGATGACTGTCGTACCCGAGTGGTTGCATCAACAGCCGTGAGCACGTCGGCACCAGTTGCGCCCTACCGGCTGGTGCCCGCGCGGGCGCCCGTCGTGGTTCCCACCCTCGACGCCCGCCAGCAGGCTGTGGTGGAGCACCGCAGCGGCCCACTGCTGGTGCTGGCCGGCCCCGGCACCGGCAAGACCACGACGCTGGTCGAAGCGGTGGCCCAGCGGGTCGACCGTGGGCTTTCCCCCGAGCAGATCCTGGTGCTCACCTTCAGCCGCAAGGCCGCCGACGAGTTGCGCGAGCGGATTGCCGGCCGGCTGGGCCGCACCCTGTCCGAGCCGCCGGCCTACACCTTCCACGGGTTCTGTTCGGCGCTGGTCGCTGCCTACGGTGACGGCCTCCCGCGACTGCTGTCAGGTCCCGAACGGCTGGTGCGCATCCGCGACCTGCTCGCCGGCGACGCGGCGGGGGAGGGGAGCACCCGGTGGCCGGACGAACTGCTGCAGTGCCTGGCGACCCGCGGCTTCGCGCAGGAGGTCGCCGATCTTCTCGACCGGCTGCGCGAGCGCGCGCTGGGCGCCGAAGCTCTGCGGGTGCTCGCCCGCCGCGAGGGCCGCGACGACTGGCGGGCGGCCGCCGACTTCTTCGACGAGTATTCCGAGGTGCTGCGGGGGCGGGAGACCGACTACGCCGAGCTCGTAGCCGAGGCGCTGCGGCTGCTGGAGAGTGACCTGACGGTGCTCGCTGCGGTCCGCGACCGCTATCGGGCCTACTTCGTCGACGAGTACCAGGACACCGACCCGGCGCAGGAGCGCATGCTGCAGTTGCTGGCCGGTGACGGGCGTGACCTGGTGGTGGTGGGCGATCCCGACCAGTCGATCTACCGGTTTCGCGGGGCCGACGTGTCGTGCCTGCTCGACTTCCCGTCGCGCTTCCGCAGCCGGGGGGCGCCGGCTCCGGTGCTGTCCCTCGGCGTGTCGCGGCGCAGCGGTTCCGCTCTGCTGGCCGCCTCGCGCTCGGTCGCCATGGGTTTACCAGCCCCCGGCCTGCCCGCGGCACAACTGTTCGCGCACCGGGCCGTCCAGGCGGCACCCGAGGTCGTCGACGGCTCGGTCCGCGTGGCACTGTTCGGCAGCGCCGCCGACGAGGCCACCGCCATTGCTGACCTGCTCCGCCGGGCCCACCTCGGCCTGCTCCAAGCCGGCCCGCAGACGACGCCCCCCCGCTGCATCCCGTGGTCGGAGATGGCGGTGCTGGTCCGGTCAGGAGTGCGCTGCCTGCCGGTGCTTCGGCGGGCACTCGTGGCGGCCGGTGTGCCGGTCGCCGTCGCCAGCGACGAAGTGCCCATCGCAGCGGATCCGGCCGTCGGCCCGCTGCTGCTGGCGCTGCGGGCGGCGGATGACAGCACGGCGCTGAGCCCAGCGGAGTGGCTCGATCTCCTCGGCTCGCCGCTGGTGCGCAGCAGCCCGGCGCAGGTGCGCCGGCTCGGCAGGGCGCTGCGGGCTCGCGAGCGCGACGCCGACGCTGAGCGCCGGGCTGCAGATCCCGGCCTGGCGCAGACTCACCCGGCCCCGTCGCAGGAACTGATCGCGCGGGCGCTGCGCGAGCCGGACCGGCTGGCCACCCTGGGCGAGTCCGTCGCGTCGGGTGCCCGGCGGCTGACCGGCCTGATCGAGGTGGCCCGGCACGCGCTTCAGGACCACCCGTCGGCCGAGCTGGCGCTGTGGGCGGTCTGGGAACGCAGCGGCTGGCCGCGCCGGCTGGCCGAGGCCTCGAGAGCGGGGGGGAAGTCGGGGCGGGCGGCCGACCGCGACCTTGACGCGATCGTTGCGTTGTTCGAGTCCCTGGCCCGCTTCGAGGAGACCCGGCCTCGGGCCGGCGTCGGCCTCCTGCTCGCCGAGCTCGAGGCACAGGAGATCCCCTCGGCCAGCCGGGTCGAGGGTGTGCACGGTCTCGGCGGCGTGCGACTGTTGACCGCGCACCGGGCCAAGGGCCTCGAGTGGGACCTGGTCGTGGTGGCCGGCGTGCAGGACGGAGAGTGGCCCGACGTGCGCCGGCGCGGCTCGTTGCTCGGCGCCGACCGGCTCGGTCGCGACGGCGTCGAGCCGCCCACCTCCCCCGCGACGCTGCTCGTCGACGAGCGCCGGCTGTTCTACGTGGCAGTCACCCGGGCCCGGCGGGACCTGTTCGTCACAGCCGTGCTGTCCTGCGACGACGCCGGGCCACGGCCGTCGCGCTTCCTGGACGAGCTCGGCGTAGACCTGCCGGAGGCCACCTCCGCCCCTGACGAGCTGCTGTCAACCCGCTCCCTCACCGGGCGGCTGCGTCGGGCGGCAGCTGACCCGGCGGCCAGCGCGGCTTTGCGCGGCGCGGCGGCCGTCCTCTTGGCCCGGCTCGCCGCACCGGGTGATGACGGCCGGCCCGCGGTCGAGGCGGCCCGGCCGTCGGCCTGGTGGGGGCTGGCCGAGCCGACAACCGGCGCGCGGCCGGTTCGGCCGGCCGGTGCGCCGGTGCGCCTGTCGGCATCCGCGCTGGCTGCGTTCGAGCGCTGCCCGCTGCGCTGGTTCTTCGAGCGCGAGGCGGGCGCGGTCACGCGAGGCACGGCGGCACAGGGCTTCGGCATCGTCCTGCACGCCTTGGCCCGGCTGATGTCCACCGGCGAGGTGCCCTCCGACATCGACGGCCTGCTCGGCCGGGTCGACTCGGTGTGGGACTCGCTCGGCTTCGAGGCACAGTGGGACGGTGACCGGCACAGGGACACCGCCCGCGAGGCGCTGTCCCGGCTGCGCGAGTGGTTGCGGGCCAACGACCGCCAGCACCTGGGCAGCGAGGTGCCTTTCGGTCCGGTGGACTACGCCGGGGCGTTCCTGAGCGGCATGGTCGACCGGCTCGACGCCGACGCAGAGGGTCGCCTGCACGTCGTCGACTTCAAGACTGCGGCCAGCAAGCCGACCCAGGCCGAGGTCGGTGCCGACCTGCAGCTGGGGTTCTATCAGCTGGCGGTGCAGGCCGGCGCCTTCGCCGACGTCTCGGCCGGCCGTGAGCCCGGGGGGGCCGAGCTCGTGCAACTGGTCGACGGCAGGGTCGGTGGCTCACCCTCCGTGCAACGACAGGCTGCCCTCCCGGCCGACGGCGGCGAGGTTGCCGCCGCACTGCGCCGGATGGTCGAGGCGGTGGTGACCGAGTCCTTTCCGGCCCGGCCCAACGACCGGTGCGAGCGGTGTGCGTTCCGCCGGGCGTGCCCGGCGCAGGACGCCGGTGCCCAGGTGGTGTCGTGACTGCGCCGGCGGCTCCGGCTGCCGACGGCGCGTACCTGTGCCGCCTGCTCGGGGCAGAGTTCACCGACGAGCAGCTCGCGGTGGTGATCGCGCCGCTGGCGCCGCAACTGGTCGTTGCGGGGGCGGGGTCGGGCAAGACGACCGTGATGGCCGCCCGGGTGGTCCATGCTGTCGCCTGGCACGGGCTGGCGCCGGCGTCGGTGCTCGGTCTGACCTTCACCAACAAGGCGGCCGCCGAGCTGGCGGCCAAGGTGCGCGGGTCCCTGCGACAGCTGGGCCCCGCCGATCTCCCCGACGTCGTCAGGGGGGTCGACGACCTCCCGACCGTGTCGACCTACCACGCCTACGCCGCACGGATCCTGGCAGACCACGCCATGCGGATCGGCCGCGAGCCACGGGCGACCCTGCTCACCGAGGCCGGGCGCTGGCAACTCGCCGGGCGGGTCGTGCGGCAGGCCCGCGGGCCATTCCCGGACCTGCCGTGGACACCGTCGTCGGTGACCAGGTATGTCCTGGAGCTCGACGCCGAGCTGTCGGAGCACTTGGTGGGCCTCGACGCCCTGCGCGCGCTCGACGACCGGGTGGCCAAGGAGATCGGCGGCCTGGCCAAGTCCACCAGGTTGCTGCTGGACGTGGCGGCGGCCGCCCGGGCGAGGGACCAACTCCTCGAGCTGGTCCAGGCCTACCGCGACCGCAAGCGGTCCGTCGAGGCGGTCGACTTCGGCGATCAGGTGGCCCTCGCTGCGCAGATCGCCGCGAGTTACCCGCAGGTCGGCCAGGAGGAGCGGGCCGAGCACCGCCTTGTGCTGCTCGACGAGTACCAGGACACCGGTGTCGCCCAGCGCGTGCTGCTCTCCCTCCTTTACGCCAAGGATCATGCCGTGACAGCCGTGGGCGACCCGTGCCAGTCGATCTACGGCTGGCGGGGCGCCTCGGTCGGCAACCTGCTGCGCTTCTTCGAGCACTTCGGCGGCGCCGGCGAGCCCTTGCAGCTGTCCACCAACTTCCGCAGCGGCGGGCGGTTGCTCGAGGTGGCCAATGCCGTCTCAGCCGACCTGCGGGTGCCTCGGCACCCGGTCGCTGGCGCCCGCCGCCCGCATGTGCCGGTCGGCGAGCTGCGCCCGCGACCCGGCGCAGAGACCGACGGCGAGGCCCGGTGCGCCCTGTTGCCCACGGCGCCGCAGGAGGCCGAGTGGGTTGCCGACCAGGTCGCCAGCGCGGTCGAGGGGGGGACCTCACCGGGTCAGGTTGCCGTGCTGTGCCGGCGACGCGCCGATTTCGCCCTGCTGCACGAGCGGCTCGTGGCGCGTGGCCTGCCGGTCGAGGTGGTGGGGCTCGGAGGGTTGTTGGACGTGCCGGAGGTGGCGGACGTGACAGCCACCCTGGAGGTGCTGGTCGACCCCACGGCCAACCCTGCACTAGTCCGGCTGCTGACCGGCCCGCGGTGGGCGATCGGCCCGCGGGACCTGGCGGCACTGGGCCGCCGCGCCCACCGGCTGGCCGCTGCGGGCGCCCCGTCCCGCGTGGCCGCCGGTGAGGACCCCACCGGTGCCGCGGCGCTGGCCCAGGCGACGGCGGGGGTCGACCCGACCGACGTGCCTTCGCTGTCAGAGGCAGTCGAGTCACCGGGCGACCCTGCCGACTACTCTGCGGAGGCGTTGGCCCGCTTCGGGCTGTTGGCCAGGGAGATCCTGCGGTTGCGGCGGGTCCTGGAGCAGCCGGTGGTCGAGGCTGTGCACGAGATTGTCGCCACGATCGGTCTCGACGTCGAGCTGGCGGCCGGCGGGGCCGGCACCCCGGGGGCCCGCGGTGCCAACCTGGCAGCTTTTCTCGACCACGCAGCGAGTTTCGGCGGCCGGCAGTCCGGCGGCGCGGGAGGGCAGTCCGATCCCCGCGCCTTTCTCGACTGGCTCGCCGCGGCCCGCGAAGCCGAGGACGGCCTCGACGTGGGAGGCGTCTCCACCGCCGACACCGTCAAGCTGCTCACCGTGCACAAGGCCAAAGGGTTGGAGTGGGACGTCGTCGCCGTCCCGGGCCTGGTGGTGGGCACTTTCCCCGCCGACCGCGGGCGTTCCCTGTGGACCGGTCATGGCCGCGTCCTGCCCTACTCCCTGCGCGGCGACGCCGACGACCTGCCCGCCGATCCGGTCGAGTGGACGACCAAGGCGGTCGAGCAGTTCCGGGCCCACTGTCGCCGGGAGTCGACGGAGGAGGAGCGGCGCTTGGCCTACGTGGCAGTGACGCGGGCCAAGCGGCTGCTGCTGGTGAGCGGGCACCGCTGGTCACCCACCCGCCGCCAGCCCCGCCGGCCGGCCGACTACCTCCTCGAGGTCCGTGACCGGCTGCGCGCGAGCGGGCACGGCGAGGTGACCTGGAGCGAGTCCGATGAGGAAGCGGCCGAGGGGCAGGTCAACCCGTTGCTCGTCGCCCCGCAGGACACCGCGTGGCCGGCGGTCGGCGGAGCCGGGGCCCGCACCCGCCGGCGATGGGCTGCCGACAGGGTGTTGGCGGCGCTGGCCGGAGCCGTGGGCGCTACGGCCGACGGACTCGACGAGGACGAGCGCGCCCTCGTGCGGCGCTGGGAACACGAGGCCGACCTGCTGCTGGCCGAGGTCGCCGAGGAGCGGGTCGCGGTACACGACGTACAGGTGCCGCGATCGCTGAGCACCAGCCAGGTCGTTCGCTTGGGCAGCGACCCGGCCGGCCTGGCCCGCGACCTGGCCCGGCCCATGCCCCGTCGGCCCAGCCCGGCCGCGCGCCGGGGCACCCGGTTCCACGCCTGGGTCGAGGGCATGTTCGCCGACCGCCCGCTGATCGCGGCTGAGGAGCTCACCGGCGCAGACGACGGCGTGCCCGACGACGCCGACCTCGGCGCGCTGCGAGCGTCCTTCGAGCGGTCGGTCTACGCGGGGGTCCGCCCCCATCGGGTCGAGGCGGCCTTCCAGCTGGTCGCCGGCTCCCATCTGGTGCGCGGGCGCATCGACGCCGTCTACGCAGTCGGCGACGGCGGGTGGGACGTCATCGACTACAAGACCGGGGGCCGGCCCCGCGATGCCACCGCAGCGGCGCTGCAGCTCGCGGTCTACCGGCTGGCCTGGGCGGGGATCGCCGGCGTCCCTGCCGAGGACGTGGCAGCCGGCTTCCTCTACGTCCGCACCGGTGAGGTCGTGCGTCCTCCCGACCTGCCCGATCTCGCGGGGCTGACTCGGCTGCTCGACGTGGCCGGCCGACGATGACGAGCCGGCGGTCGTCTTCGATATCGGCGCCGCTGGGCGCCCCGGCTCGACGACCTGGCTGCCGACGTCGATGCGGCCGGCGGGTTCGGCAGCCGCGCGATCCTGATCCGCGAGACCCCCAGGCGAACCCCAACCTCCGGCACTACTGGCCAGCGCCCTAACCGGGCGTTGGCTGTCCGGGGATGCGATAGGCGTCGCCCAGCCTGCGCAGCCCGGCCAGCAGGACCGGATGCTCGTCGACCGGCACCAGCGCCAGGAGCTCAGCGTCGAGCGCGCGCGCAACTGCCACGCTCTTGGTCAATAGCCGTTTCCCCCGCGCGGTCAGCTCGACGACCTGACGGCGCCGGTCGGTGGCGTCGCGCACCCGGCGCACAGCCATGAGCTTCTCGAGTTCGTCGACCATGTCGACCACCACGCTGGGGGTGACGCCGAGCCGGCGGGCGAGGTCCATCTGCGGCGCTGGGTCGCTCGCCAGCAAGCTGAGCAGGCCGCAGTGCCGGGGCCGCAGGCCCAAGGGGCCGAGCGCCTCGGCAAACCGCGCCTCCACTCGGCCGCCGAGCTTGGCAACCAGGAACGCCGCCGTGTCCACCAGCCCCTTGTCGTCCACCACATTCACATGTTAGCGTTCGCCGATCATTAGGTAACCACACGATAGGGAGCCCTGACAAATGGTCGAGGAAGCGACGGCGCACAGGGTGGGATACGGCATGGTG
>JBDUBV010000126.1:0-7749 GCA_040003795.1 Pseudonocardiales bacterium | reverse complement strand
GTGGACCCTCGGGCCGATCCCGCCGAGGTGCTCGGGCCCGTCCTGGCCGAAGCAGCGGTCATCCGCAACGTCGGAGGTCGGGTCACCCGGGCAACGCTGAAGACGAAGGCCATGCTCGGCAAGTGCCGCCGACCCCATTGTCCTCGGAATAGACAGGAGACACCGCATGTGCGACACGACTGCGGATACCGGGCGTATCCATGACGCCGCCCCGCGCCCAGCGCCCGGGCAGGCCATCGATCCAATCCACCTGCAACCAGTCGACGAGGTTATCGTCACAACTCTTGTCGACAACGTGTATGACGCGCTGCTCGCCGGCGACGAACGCGTCACCAGAGCGCCGTTTCACGCCGGCGTGGCGCGCGCTCCTCAGTTCGAAGGCGGATCCACCGCCGTCGGATTGATGGCCGAACACGGCTTCTCAGCTCTCGTAACCGTTCGCCGCGGCACCACCACCACAACCCTGCTCTTCGACACCGGCCTCTCCCCGGACGCCATGGTTACCAACGCCGACCGGCTCGGCATCGACCTCTCCGCGATCCAGGCAGTCGTTCTCAGTCACGGCCACTTCGACCACGCCGGTGGCCTGATCGGGCTAGCCGGCAAACGCGGCACCCGCTCACTGCCGATGGTCGTCCATCCGATGATCTGGACGCGACGCCGACTCGCAATACCCGGCAGCGAGCCGAACGAACTGCCCACACTCAGCAAGACCGCCCTGTCAGCAGAAGGTCTCCGAGTCATCGAACGCAGAGAACCGTCACTGCTCATCGACGACAGCGTCCTGATCACCGGAGAGATCGACCGAACCACAGACTTCGAACACGGCATGCCTCCGGCTCACCAAGCATGGACCGGCTCAACCTGGCGTCACGACCCCCTCGTGATCGACGACCAAGCCCTCGTCCTACATCTGAAAGGACGCGGACTGATCGTGCTCACGGGCTGCGGACACGCCGGCGCCATCAACATCGTTCGCCACGCCCAGCGACTGACCGACGTCCCGAAACTCCACGCCCTCATCGGCGGACTACACCTCAGCGGCCCAACCTTCGAACCCATCATCAATCCCACCGTCACTCTGCTACGCGAGATGTCACCCCAACTCCTGATGCCAGGCCACTGCACCGGCTGGCGCGCCCAACACGCGTTCGCCACCGCCCTACCCCGCGCCTGGGAAGCAGGCAGCAGCGGATCTTCCTACCGCCTCGTCGCAGCCTGACACCAGCCCGCGGGCTAGCCGATTCTGTACAGCTGGCGTGATCCCCGTGGTTAGGTCCGGGTGATGACGACGAGCGACCTCAGCCCGCAAAGCGGGCCGGCATCCCCACCGCGGCCCCGGTGCAGGCCGACGCGGCGAATGTGGTCTGGGCGTTGGACTTCCAGTTCGACTCCACCACCGACGGCCGCGCGATCAAGCTCGCGTCCATGGTCGACGAACACACCCGGCTATCAATGTTGCACCTGGTCGAACGCTCCATCACCGCGCCGCGGCTCGTGAAGGCCCTCCGGGCGGCGTTTGCCGCGCACGGGCCCCGCAGGTGCTGCGGATGGACAACGGCCCCGGAGATGATCTCCCAGGCGCTGCGTGAGTTCTGCGCCGACAGCGTGGTCGGTGTCAGTTTCATCCCACCCGGAACGCCCTGGAACAACGGGCATATCGAGTCGTTCAACAACCGGCTCCGCCGCGAATGCCTCAACCGCAACCACTGGAACAGCCTGCTCGAAGCCCGCGTCGTGATCGGCGACTTCAAGGCCGAACACAACCAGCGACACCGCCACTCAGCCCTCGGCTACCGCACCCCGGCCGAGTACGCTGCCACCTGCCGATGCACCCACACACCCGTGGCCTGCACCATCGGATAACCACACAACGACTCCAGAACCTTGCTGGACCTACAACCGGGGACCGCTCAGTCTCCTTCGAACCGGACCGGCCCACTGCATCAAGACCAACCCAACCGGCCGCCAGGTGGGACGCTGATGCGATCAGAGGAGAGGACCACCCCGATGGCGAGCCTATAATCGGTCAACGTTGGCCGGGGCAAGAACGTCGCGTGGCAGAGCCGCACGGTATACACCGGCATCTGGAAGAGCCGCGTCGGGCGTCTGCCACACCTGCATCACGCCGCTGCTATTTCAGCTATTCTCCCGACGTCGAGAAATGCCGGCCGACGGAACGGTACTCATCTGCTGCGCCCGTCCCGATAGCGACATCGCCCTTGACATGTAAAGGCAATACTGGGTTACCGCCAATTTCTGGCAGGCAGCGGGGCTACGCTCCCTCCCATCGTCCATGCTGCAGGCACAGAGGGGAGTCGTCATATGATCTCACGTACCCATCGGAGGCCTGGCCGATTGGCCGCGACGTTCGCGGTGATCGGCGCGATGCTGGCGGTGCTCCTCGTATCGGCCGGCCCTGCGGCCGCGATGTATCCGCCGCCGGGCGACTCGTGTGGCACTCTCCGCGCCTGCATCGCAGCGTTGACCAACTACGAATACAGCAACGACGACGGTCACAAGTACGAGAAGCCTCTTGGTTCGAACTGCAACTACTTCAGCACGCAGTGGCATGTCGCAGGGGCGCCCCAGTGCAGCAATGGCTGGTACGGCGAGCAGTGGTGCATGGACTTCGCCCGGTGGATCTACCACCAGGAAGGGGCCTCAGTCGCCAACTTGGACCACACCGCGTATTCAGCGAAGAACTACTCGACCTACCGGACCGTCTCCTCCGGCGCCAAGCCTCGAGTCGGTGACCTCGCCGTCTGGGCCACCGAGAGCCACATCGGGATCGTGGTCTCGGTGGACGCCACCGGCCGTCCGACTGTGGTGTCAGGCAACTCATGGAACCCCAACCGGGGTGATTACACCGCGATCTGGAAGAACGAATACTCGGTGAGCACATTCCAGGGCTTCGCCGGGCCAGCGTAGGCGCCTGAGGAACGATGGGCGGTCACCGGCGCATTCCCGCGCGGGTGGCCGCCCACCTACCGCTGATCTGCTCGTTTCCTACTGGTCATCGGGCGGGGGGAGTACAAGACGTCGAACCAGGCGGCCACTGACTGGTGGCTGATTGCGTGACGACAGCAGGGCCTTCCGATGCACCCGCAGGTGCGCTTCAGCGCCTTCCACGGCAACTGATGGGACCGGATCGCTCATCATCTGGTAGCCGAGGGCCGCTGCTTCGCCTGGGTCTGGGTGAGTCGCGCCCGCTCCAGGTCGAGGTCGGCAGAAGTCGGTCGAGCCAGCGGGGTAGTGCCCAGGCGGCGTTGCCGAGCAGTGTCAGGACCGCCGGCACGAGGGTCACGCGCACGGCGTCGGAGACGACCCGGGCACTGCTACCCATGCCGCGACGGATGGCTGCGTCAGGATCGTGACGGTGGCCGCAGTCCTCATGGATGCGCGAGACCAGGAAGACTCCGTAGTCCATGGCGAGACCGAACAGGATGACGACGACGAAGCCGCAGGGCAAGCGCTCCGTCAACTAGCTCGCTCGGATGCCGGCCATTCCTCCGTCGACAGGAAGCAAGGTGCCGGTCGTGGAAGCGGACATGGGGCTGGCGAGGTAGGCGATGGCGAAGGCGACCTCGTCGGCGGTGACGAGTCGGCCCATGGGTTGCCGCGCGCGTAGGGCGGTGGCGGCGGCTTGGGCGTCGGGTGCCTGGGCGAGCAGTCGCCCTACCCATGGCGTGTCGGCGGTACCGGGCGTGACCGCGTTTACCCGGATGCCTTGTTTGACGTGGTCGGCTGCCATCGCGAGGGTCAGGGACTGTACTGCGCCCTTGCTGGCTGAGTACAAAGCGCGTTGGGGCACACCGACGTTGGCGACGACCGAGCAGGTGTTGACGATCGCGGCATGGTCGGAGCGCAGCAGGTACGGCAGGGCGGCGCGAGTAACCCGAGCGATACCCACGACGTTCACGCTGAGCACGCGCAGCCATTCGTCGTCGTCGTTGGCGCTGATGTCGCCGGTCGCGCCGATGCCGGCATTGTTGATCAGAACATTGATGCCGCCGAGTGAGTCGGCCACGGTCGCGACGGCAGTCTGAGACGAGTCAGCATCGGACACGTCGCACGGCACCTCGAGCATCGGTACGGCTCGTACAGCCGAATATGACCGGTCGAGGACGGCGACCTGTGCTCCACGTTCGCGTAGCAGTGCGGCGGTGGCGGCGCCGATTCCACTTGCGCCGCCGGTGACGACGGCTACCAGTCCATCGAAGTCAGTCATGTCGTGTGCGCTCTTCTCGTGAGTTGCCCTAGAGACGTGGGTCGATGTGCAGTTTGGGTCCGCCGAGAGCGTCAGGGGGTCGCCAGCCGGACAGCACCTCGCCGACTCGCTCCAGTCCGACGGTCGCCGCGATGAGGGGACGGGGGTCGACTTCGCCGCGGGCGTAGCGCTCGATGGTTCCGGCCAGGCCTCGGGATGCGGCCAGGATGCCGACGGCGGTGACGTCTTTGAGGGCCATTATGCGGGTGTCGATAAGGCTGGGGGTGCCGGCGAGTCCGATGTAGACCACCCGTTTGCCCGGCTCGACCAGGTCGAGGGCCAGGGCGGGCAGTGTCGGGGCGTTGGAGGCGTCGATGACCGCGTCCCACGACACGGCAGGCAGGTCCGCCTGTTGCCAGACGCCGGCGAAGCCGAGGGAACGGGTGAACTCCAGGCTCGCCAGCGATCGGCCCATGAGATGAACCTCGACACCCTCGGCCCGGGCGAACTGCGCGACCAGCAGCGCGATCGTGCCGTTTCCCAGCACCAGCGCCCGATCGCCCGTAGCAAGCTCGGCGCCCCAAACGGACCGTAACGCGTTGCCGCCCGGCTCGACCATCGCTCCGGCAGAGTCATCGACACTGTCGGGCAGGGCAAACAGGGCATGGGCGGGTACGGCGAGTTTCTCGGCGAGGGCTCCGGGCATGCCGCCGCGGATGCCGATCTCTAACCGGTCCTGGCACACGTTGTGTCGATCCGACAGGCACCGAACGCAGCGGCCACAGCCGATCATGGTGTCGCCGGTGACTCGCCGGCCGAGCCACGTGTCGTCGATCCCGTCACCCAGGGCCGACACGACGCCGCACCATTCGTGCCCCAGGCGCATGGGGTACCGCGCGTGACCTTGATGCAGGTAGGTCATCTCGCCGGTCCAGAATTCGACGTCGGTGCCACATACCCCGACGCGGTGGACATCGACGATCACCTCGCCCGACCTGGCGACCGGCTCGGCGACCTCTTGAATCTCACCTTCGTGTGGTGCGGTGACGACGAATGCTTTCATCTCGGGGCGATGACGGTCTGGCGTTGTGTGCCCAGTCCTTCGATGCTCAGCTCGATCACGTCCCCGGCCTTGAGCCACTGAGGTGTCGCCACACGGCCAGGACGCGGTCAGACCCGACCAGAGAGGTGGGCGAATCCTGTTCCCCGGGCTGGCTTTTCGCCGTACGCGCCTCCACTATTCCAAAAAATAGTCCACCGTTTCGATAAGTGGAAAGTGAACCCCTTGAGTGACTGAGCAGACCGGGCAGCGCAGCGCGCAGTGGTACGCCGGTACCGACCGCAACTCCTACATCCACCGCGCCTGGATGCGCCGCGGCCTGCCCGCGCACGCGTTCGACGGCCGCCCCCACATCGCGATCGCCAACACCGCTTCGGATCTGACGCCGTGCAACGCGCACTTCACCGAGGTCGCCGAGAGCGTCAAACAGGGCGTCTACGAGGCCGGCGGCATCCCGCTGAACCTGCCGGTCATCTCCCTTGGCGAGACGCTCGTGCGCCCGACCGCGATGCTGTGGCGCAACATGGCCGCGATGGCGACCGAGGAGATGCTGCGCGCCAACCCGATCGACGGCGTCGTGTTGCTCGGCGGATGCGACAAGACCATTCCCGCGCTGCTGATGGCTGCTGCATCGGTCGACATGCCCGCCGTCGTTATTCCCGGTGGCCCGATGTTGACCGGCACGTTCCGCGGCCAGGCGCTGGGTTGTGGCACGGACGTGTGGCGGCTGTCGGAGGAGGTGCGCGCCGGGACGCTGTCGCAGGAGCAGTTCATCAAGTCCGAGTCCTCGATGATCCGCAGCCGTGGGCACTGCAACACGATGGGCACCGCCTCGACCATGGGGCTCGTCGCAGAAGCGCTCGGCATGGTGCTGCCCGGGCTGGCCGGGACACCGGCAGCGGACAGCCGACTGCTGGAAAGCGCCCACGACACCGGCCGTTTGGCGGTCGAGATGGTCGCCGCGCACCGCACCCCGTCCAGCCTGTTGACCCGCGGCTCCTTCCTGAACGCCATCGTGGCGGTGGCGGCCATCGGCGGGTCGACCAACGCGGTCGTGCACCTGCTCGCGATCGCCGGACGCCTCGGCATCGACCTCACCCAGGACGACTTCGACCACACCGGATCTGACATCCCCTTGCTCGTCGACCTGCAGCCAGCCGGCCGATTCCTGATGGAGGACTTCTTCCGCGCCGGCGGTCTACACGCCGTGCTCCGCGAGGTGCAGGACCTGCTCGACCCGACCGCCCTCACCGTCACCGGAAAGCCTCTCGTGGACTACCTCAACGACGCGGCGATCTGGGACCGCGAGGTCATCCGGCCACGGGCCGAGCCCCTGCAACCACAGGCCGGCATCGCGATCCTCTACGGCAACCTGGCCCCCGACGGCGCGGTCATCAAACCCGCCGCCGCCTCCGAGCACCTGCTCCAACACCGCGGCCGAGCGATGGTGTTCGACTCCATCGAAGACCTGCACGCCCGCATCGACGACCCAGACCTGGACGTGGACGCCGACTCGGTCCTCATCCTGCGTGGGTGCGGGCCCAAGGGTTACCCGGGCATGCCCGAGGTCGCGAACATGGCGCTACCGATCAAACTGCTTCAGCAGGGCGTGCGCGACATGGTCAGGATCTGCGACGGCCGGATGAGCGGCACCGCCTACGGCACAGTCGTGCTGCACGTGTCACCCGAAGCCGCAGCCGGCGGGCCGCTCGCTCTAGTCCGCACCGGCGACATCATCGTCCTCGACGTCCCCGCGCGACGCCTTAACATCGACATCCCAGCCGAGGAACTTGCCGCCCGCGCACCAGACCCGGCCACCGTTGACGCCTATGCGAAACCCGCCCGCGGCTGGGAACGGCTCTACGTCCAAACCGTCCAACAGGCCAACACCGGCGCCGACCTCGACTTCCTGCTCGGCTCCACCGGCTCGCAGGTCTCGCGTGAATCGCACTGATACGACCGGCTTCCGAGCGAGAAGGCACGCGAGGAGTTCGCGGCCGTTCCGCCCGGTGATTCGTCGGACGAGCGTTAGCTAGGGGCCGCGGCCGCGGGCCGAAGGTGGGGTAGTTCCACGCCTGACCCATCGCTGGGAGCCCACGACGCTAGTGCCGTGCCGAGCGGCAAGCCGCGCCGGTGTTCCAGCTCCCGGTGCCCTACCGACTGGTCCGGCATCCGATGATGACCGGATTCGTTTCTCGCCTTTCTCGCGCGCCGCCTGTACCTCATGGGGTGAGGGCGACCCGCGGCCGCGCAGATCGACGGCTCTTGCTCCTCGCGGTTGCGGTGATTAGACCTCAGGTAAGCCTGTGTCAATACACAGGATGTTTTCTTCGCTGTCCTTGAACCAGGCAGCCTTTCCCATGCCTTCTAAGAACGCGATATCGTCGTTCCATTCGACTCCTGGCAGGTCGTACCGCTCGAAACTGACGCCTTTGGCCTTGAGGTTACGCACTTCTTCGTCCACGTCGTCTACGTGCCA
>JBDUBV010000125.1:0-7881 GCA_040003795.1 Pseudonocardiales bacterium | reverse complement strand
ATCGTCGTGATCAGGTGATGCACGGCAGCCCGGCGTCGCTCCGGGCTCAGAAGTTCCCCCGAGCGATCTCCTTCAACGCGGCCTTCTCCAACTCCGCGTCGGCGAGCAGCCGCTTGAGCGTGGAGTTCTCCCGCTCGAGATCCTTCAGCCGTTTCGCGTCATCAGCCTTCAGCCCGCCGAACTGGTTGCGCCAGCGGTGATAGGTCTGCTCGGACACCCCGAGCTCGCGGCACACCGCCGCCACGTCCTTGCCCTCGGCCAGCAACCGATCCGCCGTCGTCAGCTTCCGCACGACCTGCTCCGGGCTGTGCCGCTTCCTCGTCGCCATGATCATCGAGCCTTCCCGCCCGCATCGGGGCAATCAGACTCTCACTGGGTCTGTTGCGTTGGCGGCCTGGGGCCGTGACGGTCACCTCTGGCCGAGGAGGCTGAGCGGATGCGTCGACCTCGAGCAGTCCGTCCGCCTGTCGACCGGTCGGCGTTGGCGGGGTTCCGGTTTCCACCAGAGGTGATCACGGTCGCGGTCCGCTGGTACCTGCGCTACGGCCTCTCGTATCGGGACATTGAGGAGTTGCTGGCTGAGCGCGGCGTCGAGGTCGACCACGTGACTGTCTACCGGTGGGTGCAGAGGTTCACCCCGATGTTCGCCGACGCCGCCCGCCCGCTCCGGCATGCCACCGGTGATCGGTGGTTCGTCGATGAGACCTACGTCAAGGTCGCGGGGCGGTGGCGGTCGCTCTGGCGGTCTGAGCTGGACACCCGGGTAGGCCGATGCATGCCCGGGTCGTCAGAACGCAACAGAGCCACTCGAGCTCCTGTCGGGTCCGCCGGCGTCCCGTAGACGATCGTTCATGCGCTACGTGCCGCTGAGCCCGCTCTGGAGCATGACGTAGCCGGCGACCAGGAGCAGAAGGACGGCGAAGCCGCGTGTGAGGTGCGGGCCGCTGGCGCGGTCGGCGACCGTCTTGCCGGCGCTGGAGCCGGCGATGGCCGCGACGGTGAACGGAACGATGACGGCCCAGTGGAAGCTGTCCTGTCCTCCGCGGGCGAGCAGTGCCACGGCGGAGTTCAGGCTGATGATGACCAGTGACGTGCCGACGGCGGCGGGCATCTCGTACTTGAGCGTCAGCACCAGCGCCGGGACGATGATGAATCCGCCGCCCACCCCGAGGAACCCGGTCAGGAAGCCGACCACCAGACCGGCGGCGAGCACCGGCAGGCCGTTGCGGACACTCGTCTTGACCTCCGCAGCGCTTGGCTTGGTTCGGACCGCGGCGCCGGCGCGCGCAGGGCGGCGTAGGGCGGCGGCTTGCTCGTCGGCGGCGTCGTCGTCAGGGCTGCTCACCACCATGGTCTTGGCGAGCATCGCTGCGGCGGCGATCAGCATGAGCACCGCGAAGGCGATGAGCAGGGCCTCGGGCTGGACGCGAGCGTTCAGGTGAGTACCGACGAGCGAGGCTGCCACCCCGGCAGCGCCGAAGGCCAGGCCGGCTCGCCAACGCACCCTGCCGGCCCGGGCATGCCCGACTGCGGCGGCGGCCGCGGTGATCCCAACGATCACAAGGCTGCCGGTGGTGGCGCTCTGGGCGGTCTCGCCGAGCGCGTAGACCAGGGCCGGGACGGTGAGGATGGAGCCTCCTCCGCCGAGGGCGCCAAGGCTCAGCCCGATGATCAGGCCGAGCGACACAGCGAGCAGCACCATCATCAGGGTGCGTCCGGGGGCTCGTGGTCGCTAGTGACCGGCAGCCCGGCGTCCTGCCAGGCCCGCATACCGCCGCGGACGTTGAGGGCGTCGACGCCGTGGGTGAGCAACACCGCGGCCGCGGTCGTTGAGCGGTTCCCGGACCGGCAGATCGCCAGCACGAGACGGCCGGCCGGCAGCTGCGGCTGCGGCTGCGGCTGCGGCTGCGGCTGCGGCTGCGGCTGCGGCTGCGGCAGGCTGCCCAATGGGACGTGCAGAGCTGTCGGGCCGTGTCCTGCAGTCCATTCGTCGTTCTCTCGGACATCGACCAGCGGCGCCAGGCCGACTTCGGTCAACCGGGCGGCCTCGTCGGCCTTGACCTGCTCGGCCTCGACGCCCTTGGGCCGCGCCGCGCGCGACGGGCTCATGGTCGTCCTCCCTTACAAGCCGTCGAGTCGGGGTTCAGGCGGCGCGGCGGGTCAGCGCCGCCACGGCCTTGTCGCTGTCGGCGCTTCCGGCCCGGTTGTAGGGGAGCTTAAGCAGGACCCGGCTCATCCCGCAGGTGTTGCTGAGCGCGGCGTAGGCGAGGCCGGCACCGACCGCGCCGGACAGGAAGCGTCCGGCGGGCCAGCGCAGGCTGGCCAGGATGCCGACGAGGACGAGACTGCCCGCGGCCAGCCGGACCTGGCGCTCCATCTCCCACGTGCTGGCGCCTGGCGTGCTGTGGACGGGCTGCCCAGCGGCCTGCCAGGCGCTGAGGCCGCCGTCGAGGACGGTGAGGTCGGTGGCACCAGCGGCGGTGAGCCGCTGGTGCGCCTGGGTCGCTCGCTGGCCGCTGCGGCACACGAGCGTGACGGGTGCGCGCAGGTTCGCCGCGAGGGTGTCGGCGTGCTGGTCGAGCTGGTCCAGCGGGAGGAGCTGGCTGCCAAGGATGGCGCCGGCGGCATGCTCGCCGGGGGTGCGCACGTCCAGGACGACGGTGGAGCCGGTGGCCAGTCGCTCGGCCAGGGTCGGCGGGTCGATGCGGATCGGGGTGCTGCTCACGGTCGTCCTCTCGTCGGGGCGGCAGGTGCCCGTGGTGGGCCCGCCGCCCACGGGTGGTGGGTGGCATGCGGGCTCGCGCGGCAGGTCGGGCCGCGGCTGGGCGGACTGTCAGGGGCCGGTCAGGCCAGGGACAGGAAGAGCTTCTCCAACTGGGCGAGGTCGAGCTCACCCTGCTCGCCGCCTTCGGCGACGCACTGCTTCAGGCCACTGGCGACGATGCTGAAGCCGGCCTTGTCCAGAGCGCGGGACACAGCCGCGAGCTGGGCGACGACGTCCTTGCAGTCGCGGCCCTGCTCGAGCATCCGAATCACACCGGCGACCTGTCCCTCGGCGCGACGCAGGCGGGTGATGGCGGTCTTGACGGCTTCGTCGGGCAGCTGCACGGTTTCTCCTCGGGCGAGAGGTACCCGGCGGGGTACGCCCCTGTGTCAACGCCGGGGGCGCCGGGCGCTTCCTTGCGGCGTCAGCGGGCGATCGGGAGCCCGACGGGTCCGGCCTCGGCGAAGTGGCCGTCGACGACGGTCACGGTCTTGCCGGCCCGGTCGAGCAGGGACCCGGCGATCGAGGCGCGGTAGCCGCTGCCGCAATGCACGAACACCGGGGTGCCCGAGACCTCGTCGAGCCGGTCGGCGAGCTGGTGCAGCGGGATGTGCTGGGCGCCGTCGATGTGCCCGCCGGCCCACTCGCTCTGGCTGCGAACGTCGAGCACGTCCACCAGGCCGCGGTCGCGGGCGGCGGCGAGGTCGGCGAAGGTGACCAGGTCGTAGGAGGCCAGCGGCTGGCCGCCGGCCCACTGCTCGGCCGTCCCGGTCGCCTGAGCCGCGGGACGATCCAGGCCGATGCGGGAGAGCTTGAGCTGAGCGTTGGCCACCTGCTCCGGGCTGTCACCGAGCAGCGTCAGCGGCGTGCCCCACGGGAAGATCCAGCCGAGGTACGTCGGCAGGTTGCCGACGCCCTCGACGTTGAACGTGCCGGGCACGTGGCCGCGGGCGAAGGCGGTGCGGCTACGCAGGTCGACGACCCATTCCCCGGCGTCCAGGCGACGGCGCAGCTCGACCGGATCGGCGTGGCTGGCGGGCGACAGGTCCAGCGGCGCGGGGCCGGCGCCGTTGATCGGGCCCATGTGGGAGTAGTAGGCGGGGTATGCGTCGAAGCCGGCGAGGAGCTCTCGGACGAACGTCTCCTCGTCCCGCGCGAACGCCGGGTTGTCACGGCGCTGCTGCTCGATCGTGGACGCGGTGCCCGAGGTCGGCGTCGCCGCGCAGAAGCTGCCGAACCCGTGGGTCGGCAGAACCGCAGCCTGGCCGGGCAGCTCGTCGACAAGCCGGCGTACCGACGCCCACTGCGCGCGGGTCAGCTGCTCGGTGAGGTCGGGGCTGACCAGGTCGGTGCGGCCGACGGCGCCGAACAGCAGCGACCCGCCGGTGAACACCAGCGACGGCTGCCCGCCCGCGACGCCGACTGCGAAGGAGACGTGGTGCGGGGTGTGCCCGGGGGTGGCCAGGGTGCGGACCGCCATGGACGCGATCCGTCGCACGTCGTGCCCGCAGACCAGCGTGCACTCGTAGGCGACCTCGGCCTCGCACGGCACCAGGTAGTCGACGTCGTGGCGCCGGGCCAGCTCCAGGCCGCCGGATACGTAGTCGTTGTGCAGGTGGGTCTCCGCGACCGCGACCAGGCTCACGCCGCGGGCGGCCAGGACAGCCTCCACCCGGTCCAGGTCGCGCTGCGGGTCGATCACCAGTGCCGCGGTGCCGTCGTCGACGACGTAGCTGCGGTCGCCCAGGTCCGGGGTCTCCAGGACTGTCACGGTCAGGCCGTCGCGTTGCACGGTGTCCAGGCCAGCGGTCCCGGTGGCAGTGCTCATCAAGCTGATCGCTCTTCTCTGGGCGGTGGGGCGCTCGGTCAGGAGCGCGGGAAGCCGGTCTGGTGGGCGCGGCCACTGCTGATCCAGGCGGCCGTGCCGCCGGTGACCGGTCGGGCGTCGACGCCGGCACGGGTGAGCAGCTTGGCGGCTTGCGCGCTGCGCCCGCCGGCCTGGCAGGCGACGTAGACGGGCCGGTCGCGGGGCAGCTCGTGCATCCGCACCGGCAACACCGACAGCGGCAGCAGCTGCGCTCCAGGGATGTGCCCCTCGGCGTACTCGCGTACGTCCAGCAGCAGCGCCCCGTTGTTCAGCGCCTGCTCCAGGTCAGGCAGACCCACCTCGGTCACCATTTCGTCCTCTCTTCGTCGGCGCAGCCGAGTATACCCCCCGGGGTATGCGACTGATCCAGCCGCAGGTCTGTTCCCGCACACTGTTGCGGCCTCAAGTAGGCTGCATACGTGGTCGACCATCGCAGCGGGAGTGGCAGTGCCGTGTGGTGCTGCTGCCTGCTCGGCATGACGCTGCTAGTGGTCAATGACGGTCGCTGTCGGCCGGACGCGCGGTAGCCGTGGGGTCAGGCGCCCATCGCCCGCCCGAAGCCCATCCGCCCCTCCGCGCGAAAGCACTGACATGTCCCTCAGCACCTACTGCCAGGCCGTCGCTGACGGCACCCTGACCTCGACCGGCTTGCGGGGCTGGCTGCGCCGCGCGGTGTGCGTGCTTGCTCGCACGCACCGCGCCGGCGTGCCGTTCTAGGAGACTCCTGAACAACTGCGTGTCGTCCCGATCCGGGGTGGCTGAAATGGCGAACCGGTCCTCGTTCGTGTCCCACTCCGACCCGCAGTACCTGCTGGTGACCGTGGGCTGGTGACTCCCGCGGCCGGGTCGCCGGGGAACACAGGGTCGTCCGTGCATCCCGACCTCGTGCGACGTGCCGACCGCCTCCCTCCCGCCTGTGCGGGAGGGAGGGTGGTCAGCCGATCGTGCTCGGGTGAGCATGATCCGATCGCCGGCAAGGGTCAGGAGCCGGTGTACGGCCGCCCGTCGGTGGTGGTGTTGACCACGGTCTGCTGGCCCTTGGTCGCCAGGGTGATCGGGTCGGTCACGTTCGCCACGCTCGAGTTGCGGACCTGGGTGGTGCTCCCGCCGCCACCGTCGGCGAGGTAGATGCCCCCCTCGGTGCAGACAGCACCGTTGGTGCAGTCCGGGTGGTACTCGGGGCCGTTGATCACGTTGGCGTGGTCGATGTCGAAGCCCCCGCTGTAACCGGTGCTGATCCCGGACGCCACGTTCCAGAACGTCAGGTTCGACAGAACCGACACCGTGCGGTGCACCTGGTCGGCCGAGCCCTGGATCTGGCTGGGTGCGTTCTCCAGGATCCGGGTGCCGGTGCGGGTCAGCAGGAAGGCGTCACTGTCGTTGCTCCATCGCACGCGCAGCCCCTGGAAGACGCCGTAGGCCACGTTGCCGCGGAAGCTCTTGACGGGCATGTCCGCCGTCAGCCCCATCTTGGCACCGGTGTACTGGTTGGGATAAGCCCAGGTGCGGGGGTTGGTGCCGGCCGGAAATTGGTCCAGCGGCGGGCCCGTCCACTTGCCGTCCTCGGCCGTGCCGAGACCGAAGAGGAAGTACGCCGTTCCCCGGCTGCCGGCCACGACGTTGTCCTCGACCCGCACCGAGGGGCTGACCAGCCAGAAGCCGGTCGCGAACTTGCCCATGTCGCCCTTCGCGGCCCGGATGCGCTGCTCGGGCGACACGGCCACGCGGGAGGCCACCTTGGGCCCGACCGGGTGGTCGCTCCCGCCGGAGGCCAGGTTGCCGGTGAAGCTGCCGATCTCGTCGCCGGCCTCGCTCACGTAGGCCGAGCCGACGAAGTCGTGCACCACGTTGTCGCTGGCGTCCAGAGCGCTGCTGTGGTTGACGATGCCCCAACCCGGCGTGCCCTGGACGACGCTGCCGGTGACCTTCTGGAGGTTGTCGTAGCCGTCGCGATGGAAGTGCACGGGGTACACGCCGGGCACGTTGGTGTCGCTCAGGTCGACGTCCTTGCGGGTGCGACCCAGCCCGTAGAAGCCGGTGTTGGCGATTGTGACGCGGGCTCCTTGCATGAACATCACGTGACCGCGCTCGGTGATCGGGGTCGTCTTCGCCGAGGAGACCGAGACCGCCCGGGTCAGGTTGGCCACGTAGATCGAGACGCTCTTCGCCGCCCGGCGGTGGGTCGCCTTCAGCGCGAAGTCCAGCGTCACCGTGCGACCGCTGATCGCCGTGACCGTGCGCAGTTCGTTCTCCAGCGGAGGCAGGTCGACCGCGCCCCCCTTCTGGGTGCGCAGCGGCCGGTAGTAGGTGCCGGTGACGTCGATCTGGTCGCCGACCCGCCACCCGCCGAGGTCGTCGGCGAAGGCGAGACTCGTGCTGCCGGCGGGTGCGTCACCGACCAGCCGGGCCTTGCTGGACTTGTGCGGCGCGTTGGTCTCGACCGTGCCCTGCGCCAGGATCCCGCGGGTCTTCATCGCGACGTCCAGCGGAGCCTTGGGGTGGGACGCGATCACGATCTGCGCGGTACGGCCGGCCGCGAGCGGTGCTGCGGCGGTACCCAGGGTGAGGCGACCGGATGTCGCGACCAGGAGGGTGTCGACCACCAGCCGGGTGTCCTTGGTGGGGTCGAAGACCAGGGCGCCCTCGGCGAGCACCCGGGCCATCGGCGTCGACTCGCTGCCGCGGATGGTCACGGACATGCCGGTGGGGATCTTCACGTCGGCGCCGTCGCGGGGGGCCGCGCCGGTGTTCCAGGTGCCGGGGTCGCTCCAGGTCCCGCTGCGTGCGGCCACGGTGTCCCAGTGCACGGACGCGGCGAACTCGCCGACGTGGTCGGTGGCGGCGGTCGACCCGGGGGCCGACGCGGGTGGTGCGGCGGCCGGCGCGTTCGCGGCGGACGCTCCGTCCTGCGCGCCCACCAGGGCGGCCGTGACAGCGGTGACGCTGAGCAACGCTGCTGCTACGAGAGCGAAGCGGGCGGGGGGTCGGGCCATGATTGACGGGGTCCTCTCGCGGGCCAGGGGATGTAAGGGACCACGAGAGGTTAGGACGGTCGGCGCCGCGCGGCGGGCAGCCCTGCCCGGCCGGGACCGGTGCCGCGTTACGGCACGCCGACGTCCCACTTGCGGTCGAGGTAGGTCTCGACGGACGCGCGCTCGGAGCTGCTGAGCACGCGGTCGAACACGATGATCTCGCCGATCACGCCGCGCCACTGCTCGCCCTGCGGGTCCCGGCCGACATACGCCTCGGT
>JBDUBV010000017.1:0-26142 GCA_040003795.1 Pseudonocardiales bacterium | reverse complement strand
ACCATAGACCCGGGTTGATCCCGCAGAACAGGACGTCCAGGCCCGGCCCCGCGACATCGGGGATAGTGCGGTCGCGGGCAGCGGCCAGATCGGCGGGAGTGGGCCGGATCGGGTGGGGTGCGGCGGTCACCGGCGGCGGACGGTCTCCTCGACCAGGTCGAGTACGGGATCGAGATCACCGGCGGGGATGCCGGTGGCCAGCCGCAGCACCAGTCCGTCCAGGGCAAGGGCGAGGAAGCGCTGCAGGACGTCGAGGTCCACATCCTCGCGCAAGGTGCCGGCGTCGCTGGCCCGCTCGAGCCGGCCGCGGGTGGCTCGCTCGATCTCCGCTGCCCGCTGCTCCCACCGAGAGCGGAACTCCTCGTCGGTGCGCAGCCGCCGCGACACCTCGAGCTGGGTGCCGAGCCAGTCGGGGTCGGCGTCGCGCAGCAGGTCGCGCATGACCTGCACCAGGCCGTGCCGCGCCACCACCGAGGCCATCTCGGCCGCGTCGTCCTCGGCGGCGGCCAGGAACAGGGTGTCCTTGTCGCGAAAGTGGTGGAAGATCGCCCCCCGGGACAGGCCGATCTCCTCCTCGAGGCGGCGCACGGTCGCCCCCTCGAAGCCGTGCCGGGCGAAGCAGGTCCGCGCACCGTCGAGGATCTGCCGGCGGCGCGCGTCGACGTGGCCCTGCGTCACCCGTGGCATGGCCGGGGCCCTAGGAGGCCAGCAGCGAGCGCAGGACGTACTGCATGATGCCGCCGTGCCGGAAGTAGTCGGCCTCACCGGGGGTGTCGATGCGCAGCCGGGTGCGGAACTCGATGACCTCCTCGGAGCCAGCAACGGCTCTCACCGTCACCTCGCCGGGGGAGTCGCCGTCGTTGAGGGCAGTCACGCCACTGATGGCGAAGGTCTCCGTACCGTCGAGCCCGAGCGACGCGGCGCTGTCTCCCTCGCCGTACTGCAGCGGCAGCACGCCCATGCCGATCAGGTTCGACCGGTGGATGCGCTCGTAGGACTCGGCGATCACGGCCCGGACGCCGAGCAGCGCGGTGCCCTTGGCCGCCCAGTCGCGGGACGAGCCCGAGCCGTACTCCTTGCCGGCCAGCACTATCAGCGGGACTCCGGCATCGGCATAGGCGAGGGCGGCGTCGAAGATGGTGGACTGCTCACCGGTCAGCAGGTTGATCGTCTCACCGCCCTCGGTGCCCGGTGCGAGTTGATTTCGCAGCCGGATATTGGCGAACGTGCCGCGGATCATCACTTCGTGGTTGCCGCGTCGCGACCCGTAGGAGTTGAAGTCTGCCTTGGCAACGCCGTGCTCGGTCAGGTAGCGACCGGCGGGGGAGTCGGTCCGGATCGAGCCGGCCGGGGAGATGTGGTCGGTGGTGACGGAGTCGCCGAGCTTGACCAGGACCCGGGCGCCGGTGAGGTCGGCGACGGGGTCGGGCGAGGCGGGCATCCCGTCGAAGTACGGCGGCTTGCGCACGTAGGTCGACTGCGGGTCCCACTCGAACGTCGTTCCGGCAGGGGTGGGCAGCGAGCGCCACTGGTCGTCGCCGGCGAAGACGTCGGCATAGTCGCGGGAGTACATCTGCGACTCGATCGCCGTGTCGATGACGTCCTGGATCTCCCGGGCGCTAGGCCAGATGTCGCGCAGGTAGACGCTCTCGCCGGCGCCACCGGTGGCCAGCGGCTCGGTGGTGAGGTCGAGGTCCATCGTCCCGGCCAGGGCGTAGGCCACCACGAGGGGAGGGGAGGCAAGGTAGTTCATCTTCACGTCGGGGTTGATCCGGCCCTCGAAGTTGCGGTTGCCCGACAGCACCGAGACCACGGCCAGGTCGGCTTCGTTGACAGCGTTGCTGACGGCGTCCGGTAGGGGCCCGGAGTTGCCGATGCATGTAGTGCAGCCGTAGCCGACCAGGTTGAAGCCGAGTTTGTCGAGATAGGGGATCAGGCCCGCCCGCTCGTAGTAGTCCATGACGACCTTGGAACCGGGGGCCAGGGTGGTCTTGACCCACGGCTTGCTCGACAACCCCTTCTCGACCGCCTTCTTGGCCAGCAGTGCGGCGCCGATCATGACCGTCGGGTTGGAGGTGTTCGTGCAGGAGGTGATCGCGGCGATGACGACCGCCCCGTGGTCGATCTCGGTGGCCGTGCCGTCGTCCATGGTGACCGCGGTTCGCCGGGAGGGCCGCTCGCCTAGCGCCGCACCGGCCGGTTGCCGGGGCACGCCCAGGCCGTTGCCCTTATCGACGGCGGGCGGGTCGCTGGCGGGGAAGGACTCGCGGGAGCTCTCGTCCACGGGCGATCCGGCCAACTCCTCGGTGCCGCTCACATAGCCAGCCAGCGCTGCGCGGAAGGACAGCTTGGCCTCCGACAGCGACACGCGGTCCTGGGGCCGCTTCGGACCGGCAAGCGACGGCACGATGGTGCCGAGGTCCAGCTCCAGGGTCTCGGAGTACGCCGGCTCGACGGAGGGGTCGTGCCACAGGCCCTGCTCCTTGGCGTATGCCTCCACGAGCGCCACCTGCTCGGCCGGGCGCCCGGTCATCCGCAGGTAGCGGACCGTCTCCGCGTCGATCGGGAAGATCGCGCACGTGGAGCCGTACTCCGGGCTCATGTTGCCGATGGTGGCCCGATTGGCCAGCGGGACGGCCGACACACCGGAGCCGTAGAACTCCACGAACTTGCCGACCACGCCGTGCCGGCGCAGCAGTTCGGTGATCGTCAGCACCAGGTCGGTGGCGGTGACCCCCTCCGGCAGCTCGCCCGTCAGCCTGAAGCCAACCACCCGGGGGATGAGCATCGACACCGGCTGGCCCAGCATCGCCGCTTCCGCCTCGATGCCGCCCACGCCCCAGCCGAGCACGCCGAGGCCGTTGACCATGGTGGTGTGCGAGTCGGTGCCCACGCACGTGTCGGGGTAGGCCAGCAGTCGGCCGGCAGTGGCGTCCCGCACCATCACCACCCGCGCCAAGTGCTCGATGTTGACCTGATGGACGATGCCGGTCCCCGGCGGCACTACCCGGAACTGGTCGAAGGCGCCCTGACCCCACCGCAGGAACTGGTAGCGCTCGCGGTTGCGGGCGTACTCGAAGCCGACGTTGCGGGCGAATGAGTCTGGGGCCCCGAACACGTCGGCGATTACCGAGTGGTCGATGACCAGCTCGGCTGGCGCCAGCGGGTTGATCCGGGCCGGATCCCCGCCGAGGGCGGTCATCGCCTCGCGCATGGTGGCGAGGTCGACCACGCAGGGGACACCGGTGAAGTCCTGCATGATCACCCGGGCCGGGGTGAACTGGATCTCCGTGGTGGGCTCACCGAGCGGGTCCCAGGCAGCTAGCGCGCGGATGTGCTCGACCGTGGTGTGCTTGCCGTCCTCGGTGCGCAGCAGGTTCTCGAGGAGGATCTTCAGCGAGTACGGCAACTGCGGGGCCCCGTCGACCGCGGCGATCCGGCGGATCTCGTAGTCGGATCCCCCTGCCGCCAATCGGCCGACTGAGCCGAAACTGTCCTGGACGGTGCTCGATGCGCTCACGTCGGCTCCTTGCGGGCGGGCAACTAGCAAACAGTACGTTCGTCTTGGTTGGAATGCCAGTTACGGTTACCGTGAGGCGATGATCCACCACGTGCAACTGGCCATGCCACCGGGCCGGGAGGCGTCGGCCCGGGCCTTCTACGCCGGTGTGCTCGGGCTGGCGGAGATCCCCAAGCCGCCCGTGCTGGCCGCTCGCGGCGGGGCATGGTTCCGCGGCGACGGCATCGAGTTGCACCTCGGGGTCGAGGAGGGCTTCCGGCCGGCCACCAAGGCCCACCCTGGGCTGCTCGTACGCGACATCGACGCCTGGGCCGCGCGACTGGGCGAGGCGGGCTACCCGGTGGCCTGGGATGCCGACTTCCCCGGCATGCGTCGCTGCTACACCGCCGACCCGTTCGGCAACCGTTTGGAGCTCCTGCAGCGGCTGTGAGTGCCCTCCCGGCACTGTCTGCGAGGATGGGCGGCATGTGCGGTCTGCTCACGTTCGTCAGCGCCGGCGCTGACGTCACCGGTCACCGTGACGGCATCGCCGCAGCTCTGGAGTCGATGCATCACAGAGGCCCCGACGAGACCGGCGTCACCGTGGCCGGCGACGACGTGGTGCTCGCCTTCAAGCGGTTGTCGATCATCGACGTGGCCAAGAGCCATCAGCCCATCGAGTACGCCGGCGGCCGTTACGTCATGACCTTCAACGGCGAGATCTACAACTACCTCGAGTTGCGCGCGGAGCTGGTCGAGCGGGGCGCCACCTTCGCCACCGACGGCGACTCCGAGGTGATTCTCGCCGCCTATCATCACTGGGGGCCAGAGTCGGTCAGCCGGCTCCGCGGCATGTTCGCTTACCTGATCTGGGACCGCCAGGAGCGCCGGCTCTTCGGTGCCCGCGACCCCTTCGGCATCAAACCCATGCACGTGCTCGAGACGCAGGAGGGCGTCTACTTCGCCAGCGAGAAGAAGGCGCTCATGCCCTTCCTCGACGCCCGCAGCAAAGCCCTGGACACCGAGGCGCTGCAGCACTACCTCACCCTGCAGTACGTTCCCGAGCCGGCCACGCTGCACGAGCGGATCCGCAAGGTCGAGAGCGGCATGTCGGTGTCCTGGACACCCGGCGGGCAGCTCACCTACTCCCGCTATTTCCGCCCGACGTTCGACCCCACGCCCGTCGACGACACCGACAAGCTCTACCTCGGGATCCGCGACGCCCTGGAGGAGTCGATACGCATCCACCTGCGCAGCGACGTGCCGGTCGGAGCGTTCCTGTCCAGCGGCATCGACTCGACCGGCATCGTGGCCCTGGCCAAGAAACACAAGCCCGACATTCTGACCTTTACCGTGGGCTACGACGTTGACGGCTACTCCGAGATCGACATCGCCCAGCAGTCGGCCCGCTGGCTCGACGTGACGACGATCCCCACGGTGATCGACGCCCAGCAGATGATGGACGCCCTGCCGCGCATCATCTGGCACCTGGACGACCCCGTTGCGGACCCGGCGCTGGTGCCGCTGTACTTCGTCGCCCAGGAGGCCGCCAAGCACGTCACCGTGGTGCTCTCCGGGGAGGGCGCCGACGAGTTCTTCGGCGGCTACAACATCTATCGCGAGCCGCTGTCCCTGCGCCAGCTGAGCGGGCTGCCCACCGGCGTGCGCAAGGGGATGCTGGCGGTCTCCCGCGTCCTGCCCGAGGGCATCCGCGGCAAGAGCTTCCTGGAGCGCGGCGCGACTCCGATCCGGGAGCGCTACTACGGCAACGCGCGGATGTTCACCGAGGAGGAGAAGCGGCACCTCCTCGTGCACTACGACCCGAGGGTCTCCTACCTCGACATAACCCGGCGCTTCTACGACGAGGCGGCGGATTACGACGACGTGACCAAGATGCAGTACGTAGACCTGTTCACCTGGCTGCGCGGTGACATCCTGGTCAAGGCCGACCGGATGTCCATGGCGCACTCCCTGGAGTTGCGGGTGCCCTTCCTCGACACGGGGGTCTTCGAGGTGGCCGCCAAGATCCCGCTCGACCAACGGATCACCAAGCAGACCACCAAGCTGGCGTTGCGCCACGCCTTGGCGGGCCTCGTCCCACCGCACGTCGTCGAGCGGCGCAAGCTGGGCTTCCCGGTCCCGATCCGGCTCTGGCTCAAGGATGTGATGTACGACTGGGCGCAGTCCATCGTCGACGACAGCGCCACCGATGAGCTGATCGACAAGGCCTACGTCCGCAACATGTTGGTCGAGCACCGGGCCGGTGAGGCCGACCGCAGCCGCAAGATCTGGACCGTCCTGGTGTTCATGCTGTGGCACGCCATCTACGTCGAGCAACGGCTCGACCCGGCGCCTCCCCGGGCCGTCTCCCGGCACGCCGGCACTGGCTGACTAGCCTCGATCTCGCTGCGCTGCTCGCTTGGCTCGATGCTCACGTGACTAGCCGGGGAGCCCGGCCACGGCGTCGACCAGCCTTTCGACGTCGGAACGGCTCGTGTACGGCGCGATACCGGCCCGGACCCCGCCCCCGTCGCCCAGGCCGATGCGCCGCGCTGCCTCGACTGCATAGAACGAGCTGGCCGGGGCGTTGATCCCCCGCCCGGCGAGGTGCCCGGCGACCTCGCGCGGCGTCAGCCCGGCGACGGTGAACAGCGTGGTCGGCGTCCGGCGTGCGGCATGGCCGTGCATTCTGACCCGGCTGCAGTCGCCCAAGCCGGTCTCGAGAAGATCCCTGAGCCCGTCCTCGTATGTCTCGAGCGCGGTCATGGAGGCGGTCAGCCGGGCGCGCCGCGGACCCGTGCCCGGCACCAGATCGGCGAGGAAGTCAACGGCAGCGGTGGTCCCCGCCAGCAGTTCGTAGGGCAGGGTGCCGAGCTCGAACCGCTCGGGGACGGCGTCAGTGGCGGGCAGCAGCTTGTCCGGCCGCAATGATGCGAGGAGGGCCGGAGCGGCACACACCAGCCCCAGATGCGGGCCGAGGAACTTGTACGGGGAGGCCGCGAGGAAGTCGACACCCAGAGCTGCTGCGTCCACCGCGGCGTGCGGCGTGAGATGCACGGCGTCGAGATACACCAGAGCGCCCACGCCGTGGGCGGCCCGGGTGATCGCCGGCAGGTCCGGCCGGGTGCCGAGCAGGTTGGAGGCGCCGGTGACGGCGACCAGGCGGGTGCGCGCGGTCAGCTGCGTGGTGACCGCCTCCGTCGGGAGCTCGGCGGTGTGCGGGTCCATCTCAGCCCACCGCACCCGGGCGCCCACGGTTGCCGCAGCTTGCACCCAGGGCCTGATGTTCGCGTCGTGGTCGAGGCTGGTGACCACTACCTCGTCGTCGGGCTGCCAACTCTTGGCCAGCGTTCGGGACAGCTCATAGGTCAGTGCCGTCATGCTCCTGCCGAAGACCACTCCGGCCGGATCGCCACCGACCAGGTCACCGACGGCCACCCGGGCGGCGAGCACGATGTCGTCGGCCCGGGCCCCCGAGGTGGTGAGCCGGTCGCGGTTGGACAACCCCGCGGTCAGTGCGCCCGCCACCGCCTCGGCGACCCGGCGGGGGCTCTGGCTGCCGCCGGGTCCGTCGAAGTAGGCGGTGCCGTCGTCGAGCGCCGGGAAGTCGGCCCGCACGCGGTCGACGTCGTAGGAGCCGGTCACCGCAACGGCTCGTAGGCCTGCCAGCGGATCGTGCGTTCGACCGTGACCGGCTCCTGGAGATCGCGGCCCTCGTCACAGGCCCAGCGCCGGATGTCGTCGCACACCGCCTTCAGCTGCTCGGGGGCGTGATCCCACGTCCACGAGAAGATCTGTTGCTCGACGTTGTCGAGATCGGCGGCCAGCCTCAGCGTGACGTCGAAGGTCACGGTCGGCAGGACCCGTGCGGTGGCCCGTCCGGCCAGGTATCTGGCAACCTCGGCCGGGTCGGAGGCACCCGGACGCACCACGGCCACCCGGTGCCGGGCAGCGATCTCGACGAGGGCGCTGTGCCAGGGCGCCCTCACCGGGCCGCCGAAGTCGACCAGCAAGGCCCCTCCGGGGGCGAGCACCCGGAGCGCCTCGTCGACGGCGGCCCGCCAGTCGGGGATCAGGTGTAGGACATGGCAGGCCAGCACCGCCCCGCAGGAGGAACTCGCCAACGGCAGCCGGGTGGCGTCACCGACGAGCAGCGGGAAGGGCGGCCGTCCACCGGCGTTGGCGACGAGCCGCTCCAGCATCGGCCGCGCGAGGTCGAGGCCCAGGATGTCGAGGCCGTGCCGGGCCAGCGGCAGCCCGATGCGCCCTGTGCCGACCCCGATCTCGAGGCAGGCGGGGCGCCCGGCCAGCTCTGCGGCCAGCAGGCCGTTCACCTGCTCCCTCACGTCGTGGGGGAGGGCGCGCGTGGCGTCGTAGTAGTCGGCGGCACGGTCGAAGGAGATGCTTGCGGTCACCGGGTCATCAGAACACGACGAGGGTGCGGGCACCGCGGCCGTCAGCCATGTCGTCCAGCGCCGACTCCACCTCGCCCAGGCCGATCCGCCGGGTGACCAGGGCGGCCAGGTCGAGTGCCCCGGAGCGCACGTGCTCGATCAGCCGCGGGACGTCGCGGTCAGGGTCGGTGGAGCCGTAGACGCAGCCCGACAGCGTGCGGCCGTAGTGGAACAGTTCAAGGGCGTTCCAGGTGGCCTGGTCGTCGCGGCTGCCGATGCCGACCACGACGGTGTGCCCGCCCCGGCGGGTCAGCGACCACGCCGAACGGATCGTCGCAGCGCGGCCGACGCACTCCACCGCCACGTCGACTCCCCGCCCGCCGGTCACAGCGCGCACCTGCGCGGCCAGCCCGTCTCCCGGCGCCCAGGCGAAGTCGGCACCCATGCCGAGCGCGAGTGCGTGCTTGGCGGGGTCCGGGTCGACGGCCACCAGCGGGGCTGCGCCGGCGATGCGGGCGCCCTGCACGGCGGCCAGCCCGACCCCGCCCAGGCCCATGACGAGCACCGAGTCACCGCGGCGCACCGTGGTGGTGTTGTGCACCGCTCCGAAGCCGGTCAGCACCGCGCAGCCCAGCAGGGCCGCCGTGTCCAGCGACAGGTCGTCGGGCAGGCTCAGCACGGCCCTCGCCGGCACCACCGTCTCCGACCCGAAGGCGGCGGTGCCCAACCCCGGGTAGACCGGGGCGCCGTCGGCCGTCGCGTAGGGCTCGTCAGCGGCCTCCAACGCCCGCTCGCACAACCAGGGCTCGCCGGCCCGACAGAACCAGCAGGACCGGCACGGCGGCGCCCACACCAGCATGACCCGGTCGCCGGCGCAGACCCCGGTGGCTCCCGGGCCGGTCTCCAGCACGACCCCGGCGCCCTCGTGGCCCAGCACTGCAGGCACCCGCTGACGCAGGACGCCGCGGGCCAGGGAGAGGTCGGAGTGGCACACGCCTGCCGCGGCCAGCTGGACCCGGACGTCGGTGGGACCGAGCGGCCGCAGGTCGACCTCGGTGAGAGCCATCGGCATTCCCACCTGTGTCAGCAACAACGCGGTGACCACGGGCGGACCTCCAGGCAGTGGTGGGAATCGCGTTCCCAACCTAACCTCGCGTCGGTGAGCATCGAGCAGGTGACCCGCTGGCTGGCCGACGCCGGCCGGGTCACCGTGCTCTGCGGAGCCGGCGTCAGCACCGACAGCGGGATCCCGGACTTCCGCGGCCCCAACGGGGTGTGGACCCGCAATCCGGCGGCCCAGCGGCTGTCCACCCTGCGGAGCTACCTCGCCGATCCGCAGGTGCGCCGCGAGGCCTGGCGCAACCGGCGGGAACACCCTGCCTGGTCGGCGCAACCCAATGCCGCTCATCGGGCGCTGGTCGACCTCGAGCGCTCCGGGCGGCTCGTGGCGATCGTGACTCAGAACATCGACGAACTGCAGCAGCGCGCCGGCAGCTCCGCTGATCTGGTCATCGAGGTGCACGGGACCATGCGCACGGTCCAGTGCCTGTCATGTGGGGAGCGCTCGCCCATGGCAGGCATCTTGGCCCGGGTCGACGCAGGGGAGGACGACCCGCCTTGCCGGCGCTGTGGCGGGGTGCTGAAGTCGGCCACGATCTCGTTCGGGCAGTCGCTGGTGCCGGAGGTCCTGGCGGCCGCGCTCGCGGCGGCCCGGGACTGCGAGTTGTTCCTCGCGGTCGGCAGCTCACTGTCGGTGCAACCCGCCGCAGGGCTGACCGAGGTGGCGGCGCGGGCCGGCGCCCGGGTGGTGATCGTCAACGCCGAGCCGACCGCGTACGACAGCCTGGCCGACGCGGTGCTGCGCGAACCCATCGGGGAGCTGCTCCCCGCCCTGGTCCGCGGTGCCCTCGCAGCGACCGGCTGAGTCCTGGCGACTCCCGTAGACTTGCCCCTCGTGGCGGTGCAGACAGATCACGAGGGCACCGACACCCCCGAGCCGCCGGGCACCGCTCGCGCCGCCCGCGACCGGCGGCGCCGCATCGTCGCGATCACCGCCTACTTCGTCGGCGTCGGTGTCTACTGGAAGACCGTCGGCCTGCCCACCGACCCGGTTCTGATCTTCCTGTTCCTGTGGGTGGCCATCGCCGCCTGGAACGCCGCCGCCCCGTGGCGCGACCACCTGCGCTTCGTGCGCGACTGGACCCCGCTGATCGTAGTGATCGTCGCCTACAACTTCAGCCGGGGCGCCGCCGACAACCTGGGCTTCCCGCTGCACGTCACCGAGCCAATCCACGCCGACACCTGGCTGGCCGGCTGGCTCACTGGCGGCAAGGTCCCGACCGTCTGGTTACAGTGGCACCTCTACATGCCGGGGCGGGTGCGCTGGTACGACGTGCTCGGCTCGTTCGTGTACTTCTCCCATTTCGTCACCGCAATGATCGTCGCCGCGGTGCTGTGGCTGCGCAGCCGGCCGGTGTGGGCGGCGTTCATGCGGCGGTTCATCGCGCTGGACGTGATCGGCCTGGCGATCTACATCCTCTACCCGATGGCACCGCCGTGGTGGGCCAGCGAGCACGGCTACCTGACGTCGATGCAGGCCAACCCCGGCTGCGACGTCCCGGTGCGGCTGTCCGCCGTGCCCCGCATCACCAACTGCGGCTGGGACGCCATCGGCCTGCACTCGGCCGGCCGGCTGGTCACCAAGGGTCAGGGTGTGGCCAACCCGGTCGCGGCCATGCCGTCGCTGCACTCGGCGTTCGCACTGTTCGTGGCGCTGTTCTTCGTACTGCGGATCCGCACGCTGTGGACCTTGCTGCTCCTGGCCTACCCGGTGGCAATGGCCTGGGTGCTCATCTACTTCTCCGAGCACTATCTGATCGACATCCTGGCCGGCTGGGCAGTCGCGCTGCTTGCCCTGGGGCTGGTCGAGATGGGGGAGCGGTGGTGGGCCCGGCGTGCCGTCCCCCCCGGTCCGGTCTAGCCTCGGTCTCCCGGGTCGACGGCGCACTCCGGAGGATGCGATGCGTGTTCCGCTGCTCACCAGTGATTTCCTGGACCGCGGTGCCGCGGTGTACGCGCGGCGCACGGGGGTCATCGACGAGCCCGACCAGCCCGCCGCGTCGCTCGGCACGTTGAGCCTCGGCGAAGTGGCCGGCCGGGTCCGTGCCGTGGCGGCCGGACTCGACGAGTTGGACGTCGCCACGGGGGAGCGGGTCGCTGTGGTGAGCCACAATGCTGCCCGGTTGCTGGAGTTGCTCTATGCCGTCCCGGCCGCAGGGCGCGTCCTGGTGCCGGTCAACTTCCGGCTCAGCCGGGAGGAGGTCGCCTATATCGTCGAGCACTCCGGCGCATCGATGCTGCTCGTCGATCCCGATGTGGACGAGGCGCTGTCGGGGGTGCGGGCCCGGCACCGCCTGGTGCTGGGAGCGGAGTCCGACCAGGCGCTGGTGCGCCCCGACCGCGAGCCGGTGCCCTGGGCGGCGCCCGACGAGGACGCCGCCGCGACGATCAACTACACCAGCGGCACGACGGCCCGGCCCAAGGGCGTGCAGTTGACCCACCGCAACATCTACCTCAACGCATTGACCTTCGGGCTGCACGGGGGGGTCAGCGACCGTGACGTCTACCTGCACACCCTCCCGATGTTTCACGCCAACGGCTGGGGCATGCCGTGGGTGTTGGCCGGTCTCGGCGTGCCGCAGGTGGTCCTGCGCAAGGTCGACGGCGCTGAGATCCTGCACCGCGTGGACCGGCACGGTGTGACGTTGATGTGTGCAGCACCGGCGGTGGTCAGCGCTGTGCTGGAAGCCGGCCGCGACTGGCAGGGTGAGATCCCCGGCCGTGGCCGGGTGCGGATCATCTGCGCCGGCGCGCCCCCGCCTACCCGCACCATCGCTCGGGTCGAGGCCGAGCTGGGATGGGAGTTCGTCCAGATCTACGGGCTGACCGAGACAGCGCCCCTACTGACCATCAACCGGTCCCGGCAGGAGTACGACGGCCTGCCACCCGACGAGCGGGCCGCTCGGCTATCCAGGGCCGGCGCTCCGGCGATCGGCGTGCGGCTCGCCCTCGCCGACGACGACGAGGTGCTGGCCACTTCCAACGTGATCATGGCCGGCTACTGGGACAACCCTGGGGCGACGGGAGAGGCCTTCGACGGCGGATGGTTCCACACCGGCGACGGTGGCGAGATCGACGACGACGGGTACCTGACGATCCGGGACCGCAAGAAGGACGTGATCATCACCGGTGGGGAGAACGTCTCCTCGATCGAGGTCGAGGACGTGATCTACCAGCATCCGGCGGTCGCGGAGGTGGCCGTGATCGGGATACCCCACGAACGGTGGGGCGAGACCGTCACCGCCCTGGTGGTGCTGGCCGACGGGGCGAGCGCCGACGAGACCGAGATCATCGCCCACTGCAAGGCCAACCTGGCCGGGTTCAAGGCCCCCACCACCGTGGAGTTCCGCGACAGCATCCCGCGTACGGCGACCGGCAAGGTCCAGAAGTTCAAGCTGCGCGAACCCTACTGGAGAGGGCGCGACCGCCAGGTGAACTAGAGCCCGACATCGCCCGTAGGGAACGACCGGCGACCACCTGCCGGCGGGCTTTTGCGGTGACACGCCGGCCGACGCAATAGCGACTTCCCCCAACAATGTGCTGTCTTGCTGTTTCCTGGACCGTGGTGTGATCTGCTACGGAGGTCAGGACGTTGATTCGACGCTGTGGGCGGGGAGGGTTTGTGCGTTCCCCTGTCCGGCGACGCCGCCTGATGGCTGCCGTCATTCTTACTCTTTGCGGGGTGGTCCTTATCGCCCCCGCGGCAATTGCCGACCCGCGCAATCCTACTGACGCCGAGATTGCCCAAAGCCAGCAGGCAGTCAAGGACCGCGCCGCCGAGGTGGGCCGGATCACCGCCGCCCTGGTCAAGGCCCAAGCCGATGTCGCCGCCGCGGCCGCACGCGCCGAGGCTGCCGCCGAGGCCTACAACAAGGCGCGGGTCGACGAGCAGGTCGCCGCCAGGAGCGCGACCGCGGCCGCGAGATCGGCCACCGCCGCGCAGGCCCAGTTGTTGCAGATGATCGCTCGCATGGACAAGGTGGCGGCCAGCAACTACATGAACGCCGGCGGCCTGGGGCCCCTGACCGCCGTCGCGATCTCCGACACGCCGGCCGACGTCCTGCACGATGCCGGGCTGCTCTCGGTCATGAGCGGGCGGCAACAGGACGGCCTCAACGAGCTCGACAAGGCGCGCACCCGACGGACGAATGCCCTCTCCACCGCCCGCGCCGCCTTGCTCAAGCAGGCTGCGGCCCGCCGCACCGCCGAGAGGGCCAAGCACGCCGCCGAGCAGGCGCAGGCCGACAGCCAGCGCATCGCCGGCCAGTTCACGGCGCAGAAGGCCGATCTGCAGCACAAACTCGTCCAGGCTCAGGCGCGGGCCGGCATGCTGATCGCCGCCCGCCAGGCGGCCGTCGCCCGGGCCAGGGCCGAGGCAGCTGCCCGGGCAGCAGCCGCCCGGGCGGCAGCCGCGGCACGGCGGGCGGCGAGCCGGGCATCCACCGGATCCAGGGCACCCTCGGGCCATCACCGCGTCTCCGGCGGCAATGCCGCAGCGATCGCCGTCAATGCTGCCCTGTCGCAGGTCGGCAAGCCCTATGTGTGGGGGGCGGCCGGCCCCGACGCCTACGACTGCTCAGGCCTGATGCTGTGGTCATATGCCCACGCCGGCATCTATCTCCCGCACTTCAGCGGCTATCAATACCAGTCCGGGAGCCACATTCCCCTGAGCGCATTGATTCCGGGAGATTTGGTGTTCTACTCCTTCGACGGCGCACCCAGCGGTATCCACCATGTGGCGATGTACATCGGCGGCGGGGCAATAGTCGAGGCGCCGACGGAGGGGATTCCGGTGCGCGTACGCAGCATGTACTACAGCGGAATCCTGCCCCTGGGAACGCGTCCGTACTGATCACGGCAGCCGGCGGCGCTCGCGTTCGGCCCTGGCGGCATCGCTGAGACCCTCCACCAACTGCTGCACCTCGGCCAGGTCGCGGTGTGCTGCCTCGGTGGACAGGCGCCGCCCCGCGGTGTCGACATGCAAGGAGGCCAGCCGCAACCGGCGCTGCCACGGGCCCTGCACCACCCGGATGCTCTGGGCCTTGGCCAGCGGGACGACGTCGAGCACCCGCCGGACCCGTCCGCGGGACACCACGAGCACGTCCGCGGAGTAGCCCAGACCCAATCGGCGCCACTGCACCGGATCGCACCACGCCGCCCGGGACGGGACTCCTCGCCGGGGCATCCCTGTGACGTCCCCGCCCCCGACAATCCGGTCGACGAGGTCCCGGCAGATCGCCATCGGCGCGACCGGCAACAGCGCGCGGGTCGCCAACTGCTCGTTCTCGTCGCCGCCGTAGCCGGCCACATCGACCTCGACCCGGGCCCAGTCGCGCCGCCGCCAGAGCACCGGCTGCACGATCCGCAGCGCCTGCACCCGGCCGGGTGGCACCGTCTGCAACCTGGTCTCCAGGAGCCCGTGCCGCAGCCGCAACCCGTCGGCAGACCGTGCCAGGGTGAAACCGTACTCGACCAGCACCCGCTGCACGGTGGTGCGGAAGATGCCGAAGGCCAGCGGGCCGAGGCCGGGCAGCGACGCCAGGAAGACCGGTACGCTGACCAGCAGCAGGATGACACTGAGGCCCACCAGCACGGGCAGCCCAACCACGACCTGGCTGAGCAGCAGCACAGACACCACCAGATCCCTCGTCGGCACCCGGGCCAGGACGGTTTCCGCCGGTGCCGGGGCGTGCTCGTCGACCCCTGCCGCAAGGGCCAGCAGACGGTCACGCAGGAGGTGGGCCTGCTCGTCGGCGAGGTAGGCCAGCGGCGCCTCACTGGCTCCTTGACCGACAACTTCCAGGCGGAGTTCGGCCAGCCCCAGCGCTCGGCCGATGAGCGGCCGTACGATGTCGACGGCCTGCACCCGCTCGAGCGGCACCCTGCGCGACCGGCGGAAGAGCACGCCGGACTCCACGTGCAGCTCACGCCCCTCGATTCGATACCAGGTGAACCGCCACGAGACGTACGCGAGGACGAAGCCGGCCACCACGATCACCGGCAACACCTGCAGCGTCCGCGCGAGCCCCAGCTGGCTCATCTCGCGCACCGAGACAAGCGCGGCGATCGCCGAGAAGTACTTGAATCCGCGCAGCACCGGCGTCAGTGGGTGCAGCCGGTGCAACTGCGCGGTTCCCGGCTCCGCGGCCGGTGTCCCCGTCACAGCCCGGCGGCGCGGGCCTCGCCGAGTGCGGCGAGCCGGTCGCGCAGGCGCGCGGCTTCCCCGGCCGGCAGCCCGGGGATCCGCGCATCGCTGGCGGCGGCCGCGGTGTGCAGGTGCACCGTGGCGATGCGCACCCGGCGGTCGATCGGGCCGGCGGTGACGTCGATGAACTGCATCCGGCCGTACGGCACCACCGAGAGTCGCCGGATGATCAGGCCGTGCCGAACGAGGAGGTCGTCGGCGCGCTCGGCATATCCCCACGAACGGCAGGTGCGCCCGATCCACCACCAGACCCACCCCAGCAGCGCCGCCAGCAGCGCGGCGACGCCCGCGCCGACCGGGACGGAAGCGAGGGCGAGGGCGACGCAACCGGCCAGCGACAGCGGCACCAAGGCAGCCAGGGCAAGCGCGCGGCGCACGGTGACCAACCGCGGCGACACCGGCCGCCAGGAGACGCCGGCCGGATACAGAGCGGGATCCACTCGACCCACCCTATGGGTCATCTAGCCTGGGATCGTGCTCCCGGCCGCCGAGCGGATCGCCGCTGCTCTCACGATCGTGGTGACCGCGGCCACGGTCGCTGGTTCGGTCGGCGGCTGCGGTTCGCTGGGGCGAACGCTGTCGCACCGCGAGCTGGTAGTGATCTTCGTCACCGACCACACGACTGCCGATGTCGACCGGGTACGCACCACCTGTGACGGCGTCGCAGGAGCCAAGGCGATGCCCGCAGGGCCCGATAATGCGGTCAACCGCCGCTACCCGCTGCGCTTCGATGTGACCGGGCTCGACCTGCGGCATCGATCCAAGCTGGTCGGCTGCCTGTCGGCGGATCGGTCCGTGAAGGGCTACACCGACTCGGAGTCCTCCGCCGGCAGTTGACGGAGCTATCTGCTTCACGGCCGCCATAGGGCACCCTGGGAGACACTCGTCACCAGCGAAGGGAGTGCGCCCCATGTCCGACCGAACGTATGGCGTGACCGAGATCGTGGGCACCAGCACCGAGAGCATCGCCGAGGCGATCCGCAGCGGCGTGGCCCGGGCCAGCCGCACCGTGCGCAACCTCGACTGGTTCGAGGCCACCGAGATCCGCGGCCACATCGTCGAGGGGCAGGTCGAGCACTTCCAGGTGACGATGAAGGTCGGGTTCCGGATCGATGAGGCCGGGTGAGCGATCCCAGGGCGGCGACAGACCCCAGCTGGACGCCGGGCGGTGACGCCAGTCGTCTCGAGCGGGCGCTGTTCGAGATCAAGCGGGTGATCGTCGGGCAGGACCGCATGGTGGAGCGGATGTTGGTCTGCTTGCTGGCCCGCGGCCACTGCCTGCTCGAAGGGGTCCCCGGGGTTGCCAAGACCCTTGCGGTGGAGACCTTGGCCACTGTCGCCGGGGGCACCTTCGCCAGGCTGCAGTTCACTCCCGACCTCGTGCCCGCCGACATCGTCGGCACCCGCGTCTACCGGGCCTCCGTCGAGAGCTTCGACGTCGAGCTCGGCCCGATCTTCGCCAACTTCGTGCTGGCCGACGAGATCAACCGGGCGCCCGCCAAGGTGCAGTCGGCCCTGCTGGAGGTCATGGCCGAGCGGCAGGTGTCGATCGGCGGCACCACCTACCCGGTGCCGTTGCCTTTCCTCGTGCTGGCGACGCAGAACCCGATCGAGTCAGAAGGCGTCTACCCGCTGCCCGAGGCGCAGCGTGACAGGTTCCTGATGAAGATCGTCGTCGGCTACCCCTCGGCCGAGGAGGAGCGCGAGATCGTCTACCGGATGGGCGTCGACCCGCCCAGGGCGCAGCGGGTGCTCGGTCCCGAGGACCTGATCCGGTTGCAGGGCGCCGCCGACCGCGTGTTCGTGCACTCTGCGCTGGTCGACTACGCGGTGCGCCTGGTGCTGACCACCAGGGACCCCCGTGCCTTCGGCCTGCCTGACCTCGCCGACCTGGTCGCCTACGGCGCCAGCCCGCGAGCCTCGCTGGGCATGGTGGCGGCTAGCCGGGCACTGGCCCTGATGCGGGGACGCGACTACGCACTGCCCCAGGACGTCACGGACGTGGCCGCCGACGTGCTCAAGCACCGGCTCGTGCTGTCCTACGACGCGCTGGCAGACGGTATCCCCGCGGAGCAGATCGCCCAGCGGGTCCTCGCCGCGGTTGCGGTGCCCCAGGTCAGCCCTCGCCAGAGCGCCGACCGTCGCGACAGCGCGCTGCCGGCTCTCCGACCGAGCCCCCACCCTCTCGAGCGACCGGCCTGACATGGCCGCCAAGGCAGTGCACCCACCACGCCTCGACCTCGGGCCGTCCGAGGCGGTGCTGCGCCGCCTCGAGCTCACCGTCACCCGCCGCCTCGACGGGCTCCTGCAGGGCGATCACCTCGGGCTGCTGCCCGGGCCCGGCAGCGAGGCCGGGGAGTCACGCGAATACCGGGCGGGCGACGACGTCCGCCGGATGGACTGGCCGGTGACCGCTCGGACGACCGTTCCTCACGTACGCGAGACCGTGGCCGATCGCGAGCTCGAGACGTGGGTCCTCGTCGACCTGTCCGCCAGCCTGGACTTCGGCACCGCCGGTTGCCAGAAGCGTGACCTCGCAGTGGCCGGCCTGGCCGCCGTCACCCACCTGACCGTGCGCGGGGGCAACCGGGTAGGCGCGGTGGTGGTGACCGGGGAGCAGGTCGTGAGGGTTCCGGCCCGGGGCGGCCGGATCGCTGCACAGGCGCTGATCCGTCAGGTGGTCCGCACACCGCGGGCCGCTCCAGGCGAGCCGACGGATCTCGCCGCCGCGATCGGGCTGCTGTCCCGGCCGCCGCGCCGGCGGGGGCTGGCGGTCGTCGTCTCGGACTTCCTGTCCGACCCCGACGAGTGGGAGCGTCCGCTGCGGGCCCTGCGCACCCGCCACGACGTCCTCGCCGTTGAGGTTCTCGACCCTCGGGAGCTCGAGCTGCCCTCGGTCGGTGTGCTCACTCTGGTCGACCCCGAGACCGGTCAGGTGCTGGAGGTGCAGACCGGCAGTCGTGGTGTCCGGGAGCGCTACGCCGCGGCCGCGCGCGAGCAACGGGCCGCGGTCGCCGGGGCCCTGCGCCGGGCCGGTGCGGGGCATCTGCAACTGCGGACCGACCGCGACTGGCTGCTCGACATCGTCCGGTTCGTCTCCGCACGCAGGCGCGGGCTGTCCTCGGGGGCGGTGCGCTGATGGCCTTCCTGGCCGCCCACTGGCTGCTGCTTCTCCTCGCGGTGGCCGCCCTCGCCGCAGGCTATGTGGCTCTCACGCTCAGGCGGCGGGTCTATGCGGTCCGGTTCGCCAATCTTGCCCTGCTCAAGTCGTTGGCGCCGAAGGCCCCGGGCTGGCGGCGGCACGCCGCCGCCGCCGCGTTCCTCCTCAGCCTGGTCGCCCTGGTCACGGCGATGGCACGGCCGGCCACGATCATGCGCATCCCGCGCGAACGCGCCACCGTGATGGTGGCCATCGACGTCTCCCTGTCGATGCAGTCAGACGACGTCCGGCCCTCCCGGATCGCCGCGGCCAAGCAGGCCGCCAAGCAGTTCGTCGCCGAGTTGCCCAGGACCTTCAACGTCGGGCTGGTGTCCTTCGCAGGCACAGCAGCCGTGGCCGTCTCCCCCACCCAGGACCACCGGCAGGTGGCCGCCGCGATCCAGGACCTGACCCTGGCCGAGTCGACGGCGACGGGGGAGGCGGTCTTCGCGGCGCTGGGAGCGATCAAGACGGTCCCGCCCGACGGCGCCAAGGGCACCGCCCCGGGACGCATCGTGTTGCTCTCGGACGGCTACCGTACGGTCGGGCGCAGCAACGACGAGGCACAGGCCGCGGCCCGAGCCGCCCACGTCCCGGTGTCGACGATTGCCTTCGGTACCGACGAGGGAACCGTCGAGTTGCGCGGGCAGGAAGTCCAGGTGCCAGTCGACCGGGCGGCGCTGCGCCAACTTGCAGAGACCACGTCGGGCAGGTACTACTCGGCGGCCACGGGCAAGCAGTTGCGCAACGTGTACCAGGATCTGGGCAGCTCGATCGGCTTCCGGCGGCTGCCCCGCGAGATCAGCACGTGGTTCCTCGGGCTCGGGCTGATCTTCGCCTTCGGTGCCGGCGCGATGTCCCTGATGTGGACCTCGCGACTGCCCTGACGACCCGGCCGGTAGCGTCGCCCCCATCGCTGCGGTGATCTCGAGGAGGCAGGGTGTCGCGCTCGGTGCTGGTGACCGGAGGCAACCGGGGCATCGGTCTGGCGACCGCGAAGGCCTTCGCCGCGCTCGGTGACCGGGTCACTATCACCCACCGCGGCGCTGCGGTGCCGGCGGGACTGCTGGGCGTGCGCTGTGACGTGACCGACGCCGTTCAGGTCGACGAAGCCTTCACTGCCGCCGAGGCCGCCCACGGCCCGGTGGAGGTGCTGGTCTCCAACGCCGGCATGACCGATGACACGATGCTGCTGCGAATGAGCGACGAACAATTCACCCGTGTCGTCGAGGCAAATCTCGGCGGGGCCTACCGCGTCGCCAAGCGGGCCGCCCGGGGCATGCTCAGGGCCCGCCGCGGTCGGATGATCTTCATCTCCTCTGTCGTCGGTCTGACCGGGTCGGCGGGCCAGGTCAACTACGCCGCCTCCAAGGCCGGGCTGGTCGGACTGGCGAGGTCGATCGCGAGGGAGTTGGGCTCCCGGGGGATCACCGCCAACGTGGTAGCGCCGGGATTCGTGGAGACCGACATGACCGCCGACCTTACCGCCGACCGCAGGAAGGAGATCCTGGCCGGCGTGCCCCTGGGCCGCTACGCCGACCCTGACGAGATCGCCGGTGCCGTGACCTGGCTGGCCGGCGCGAGCGCTTCATACGTCACCGGGGCGATCATCCCGGTGGACGGTGGCCTTGGCATGGGCCACTGACCGGGGCGTCACCGACATCGCTGCAACAGACGGGAGACCGACCGTGACCGGCCTGCTAGAGGGTAAGAACCTGCTCGTCACCGGTGTGCTGACCGAGGCATCGATCGCCTTCAGCGTGGCGCGGCTGGCCCAGGAGCAGGGCGCGCGGATCGTTCTCACCGGGTTCGGCCGGGGGCTGTCCATCACCGGCCGGATCGCCAAGCGACTGCCGGAGCCGCCGCCGGTGCTCGAGCTGGACGTCACCGACGAGGAGCAGCTGGGCTCCCTCGCCGACCGGATCCGCGAGCACCTGCCGAGTCTCGACGGCGTCGTGCACGCGATCGGATTCGCACCCCAGAGTGCCATGGGTGACGGCTTCGTCGACGTGCCGTGGAGCGACGTCGCTCTGGCGGTCCAGGCGTCCACCTGGTCGCTGGCATCGCTGGTCCGGGCCACCCGGCCGCTCTTCGCCGATCGGGCCTCCGTCGTCGGGCTGGACTTCGACGCCTCGGTCGCCTGGCCGGCCTACGGCTGGATGGGTGTGGCCAAGGCGGGCATGGAGTCCGCCGCGCGCTACCTCGCGCGCGAGCTTGGTCCGCACGGTATTCGCGTCAATCTCGTGGCGGCCGGTCCGCTGCGCACGATCGCGGCCAAGAGCATCCCGGGGTTCTCCGGGTTCGAGGACGCGTGGGCGACGCGGGCACCGCTGGGCTGGGACACCGAAGACGCCATCCCTGCAGCCCGCGCTTGCGTGGCGCTGCTGTCGGACTGGTTCCCCGCTACGACCGGAGAGATCGTCCACGCAGACGGCGGCTTCCATGCCATCGGCGTGTGAGGGTGATCAGACGATTGCGGTGATGCCGTACACCGAGATGTAGGCCCTGCGCTGCGACATGACGCCCGACAGCAGGCCCAGGGAGGTGTTGGCCATTGTGAGGCGCAGGTTGTTGTCGAAGCCTCGCACCGTGTTCGGCACCGTGAAGGTGAAGGTGCGGGGAGTGCCGTCGGCGTTGACCGTGCCCAGCGTGGCGGCGTGCCCCCATTCCTGCAACACCGTCAGGCTGATCGGCAGGGCTCGGGCCGTGGGGGTCGAGGCCTGCAGGGTGATGCTGATCTGCCGCACGTTGCGCAGGTCCATCGCGTCGCGCAGGTACAGCGACCCCCAGGCCGCGGTCACCTGCGACTGCGCCACGCTCCAGTGCATGGCGTCGTCCCGCGGGCTGGCCGCGTCGAACGACGGCGCGGAAGAGTACATGCCGACACCGCTGAGCCCGGTGACCGCGCGGGTGTCCGAGCCGGATTCGAAGGCTCCCATCGACTGCGTCCGGGTGTAGACGAACGCGTCGATCGGAAGGCCCTGTGTGGGATTGCGGGTCGCCCCGTACCTGCCGCTGTATGCGTTGACGAAGTCCATCGTGTTCCAGGCCTGACCGCACGCCCAGCCGGCCGCGGGGCGCATGTCGACGCCGATGCCGACGTATCGCATCCTCGCGTCGAGGATGTTGGCTCGGTGCGGAGCGCTGTTCATGTACGCGGTGAACAGTTGATGGGCGTCGCACGCCGAGCCGTAGCCGACGTTCTCCGCCATGGCGGTCCAGGAGCCGGACCCGGCGACGGCGATGTTTGCGACCATGCTGGGGTTGTGCGCGAGGACCGCCCGGCCGGCCATCGCTGCGCTCCAGTGCCGCGCGACGTCGGTGGTGCCCGGCATCATGGCAAGAGGTGCCCGGCCGGCGGAGGCCCGGGCCCCGTTGACGTAGCCGAGCAGCGCGGCCTCGTAGCCGTTGACGCGGCCCGCTGTGCCGTTCCAGGAAACCGCCGCGACGGCCGGTCGCGCCGAGGGCCCGGCGAGGCCGGCGATCATCAGGCACAGCAACGCGACGAGTGCGGGCATTCGGCGGGTGGCGGTCACAGCGGAAGCTCCTTCGCATCGGGACCTCGGACTTATCGGCCCGGCACGGGCCGTCTTGACGCCTGCTGGGGTGGCTGAGCGTGGACCTCACCTACCTGGCTCACAATGGTGTGGTGCCCGAGACCTACGACGCGCTGCTGCTGGTGTCCTTCGGGGGACCCGACGGTCCTGAGGACGTTTTGCCGTTCCTGGCCAACGTCACCCACGGCCGGGGGATCCCTGCTGAACGGCTGCTCGGTGTGGCCGCCCACTACCAGCACTTCGGTGGCGTCTCGCCGATCAATGCGGCCAACCGGGCACTGCGGGCGGCCGTGGAGAAGGAGTTCGCCGGCCACGGGATCGCCATGCGGGTCTATTGGGGCAACCGCAACTGGCATCCGCTGCTGCCCGACACGTTGGCGCAGATGAGCCGGGACGGTGTGCGTCGGGCCCTGGCCTTCGTCACCTCGGCCTACTCGTCCTACTCAGGCTGCCGGCAGTACCAGGACGACATCGCCGCTGCCCGGGCGGCCGTCGGCGACCTCGCACCCGTGGTCGACAAGATCCGGCACTACTTCAACCATCCGGCCTTCGTAGCGGCCAACGCCGATGCGGTGCGCGCGGCGCTGGCGACCTTGCCTGCCGACCGGCGCGGGATCACGCACCTGGTGTTCACGGCGCACAGCATCCCCTCCGTCATGGCCGAGCACAGCGGCCCCGCCGGGGGCCTCTATGTCCGTCAGCTACGTTCGGCGGCAGCACTCGTCGCGCTGGCGGCAGCGCCAAGACTGCCGTGGGAGCTGGTGTGGCAGAGCCGCAGCGGCGCGCCACAGACGCCCTGGCTGGAGCCAGACGTCAACGACCACCTGCGGGCCCTGGCGGCTGGGGGGGCCACGGCGGCGGTGCTCAGCCCCGTCGGCTTCGTCAGCGACCACCTGGAGGTGGTCTGGGACCTCGACACGGAGGCGGCAGCCACTGCGGCCGGCCTGGGCCTGAACTTCGCGCGGGCAGCGACGGCGGGCTCCGATGCACGCTTCGCAGCGATGGTGCGCGAGTTGGTCGAGGAGCGCATGCTGCCCGACAGCCCGCGCCAGGCACTCGGCCGGCTCGGGCCCAGCCATGACCGGTGCCCGGCAGGCTGCTGTCCGCCGGCGCCCCCGCGGACTGCCGCAGGTCAGGTGAGCAGGTCAGCGTTGTAGGAGGCCAGCCGGGCCCGGCGGACCGAAGTGGAAACCGACCGCAGCAGATCCTCGCGCAGGACGGCGGTGCGGCCATCGACAGCCGCACCGAGCGCGTTCTCCCCGGCCAGCCGCAGGATGGTCCCGACCCGGTCGGCCCGCGCGATCAGCCGGTGGGCGCGCGCCGGGTATCCCGGCGGGAGGGCAACCTCCTCAGCGAGCCGGCGCAGTGCGGCCAACGCGCCGAACAGCCCGGGGGGCATCCGGGCCACTTCGAGCCGGCTGAGCGCGGCGGCGGTCTCCCGGACCGCTTCGGACAACTCGTAATCGGCGTCGGGGAGGCAGACCAGGTCGGGAGCCACGACCGGCAGCTCGTAGCTGCGCCATACAACGGCGGGCGAGTCGAACTCCGGCACCAGTCCCCACCTGCCGGCCACCACCGCCTGACCAGCCGCGAGTGCGGCGTCGGTGAACGGCCCGGGGCCGGGCAGTCCGCGTGGATCGCCCGGCACGGGCAGGACGAGCCGGGGCCGTTGGGCCCGCGCCAGCAGGAAAAAGTCGCCGAGCATTCCCGGGCCGACGCAGCCGCTGACCTCGTCGGACCGCCCGCCGTCCTGGGTGGCGTCGAGCGCCTCGTCGTAGGAAACCAAGCCGGCCTGCCACGCCCGGCTCCAGGCGACGAACCGACCGGAGCGCACCGCGGGGCTACCTGCCTACCGGGGACGCAGGTTTCGTGGCACCGGGACCGGGGATTCGCTGCGCCACGTACCTCATCGCCCTGATCCTCGCTGCCATCCTGTTCATCTGGGGGGTCGTCACGCTGGTCCGCGGCCGTGTGTTGCTGGGGATCGTGCTGATCGTGTTTTCCTTCCTCGTCGGCCCCGGGGGATACAGCATCCTCCGGTAGGCGACGGGCGGCCGGCCGGGCGGGGACGATGCGGCACGGTCCGGCGTTGTTCTGACAAGATGCACGACGTGCCGGCTTGGCTGATCTGGATCATCGCCGCCGCGGTTCTCGCGGGCGGAGAGTTGCTGTCCCTCGGCCTTGTGTTGATCATGTTCGCGGTCGGCGCCGCCGCGGCCGCCGGCTCGGCTGCGCTAGGTGGCGGCCCGCTGCTGCAGGCCATCGTCTTCGCCGTCGTCTCCCTCGGCATGCTGCTGGGTGTACGCCCGGTGGCCCGGCGGCACATGACGGCGGGACACACCCGGACCGGTGTCGAGGCCCTGACCGGAGCGCAGGCCCTCGTACTCGAACCCGTGGACCGCCACACCGGGCGGGTCAAGATCGGCGGGGAAGTCTGGACCGCGCGCTCGTACGACGAGACAGAGACGTTCGCCGTCGGCGAGCACGTCAACGTGATGGAAATCTCCGGCGCGACAGCGCTGGTCTGGAGGCAACCCTGATGCCCGGTCTCATCGTCGCCATCGTCATCGTCGTCCTGGCGATCGTGCTCGTCGCGCGCACGGTGCGCATCGTTCCGCAGGCCCGCGCCGCCGTGGTGGAGCGGCTGGGCCGCTACAGCCGGACCCTCTCGCCGGGCCTGGCCGTCGTCGTGCCCGTGGTCGATCGGGTCCGGCCCCTGATCGACCTGCGCGAGCAGGTGGTCTCCTTCCCGCCGCAGCCGGTCATCACCAGCGACAACCTCGTCGTGGGCATCGACACCGTCATCTACTTCCAGGTCACCGACCCGCGGGCTGCCACCTACGAGATCGCCAACTACATCCTGGGCATCGAGCAGCTCACCGTGACCACGCTGCGCAATGTCATCGGCGCCATGGAGCTCGAGGCCACCCTGACCAGTCGTGACCACATCAACAGCCAGCTTCGTGGTGTGCTGGACGAGGCCACCGGCAAGTGGGGGATCCGGGTCAACCGTGTCGAGCTCAAGGCGATCGACCCTCCTCGCTCGATCCAGGAGGCCATGGAGAAGCAGATGCGTGCCGACCGCGACAAGCGGGCCGCCATCTTGCAGGCCGAGGGGCAGAAGCAGTCGCAGATCCTCACCGCCGAGGGCGAGAAGCAGTCTGCGATCCTGCGTGCCCAGGGCGACCGGGAGGCCCGCGTGCTGCAGGCCGAGGGCCAGTCCAAGGCAATCGAGACTGTCTTCGCCGCCATCCACGCCGGCGATCCCGACCCCAAGCTGCTGGCCTACCAGTACCTGCAGATGCTGCCGCAGATCGCCCAGGGCGATGCCAACAAGCTCTGGATCGTGCCGTCGGAGCTAGGGGAGGCGCTCAAAGGCCTCGGCGGCCTCCTGGGACGTGGTGTCGAGGAGGGGCAGCCCTCGCCGCCGCGGCCCAAGCCGCCGCCCCGGGTCGACACCGGCCCGTCGCAGGCCGTGCTCGAGGCGGAGGCGGCGGCCGAGCAGGCGCAGCAGGCTGCCAACGAGGCTTCGACGTCGGCCCCGGACTTCGGGGTGGGCCCGCCCAGCCAGCCCAACGGGGGCCAGCAGGCGTCAGCCGGCCAGGCGCCTCCGGCCGGCCAGGTGCCGCCGGCGTAACGGGCCGACCCGGCACGCGAAGAAGTCAACCTCGCGTCCTCGACCGCGCCTGGGCCTGCCTTGACCCTGCACCTTCGATGACGGATGAGGCTGAGCGGGGGGGCAGGATTGCCAACGTGACGGTCATCGACATCACCGATCCCGCGGATCCTCGGGTCGCCGACTACCTGTGCCTCACCGATGTCGACCTGCGCAGCAGGTGCGAGCAGCCGCAGGGCCTGTTCATCGCCGAGGGGGAGATGGTGATCCGTCGCGCGATCCGCGCCGGTTACCAGCTGCGCTCGGTGCTACTCACCGCGACCTGGCTGCGCTCGGTACCGGCCCTGGACCTGCCGGAGGACACTCCTGTCTACCTGGCCGGGCCAGCGGTGCTCGAGGCGATCACCGGGTTCCTCGTCCACCGGGGGGCGCTGGCCTCGGTGCACCGGCCGCCACTGCCCACGCCGCACTCGCTGCTGGCGGCCGCCCGGCGGGTGGCCGTGCTCGAGGACGTCAACACCCACACCAACGTCGGGGCGATCTTCCGCTGCGC
>JBDUBV010000016.1:0-26359 GCA_040003795.1 Pseudonocardiales bacterium | reverse complement strand
GGGGTGGCGGTGTTGGTTGCATCGGCCGGGCGAGCAACGGCCCACCGCGCGGCGGGCCAGGTTGCTCAGGCGGGCCAGACTGCTCAGGCGGCCCCGGCTGGCGAGTCGGCGGCCCGGGCGGCCCAGGCGGCGGGCCGGGCGGCGGCGTTGCCTGGGTGGCCTGCGCGTCGCCCTCGAACTCCAGGAACGCCCCGCACCCGGGCTTCTGGCACCACTCGGTGCCCGGTGGATTGGCGTGCCCGCACTGGCGGCAGATGATCAACTCGCTACCACCTCCACCGTGTGCGGCACGTGACCCGGCTTCACCTGCGCCACCAGCGCATCTAGCCTGCCCAACTCAACCGACCCAGGGTCGGCCACCCGTACCCGGACCGTCACATGGGGTGTGTCGGAACCAGGCAGGGCCGAACCCGGCTCAGCAGACCACGAGACACCGCCGTTGTCCACGACCTCGGCCGCACCGCCGGTGAACAGCGCGATCTGCTCGGCCAACCCGCTGACCGTGCCACGGCGCCGGTGCATCGCCGACGCCCTGCTGACGACCGCCCGGCGCCGGTCGTCGGGCCAGTTCTCGTCAAGGGTCGCGCCGACCCACGTGCCGAGCCACTCGAGGAAGTCCCCGGGCGCCAACTCGGGCGAGAGATAGTGCTCCAGGTTGTCCAGGGTGCACAGCACCGGTGCCAGTGAGGTGTCGAACGCGACGGCGAAGCGCTGGGTGAAGTCGTCGTTGACGTACAGTGCCGGCAGCGCGTCGCCGAGCGGGTGCGGCGAGGCCAGCCCGGGGATCAGGACGCGCATCGCCGCCTCACCCGGCCTGCACGAGCACCTGGTGCTCGTAGGAGAAGACCAGCGCGTGCTCGTCGAGGACCAACCGGGCGGTGCCCTGCCCGCGCTGGCCGGAGAGCGGGTCGGCGGGGAACAGCCGGGCGTCCTCCACGAGCTCCACCCCCGGCACCCGCTGCAGCACCGCGTAGACCTCGCCGACGTTGACCGGCCGGCCGAAGGGCCACCCCGTCCCGTCCGGCCCGCCGCGCAGCGGATGGAAGTAGCGGTACAGCGCCGCAACCGCGTCGTCGTGGAGCCGGTCGGTGCTCACCCGCGACCGGGCCCGGATCCGCACTGCCAGCGTGATGCCCTGGTAGACCGGCGGCTCGACGGCGACCCGGGCGCCGATCACCCGCCGCTCGTCAAGGTAGGCGGCGATGGCGGCCAGGGTCTGGTCGGCCGGGATGAGCTGCTCGAAGGCGAGCCGGCCGGTCAGGTCGTCCTCGGCAGCGGGTACGACGAGCAGCCGCACCCCGCTGGTGTCCGTACCAGCGGCCTGCGAGCCGGCCGGCACGCAGCGCACCCGGCCGACCTCGGGGGCTGCCTGGCGGGCCAACTGCTCGTAGTCCTCGGCGGTGACGGCGCGGTCGCGGGTGCGCAGCAGCAGCGGGCCGCGCAGCTTGGCCGACTCGACGTCCTCGCCGTCCACCCCACCGGTTGCGGCCCGCCTGTTGTCGACAGCCGTGACGTACGGGATGGAGCTCTTGAGCACGCTGACCGCGTGCCGCGCGACGTTGCCGCGCCGCCCGCCGCCGGTGCGGTAGGAGCCCAGCCGCAGGGCGGCGCCCTTGGGCGGGACGGCGCCGTACTGCCTCAACGATCCGTCGGCGTCGCGCACCGCCGGGCCGAGCAGCACCTCACCGGGCGTCTCCTCGACGGTGAACACCAGGTCGTCCGGGCCGTGACCGGCGAAGGAGTCGACGGCGGTCCACTCCTGCCAGCCCTCCGGCCCGGCCACCTCGAGCACCGGCGGCGTGTCGGCCTGCACCACCGGCCCGTGCAACAGGGGGAAGCGCTGTCCGGGGACCCCACTGGACACCCCGAGATCCTCGTCGGAGAAGACATCGGCGTGGACAGCGGCCGTCGTCCCACCGATGGTGTGCGCCTTGACGTCCTTGATCCGCGGCGGGGCGCTGTACTGCGGCTGGCCCTCCGCGACCTGCACCACCCGGCAGCGCAGCCAGCCGCCGCGCCGGTCGGCAATGGTGGACGCCTCGTGCCCCTTGGGTACGTGGACCTCGACCACGCCGGCCCGGTTGAGCCCGCCTGTCTCGTCCTTGTCGACCTCGCACGGCTCCCACGCGCGCCCGGTCCAGGCCTCCCACGCCAGCGGCGGCCGCAACGGGTCGACGCCGCGACCCTCGATGTCGGCGTCGAACCGCAGCACCACCAGGCACGAGGGCACCGGCTGGGACAGGCCGATCAGCAGCGCATCGCCCGGTTGCGGCGGCGTGGAGAAGCAGTGGAACGGCTGCCGGGTGGAGAAACTGCCGGTCTTGTCGGCCGGCTCGCCGCCGTCGGTCTGCGCCGCCAGCGCGGCAGCCGAGCAGGGCACGATGGCGAGCTCCTCGACCACGCTGAAGGCAACCGGCTCGTCGGTCTCCAGCCGCGCGGTCGCCACCTGGGTTCCGGTGGACACCGGCACGGTGACCGTCTGCGGTGCCGACAGGCGGAAGGTGACGTCGGCGCGGGCCGCGGTCGGCGGGAACAGCTTGACCCCGAGCAGGTCGAGGTAGGCCAAAAACACCCGGTCGGGCACCCGGTTGAGGCGGTAAAGCAGCAGGTCGGTCATCCACGCGAACGTCTCGATCAGCGTCACGCCCGGGTCGGACACGTTGTGGTCCGTCCACTCGGGACAGCGCTGTTGCACGAGTCGCTTGGCGTCGTCCACCAGATCCTGGAAGCGACGGTCGTCGAGGTTTGGTGCTGGCAGGCCCATGACCTTCTTACCCCTCACCCTCGGCCGGGATGACGTAGAACGGGAACACCAGGTTGCGCGGGTCGTTGGTCGCGCGCACGGTGTAGCGGATGTCGATGTAGAGCGTCGATGTGTTCTCGGCGGCATAGGATACGTCCACAGAGGACACGTCGATGCGCGGCTCCCACATGGCCAGGGCGGTCTCCACCGCGTATGCCACCTGCCCGGCCGTCGTCGCGTCCATCGAGTCGAAGATGTGGTCGTGCATGCTGCAGCCGAACTCCGGCCGCATGGGCCGCTCGCCCGGTGCCGTCGCCAGGATCAACCGGATGCTCTCCTCTATCTCGGTGTCCGCGCCCACCAGGGCGATGCTCCCGGTCGCGTCGGCACGCAGCGGGAAGGCCCACCCGCGACCGATGAACTCCGCAGCCATCGCCGTCAGCCGATCAGTACGGTCGCGGCGGTGCCGGTCAGCGTCCCGGGCAGCCCGGCGCAGATCGTGCACGCTGCGCCGGTGTTGGCGGCCGGCTTGCCCTCGATCAGCACGGTCGCCGAGCCGCCGACCACGGTCGCCTTCTGCATCGGCGGCGCCATGAACGGGTCGGCCGGGTGCAGGCCGACGTGCGGCGGGGTGTTGAGGCCGCTTGCGCCGACCACGACCGCGGGTTTGCCGGCGATGAGGGTACGGGTGGCCAGGCCAAAGGTCAGCGGCGCGCTGAACGGGAACGGCGGCCCGGGCTGCGGCGCGCCGCTGGCCGGATTGGGGATCATGTGGATCGCGCAGGTGCCGCTCACCTGATCACCAGCCACCGCTGCGGGGGTTCCCATGTCTTCGTCCTCCCGTAATCAGTTGAGCTTGATCGGCGAGCCGCTGACCTCGACCGGCCCGCTGCCCTTGATCGACACCTGCGTCCCGGAGAGCGCGAGGTTGCCCTGCGCCTGCAGCGTGAGGTTGCCGCCGGCCTTGATGTTGATGTCGCCCTTGCCCTCGATCTCGACCTTGCCGTTGCTGAAGATCTTGATGGTCTGCTTGCCGCCGTTGAGCGACACGCGCAGCTTGGCGTCACCGGTGAGTACGGCGATGCCATCATCGGCATCGTCGTCGAAGAACAGCAGGGCATGGCCCTTCTTGGACACGAATCCGCGTCGCTTGACCGCCCCGCTGGAGCCGTCCACCAAGCCGTCGCCGAGCTTGGGCTTGTCCACGCCGTTGTGCAGGCCGCCGATGACATAGGGCCGCCGCAGGTCGCCCTGCTCGAAGGTCACCAGCACCTCGTCGTTGACCTCCGGCAGCCAGATGCCGCCCCGGGCCGACCCCGCGCCGGCTGACACCAGGCGGACCCAGTCGCTGACGTACGTGTCGGACAGCCAGGGAAACTTCACCTTGACCCGGCCCATGTCATCGGGGTCGTGCACGTCGGTGACCTGGGCCGGCACCACGCCGGGCAGCCCGTTGCGTTTGCCGCCCCGGCCACCGCCGACCAGGCCGAGCAGGCTGCGCTGCTGGCGGCCGCTGACGGTGAAGGCGGTGGTGTACCCCGTACCCGTGTCGTAGCGGTGCCGGGCTGAGCTCAGCGTGTACTTGCCGTCGAACGGCTCCCCGACCAGTGCCAGGCTGACCGCCGTCCCGGCCTTGAGCGACGGGTTGCCCCGGGCCACCCCGTCGAGTTCCGCGAACGCCCCGCCGATCTGCTCGGCCACGGCCACGGCTGCGGCGTCGACCTCGGCCTGGCTGCGGTAGGGCACGTCGACCCCGACGTAGGGCGGTGCGCTGAACTTGCCTGCCACGTCAGCCGGGGTGACTGACAACTGCGCGCTGCCCGAGCCGGCTGCCGCGACGCCGACCAGGGATTTCTTCGTGCCGACGTCCCAACCGCGCACCTGCACTTCCTTCACCTGCTCGGCGGAGGTGACCACCGAGCGGAAACGCAGCAGGTTGGAGCCCAGCGAGAGTTGCAGCGGGTTGGTGGAGGTGAGCGTGCCGGCACCGGGTCCCTCGGCGGCGGGGGCGGGCTTGCGGAAGTGCAACGTGCCGTCGGCGACGGCCACCTCGAAGCCCACTTCGCGGGCTAGGCCCCAGAGGAACTCCCAGTCGCTGACATTGCCTTGGGACACGTGCGGGTGCACGGTCGGGGTCGCGTCGACGGTGCCGGCCTGCAGGTTGGCCAACTGCGCCACCTTGCGGGCGACGTCGGCGTAGGTCACGTCGGTGTAGGTCTCCGTACGCCGCCCGCGCAGCAGCCGGTGCGACTGGTCGTAGCCGCGGACGATCGTGTACGTGCCGTTGGGGTCGTGCTCGGCCTCCAGCGCGGTGACCTCGCCGGCCAGCAGCGGCTTGCCGGTGTCGGCCTCGCTGATGACGGTGATCCTACAGGCGGCGCCGATCGTGAAACTCCCGTCGGTGATCACTGAGCGGTGCGGGTCGCGGAAGGTCAGCGAGAAGGCGTCGGGCAGGGCGACGTGGCAGTCGACGACGGCGGCGATCATCGCCGTGGCCACGTCGTCGGGCAGCGGGGAGCCGGCCACCTCCACGCGGAAGGTGTTGCTGGCGGTCTGCTGCTGGTCGGCCATGGTGCGTCCTCAGACCCCTGCCGGGATCTCGGCTGAGATCTCCGCTGAGATCTCCTCGATGGCCGGGAGCACCAGGCGCCGGCCGGGCCGCAGCCGCAGCGGGTCGTCGATGCCGTTGGCGGTGGCGATGGCCCGCCACAGGGTCGGGTCGCCGTACTCGGCGTAGGCCAGCGAGGCCAGGCTGTCCCCTGCGACCACCACGTGGCCGCTGCTCGCGTGCAGGGCACCCGAGGTGGGGTTCTGCGGCTTGCCCGACTTGGTGGGGACCTCCTCCAGGGTGAGGGAGCAGGTGGCGCGCACCGGGCTGCCGTCGGGCCGGAACATCGTGATCTTGGCGCTGACCGACTTCACGTACGCCGTGAGGATCACCAGCTTGCCCCAGCCGAACTGTACGAACGGCGGAAGTGCCTTGGGTCCGGAGTCGGGCAGCGGCACCAGGCAGGCCATCAGCGTCTCGATGTCGGCGACGACGTCCTTGCCGGCCTTGTCGGTGGCGTCGAGGAACATCTCGACCGTGATCGAACGCGCCGCGGGCCCGACGAACTCCGGCACCGAGCTCTGCTTGGCGCCCTTGGTGGCGTTGCGTTTCCACTCCGCCGACTTGGCGACGGTGTACTCCTTGGGGTTGAAGCCGAACTCCAGCTTGCTCACCCCGTTGACGCTTGTCGGGCCGCCGGGCCCCGCCTTGGAGGACTTGAGGAACTTCAGGTACGCACGCTCGAGGCTGGCCATCGCACTCAGCCGTTCAGGAAGCCGTGGTGGGCCAGCTCGAGGGTCTCGGTGGCGACCTTGGCGGTCTCGGCCGACAGCGACGGGCCGGTCCAGCGCACCGGGATGACGCCGGTGAGGTCCCACTGCCAGATCGGCTTGCTGCCGTCGGAGGTCATCGCCGCGATGTGGGCGTTGGTCCGCTTGACCGTGCCCGACATCTCGGCGAACCACTTGGCGACCAGGGTGGTGTCGGCGTTGACCGCCCGGGTGAGCTTGACGTTGGTGTACTTCAGCCGCCCCGGCAACTGGTGCACGAAGCTGTTGTTTCCACCCTCCTCGCGCTGCTCGATGGTGACCTCACAGCCCATCCCCTCGCAGGCGGTGAACGCGCCGAGGTCGTGACCGTCGATCTTGACCTTGAAGCACACGCTGATCGCCGGGTCGGCTGTCAGGTCGCTCACGTCGTCCTCCTCTTAGCGTTGGAGATCGGTTACCCAACCGGCGCGTTCCCGGTCGAGGCGGAGCTCGTTGCCCAGCCGGGCGCGCAGCCGGTCGTAGAGCTTGTGGGCCAGATCGTCGAGGTCCGCCGTGGCTGCGGCCGGTGCAAGCGGCGCAGACGTCGAGGTGGCTCCGGGGACACTTGGTGCGGGTGCCGGGGCCGGGCCCGGGTCTGAGGCGGCCCCGTCTGCGGGTTCGCGGAACACCACCGCCCCGTCGGCCGCCCTCGTGGCCACGCCGGCGGCGACGGCAGCGCTGCCCGGGTCGGCGAGCATGGGCTGGTCGGCGAGCATGGGCTGGTCGGCGAGCATGGGCTGGTCGGCGATTGGCGCTGCGCTGACGGTTGACCTGCTGAGGGCTGGCGCATTGGCCAGCGGCGCGCTGGCTACCGAGCGGCTGGTCGTGAACGGGCCGGCTATGCGTTGGAGGGCGTGTCCACCAGCGGGCCGTGAAGGGGAGGTCGGGAATGGGATGTACGGTGCCGGCACTCCGCCCGGCACCCGAGGCTGCGACTGCGACTGCCAGGCGCCGGCCGCGACCACCGGCACTGGGCGGCCGGGCGGCGCCGACGGCGGGGGCTGGGGCGGCGCATCGGTGTCGCTCTGCCGGGCGACGACTGGCTCGCCGAGCAGCGGCCGGCTCATGTCGGGGGGCTCCTGGGTCGGGACGCGCTGTCCGACTACGGGTAGCAGCGGCAGGCCGGCCGGCAGCGGCAGCACGGGGGCGCGCTGCACAGCGGCTGCTGGAGCCGCTGCTGATCCCACTGCTGGTGCGGCTGCTGCCGGCGCCGCCGCCGCTGGTCCCGGTGCTGGTGGCGCTGGTGCGCGCTCGCCGACCAGCGGCAGGCTGTGATCGGTGCCAGAGTTGCGTTGCACGGTGGCCGGGACCTGGCGCAGCGGCAGGCCGATGCCCCCGGGCTGGGCGCGCCAGGCGGCTGGCGCCGTGGGCACGGCAGCGGCGCCGAGTGCGGCTTGGGCCGGCGCAGGCGTCGCGGGTGTCGCGGGTGCCGCCGCGGGACCACCCGCGCTGGGCGGGTCGACCGCCGAGGAGACCGGCATGGCGTCGGAGCTGCCACCCAGGGTCGGCAACTCGGCCGGCACCTCCGGCTCGGCCGCGTCGCGCTGCACGGCCGGCTGCGCGGCGGGTGCCCGGAGCGGCGGCAGCAGCCTTACCGGCTCATCAAGCGCTGGCGCAGACGTGAGCAGGGGCCGCGGCGCGGCAATGGGGGTGGTGACCGTCACCTTCGGGCCGACCTCCCGCTGCGCCACCGGTCGCGGGGAGACGGGCGGCGCCGGGAATGGCGGTGGGGCGTAAGACCCGGCAATATCCGGGATATTGCCGCCAGCGGTGTCGAGGGACGCGCCGGGCGAGGGCGCGAAGGACATCGATGCCGGCCGGGCCAGGTCAGCCGTGCCGGCCGGGGCGTCCGCCGTCACCTGATGGGCGAGCGGGGCGAGGAAGGCCGGCGACTGCCAGGTGCGCAGGTCGGCCGCGAAGCTCGACGTCTCGACCACCGTGGGCGGATCACCGACCATCCTCAGCAGCGGGGGCAGGTCCGACCACTGCAGCCGGGACGGCGGCGCAGCGGGTTCAGGCGCGGAGGCGACCGGCGACCGGCGGAAGGGCCACACGAGGCGTCACCGCCCTGCGGCCGACTGCCGCTGGTTGAGCCGGCCGACCTCCTCGACGAACCGCTGCCGGACCGGGTGCTCCAGGTCCAGCAGGTCGTCGAGCGGCCAGTGCAGGTGGTACGCGACGTAAGCGATCTCCTGGTAGAGGGCGTCCGCGGCGTACGTCACGATTCCCCCAGGCGGCTACCGGCGATGTCGACGGCGAAGGCGTGCTCGCACTCAGGGCAGCGGACGCCGGCCTGGGTGGTGCCCTCGGTGTTGACTCGGCGGTAGAGGTCCTGCAGAAAGGCGAGGTCACTGGCGAAGAGGTTCTCGATGATCCCCACGTGGATGTCGTCGATCGAGCCGAGCCGAGACACCACCCGGGCGAGCAGGACGACGGTCAGGTAGGCGGGGTTCTCGCGTACCCGGTCGTCGCGCAGCGGCACCAACTCGTCGCGGGCCGTCGCCAGCCGCATCACACCGGAGCGGTGCACCGTGCCCGAGGCGTCGACGTACCCTCGCGGCAGATCGAAGGCGAACTCCGTCCGCAGCGGGTCGGCCCGCTCGGCCGGTGCCTCCCTTTCGAGTGTCGCGGTCTCGCGACGCATCACTCGACCTCGAGGTGCTCGTAGGTGACGACTAGTTTCTCCGTGAGCACGCTGGTGTCGCCGGCCTTGAGCGAGCCGATCTCCAGGCTCTTGGGCCAGGCGTTGGTCAGCTTGTAACGCTTGATGGCGTTTCCCTCGAAGTCGTACACGATGACCGCGCCGCCCTTGCGGACGGCGTTCATCTTGCCGAACTGGGAGTCCTTGATCCACTTCTCGAAGCTCTGGTCGGCGGTCAGGCCGCGGGTGAACGTCACTTCGCCGGCCTTGGGTCGGCCGGGCAGCTTCTTGATGATGTACTTACCGTCGCTGGTGTTCTGCTTGAGTTCGATGACGTCCTGCTCCATTTTCAGGCCGTTGACCTCGGAGATCTGCTTGATGAGGACGCCGTCGACTTCAATGCCGAACGAGTTACCCACTGCGCTGTCACGTGCCGGAACGTCAACCATCTGCTAACTCCTATTCGACTATTCAGCGACGATGCTGGTGCCGCCCGAGAACTGCGCGAGGCGGAAGACGACGAACTCAGCGGGCTTGACCGGCGCGACACCGATCTGGCAGACGACCTGGCCGGCGTCGATCCCCTCGGCCGGGTTGGTCTCGCGGTCGCACTTGACGTAGAACGCCTCGTCCGGAGTGAGCCCGAACAGCGCACCCTTGCGCCACTCGTTGACGAGGAAGGCGCTGATCGTGCGGCGGATCTTGGCCCACAACGCGTCGTCGTTGGGCTCGAAGACCACCCACTGGGTGCCATTGAGGATGGACTCTTCGAGATAGATGAACAGCCGGCGGACGTTGACGTAGCGCCAGGCCGGGTCGCTCGACAGCGTCCGGGCGCCCCAGATCCGTACCCCGCGGCCGGGGAAGGAGCGGATGCAGTTGATGCCGACCGGGTTGAGCAGGTCGTGCTCGGGCTTGGTGAGCTGCAACTCCGGCGCCAGCGCGCCGCGGATGACCTCGTTGGCAGGTGCCTTGTGCACCCCGCGGGTGTCGTCGTTGCGGCCCCAGATGCCGGCGACATGCCCGCTCGGCGGCACTGCCATCGGCTTGCCGGTGCTCGGGTCCATGACCTTGATCCACGGCCAGTAGAGCGCGGCGTACTTCGAGTCGTAGCCGGCCTTGTCGACCCGCCACTCCTTGATCTGCTGGGCGCCCATGCCCGGCGGCGGGTCGAGGATCGCCATCCGGTCGCCCATCAGCTCGCAGTGGGCGATCATGCCGAGGTGCACGGCCTGCACGGCGTCGAGGTCGAGCAGCCCGCGCTGGTAGGCGGCGAGCAGGTCCGGTACGCAGACCATGGTGACCTCGTCGACGGCCTCCAGGCCGGAGAAGCCGGTGCGGTCTGCGGCATCACCGACGTAGTCGTCCGCGCCGAGGGTGGTGGGCAGCGGGTCGGTGGCGCCGGCCAGCGTGACGTTGCCGTCCGGGGGCCGCTCCAGAGCCGCGTCGGAGGCCGGCTCCTCGACGGTGATGAGCTTCGACTTCGCCTTGATGACCGTCGCGACGTTCTGCCGGCCCTTCTTGGTGGTGACGTTCTCGAAGGTCTCCGCCGTCTCGCCGTCGGGCGTCTTCACAGTGATCGTGAAGGAGTCGGCCGGCGGCGGGTCGCCGGTGGGCGGGCCCACCTCGATGGTGATGCCGTTGCCCGCGGTGGACCCGTCCAGCGCGCGCACCTGGTAGCCGCCGAGTGCGGCGGTCGCCACGCTGGTGATCTCGCGGGCCTTGCCGTTACCGCTGGATGCGTCCTCGCCGATGCGGACGACGTAGCAGTTGCCGCCGCCGTTCATGAAGTAGCCGTAGACGGCGTGGGCAAGGTATGAGCCATCGACGAACTCACCGAACGTGCCGGTGAACTGGCTCCAGTTGGTCACCAGGGTCGGGGTGTGGAACGGGCCCTGGGACGCCACGCCGACGAAGGCGGCGACGGCGGTGCCGACCCCCTCGATCGGCCGCGAACCGGCCTCCATCTCCTCGACGTAGACACCGGGTGACAGGTACGTCGGCATGCGGGCCTCCAGGGTGGTTGGCTTCTCACCGAGGACCGTCCCGCGCGCCGGAGGCCCGGACAACGACCGGGAGTACGCGCGTGCGGGAAGCCGAACCTGCACGATCAGGCAAACGCCTAGGGAGGCGGGTAGTTCACGACCTGATCCGAGGGCACCGTGCCGATCTTGGCTGTCCCCGTGGTCTCCAGCGGGTAGACATACCGGTCGGCAAGGGTGATGGGCATGCCGTGCTCGATGTCGTGCCAGCCACGCAAGTCGCGCAGCTTGCTCTGCCGCAGGAGAGTCTCGAGCATCGCCAGCCACTTGCCGCGGAACCCCGGCTGCTTGACCGACAGCGCCGATGGCAGGCCCGCGTCGAACGCATCGGTGGCGAGTTGCTCGGCCGCCACTGGCGAGGAAGCCGGGCCGAACCGTTTCCCCGTCAGCCCGGCAACCACCCTGGTGATGAGGCCGTAGGTGAGGTTGTAAGCGCGCGCAGCGTCATCGAGATGCTCCTGCTCGCCGCTTTGGATCAGGGTGGACATGGGCGCGCTGACCCGGTGCCAGGCGGTGTAGGCGTGCTCGTGGTCCTTGCCCGGCACCGTCTTGGTGCCCCACCGGTGGTCGCCGGCGGCCGGGAAGAGCGCCTCATGAACGGCGTCGGGTGAGGCGACCGGCGGGTCGACGGTGACGAAGTGCTCGCCGCCGGGTTTCGCCGGCCGGACCCAGGAGGTCGTGAAGTTCGGCGCGATGAACGCCCCGGCCATCTTGATGCCCGTCCAGCCGGCGGAGCTCGGCTCGTTGGCCTGGATGGTGTTGAGCCCGTCGGGAGCGGCCTGCGCGGCCGGCGTCCCCGCGTGCAGATCCAGCATCCCGTGCTGCCCGCCGGCTGCGGTAAGGGCGGCCAGGTCAGCGACCCGCAGCACCGACAGCATCTGGCACACCGCCGCATTGCCGGCGCTGCGCTGCAGGTGAGCGAGCGGGCCGTCGCGGTCGGGAGGCTCGCGGCGTGGCCCCCCGCTGGCCTCGCGTTCTGCGTGTCGCTTGTGGGTACGCATCCGGATGCCCTCCCAGCTAGCGACGCCGCGGGATGCGGGCCGCCCCCACATTGTCGGCCAGCCAGGCGTTGATCGGAAGCAACTGGCGCCAGGCCTTCGCCACCCGCATCTTCGCCTGGGCGGTGTGCAGCCAGGGCGCGGGCGGCTCCGACCTGCTGGCGATCAGGGACTTGTGCCGCAGCAGCGCGGCCCGGGGGTGGGTGTCGTCCCAGGGCTTCGGCACCCGCTTGAGCGCCTCGCCGCCGATGTCCCACTTCTGCTTGGTGAGCGTGCCGACGATCGCCGCCAATTCGGTCCCCGTCCGGTCCCCGTCGACCGCGGCCCGCAGCCGCTGCGCCTGGTCGGCGGAGGTGTGGAAGTAGCCGCCCCCGACGAAGAGCCCCTCGGCAGACAAGGCTAGATAGAGGCCGCCCTCACCGTGGCTGTCGTGGACAATGGCTGCGGCCTGCGTCTTGTACGGCGTCTTGTCGTTGCTGAACCGCACGTCACGGTAGGGCCGGAAGAACTTCGCCTCGCCGAACTCCGGCTCGAGCGCGTCGATCAATGCCTGCAACGGCGCGGCCACGCATTCGTCGTAGATCGCCTTGTGGTCGGTCCAGTACGCCTTGGTGTTGTCGGCGGCGAGACCCTCGTAGAAAGTCAGCGCCCGCTCGGGGAAGCCGGTGAAGCCCATACTGGCCATTTTGACGCATGCCCCGCGCGCGGCCCAGCCTGCACGAAGGGGCAACCAGCCAAGCCTGTCCCATGCCAGGCATCCGGGTTTATCTTGCAGGGATGCGGGATCACCTTGATGACCTTGTGTCGCCGCGTGTCCCTCTAATCGACACGCCATCCGAGAGGGTAGCCGCCACAGGAGCCCAGGCTGCGGTGCTGCGACTGCAACGCGAAGCAGGCAACGAGGCGGTTTCAGCATTGATGGAGGACGAACGCTCGCCGGTGCTCGACGTGGTGGGTTCCGGCGGCGGCTCGGCCCTGCCCTCCGCCACCCGGGCGGGGATGGAGGCCCGTTTCGGCGCCGACTTCGGTGGCGTGCGCCTGCACACCGGCGGCGCGGCAGCCGCCTCCGCCCACAGCGTGCAGGCGAAGGCCTACACCGTCGGCGACGATGTCGTACTCGGTGCCGGCGTCGACCCGTCCGGTGCCGCCGGGGAGAAGACCCTGGCGCATGAGTTGACCCACGTGCTGCAGCAGCGAGCCGGCGACGTCGACGGCACCCAGGCTGCCGGCGGCATCAAGGTCAGCGACCCGGGCGACCGCTTCGAGCAGGAGGCCGAGCAAACCGCCGACCGGGTAATGTCCGACCAGGCCCCGGAGATCGGCACAGCCCAGGCCACCGCCCCCGCCGGTTTACAGCGCGAGGACGAGACAGAGGAGGAAGAGGAGCCGCTGCAGGCCCTCCACATCCAGCGCGACGAGGACGAACAGGTCGAAGACGAAGCGCCCGCCTGACCGATGAGCGGTGAGGTCGCACACTCCGAGGCGCCCAACGAGGCGAAGGCCTCGCGCGACCAGACGCAGCCGTAAGCCGACCGGGCTTCCGCAGGAGGGGTGGCGCCCTGGCTGCTGGCCGGCGGCGAATCGACTTTCTCCGTGGGGCAGGTGGCCGGGTTGCAGCGGCTCGCCGGCAACGCTTCGATAGCGCGCCTCCTTCAGCCGCCCCGCCCCCGGCCGTCGCTGGTGGTCGCTAGAGATGACAAGGACGACCGAGCGGCCAAGGTGAGCCACGGCTGGATGGCCGCCAGCCTGAAGGAACTCGCTGCCCTGCCCGCGCCCGAGCTGGGCAAGGTCGAGGCCCACGCCAAGGATCCCGACGTGGCCGTCGACCGCTTCGACGTCATGCTGGCGGCGGTCCGGCTCAACAAGGCCGACGGCGCCAAGGACTGGCAGATCGCACGATTTACCAGCAGATGCAGAGCGCTTCAATCCCCCAGGGCCAGCAGCAGGAAGTCGCGACGTTCATCGGCGCGTTCGGGCTGTTCACCCCCCAAGCAATCAACTCCTACGTCAAGGACGTCGGCGACATCTTCGCCAACTGGGCAAGCCTGTGATCGGCGGAGGAGCGAGCGCAGGCCTTCGGCTACATGGTGAACCGCCAGCTCGGGTACGTACGGGTCCCCCCGGTCAAGATCGTGGTCGCGTCGATGGGCAGCGGCGGGGAGTTCAGCTCGCAGGACTGGACGGTCACGATCTCCACCGGCTCGGCGACCTCGACCTCACCCCTGCGCAGCAGAGCGACCTGATCCGCCGGGCCGCGGCCAACTTCCTGCACGAGGCCCGCCACGCCGAGTAGATCGTCACCGTCGCCCGCGCACAGGCCGGCGCGGGCCGCGTCGAACCGACGATCGCCAAGGACCTCACAATCCCGAGCGACATCGCCGGAAAGGCCTCAGGCCTGAAAATCGCACCCGGGACGCCCCAGGCCAAGGCCGCCGGGGACTGGTACGAGAGCGAGTTCGGCGCCGGCAAGGCGCACCGCGATGCCGTCCTCGGCGACCTCGACAACCGCAACGCCGAGTACCAGGCCCTGCCCGTCGCCTTGACCAGGGCCTCAGCAGTGCAGCGCAGCCCCGCAGGTGCTCGGCGACACCACGTCCGCTGGCCGACATCATCTCGCTCTGGAACTGATCCGCACGACCTCCATTGCCGCCATTGGAGTCGGCCGTGTAGACCGACCTGAGCCTCCGCTACAAAGTCCTCGGCGGGGAGAAGATCGAGGGCTACGCCGTGCCCGAGCATCCCCGGATCGTGATCGCAAGCCTGTCAAAGGCGGACCAGGTGCAGGCGGCGATGAACCTCTTCCTCAATGCGAACAACCTCAACGAGTGGCATCACGTGCTCAATGACGCACGAAGCCAGCAGGACGAGCAGAGTCGCCCGCCCATCGCCGTCGACGACACGGCGCGGCAGTGGGCTGCTTACGTCTGGGACTTCAAGAAGAAGGACTACGTGCAGCAGGTCGACGCGGAGGCCTCCGCCTTCATCGACCAAGTCTACAAGACCTGCTTCGACAACAGCGACGCCGAGTTGAAACAGGCCGCCGCCGGCCCCGGTCAGGGTCAGCTCGGCACGGTCAAGCGCACGGCATCTTCTCCAAGACGCGAGATGTCTACGCCTCCCCGCAGCGCGGCGGACTCCACAAGTACGCGTTCCCGTTCGAGCCGAGGCTGACCTTCCCCAAGACGCTGCCCTCGGGCGGGCGGGTCCGAGCCAAGGCGGCAGACGCGCAGACCTACGACTACCTGCGGCAGTTCCTCTGGATCGTCGAGCGGGACCGTGCGCAGGCGGCGGGCTCGCGCACCGGAGTCGAGTACGAACCCAACGAGCTGGGCCTGTGCTACATCGACGTGTCCGACGTGGAGAACGTGCCACCGCCGGCCAATGCCCCCGCGCCGGCACCCTAACTCCACGGTCTCGTCAGCGCAGTAGGCCGCTCGCTGCGGTCACCGCTGGTCGCGGAGAATCTGACCGAGCCGCAGGGACATGGGCGCCCGGCCGCCGTTCAGGGCGTAGTTCAGGTCCACCTGGGTCTCGGAGAGGATCTGCCGCAAGCTGCCGTCCAAAGAGTCCCTGGCGGCTGGGCCGAGTTCGGCAGCGCGCTCGGCCAGCTGCCCGGCCCGCTGCGCATCTGCTTCGCCGCCCACGGCCACCGCTTGCGCCAGCGCGAAGGCTTCGTCGCTGACGGCGTATACCGCCTCGGCCAGCTCGACGTCGTCCGGCATCGCAGCACCCTTCCTAGAAGAACCCGCCGAGGACCGCCATCTTCGAGGGCGGAGGTAGGCCCAGTCCAGCACACAGCCGCGCGCGCTGCGCCCCGCTGTGCACGCTCGGCATCATGGGGGCGAGCGCGATACGTAGGCCCGGCTGGTCGGCGTAGGGGAGCCCGAACAACGCGAGGACCAGGTCGATCCCGGCGTCTGTGATCCAGCCCCTCAGCCGTCGTGTGCACAACTCTTCCAGGTGCGGCGCGCACGTGCGCCGGGTCACCGCCACGTCGCTCGCCGACGACGCCGACATCCGCCGGGTCAGGTCCAACGCGGCCGCGTCGACGGTGGCGGAACCCAGGATCGCGTCGATGACTTCAGCCAGGTGCGGGGCGGCGCCGGCGCGGACGGCCGCGGACTCGGCCGGATCGCTCGCGGCTATCGCCTCGACAGCCGCCAGGTCAGCCGGTGTGGAGGAGATGTTGATCCGGGTGGAGATCAAAGCGACCTTCTGCGGGACGGTCCGGGGCACCAGCAACGCCATCATGCTCCCGGTCGACAGGCCGCCGGTGCCCTTCAACGCCGCGAAGGCTCCCGGCATGAGCGCCTCGTACGCGTCGATCAACACCTGAGCGCCGTTGAAGTAGGCGTTGGTCACCGCCGCCTCACCCACGACCTGCATCAACGACTTCACCGCGGTGACCTGCCCCGGGTAGGCGACGGCCTTGCTCGGCCCCACGGTCGGCAGGCCGGCCGCCGCGACGGCCTTGATCGCGAGGAACTCGGTAGCCCCTTCATTGATCGCCTCCCCCACAGCCGCACGGAAACCCGCCGCGGTGTTCCAGTGCAGCAGTTCGTGCGCTGTCGCGGTCGGCAGCACGGTGATCTTGTTGACGTAGATCCGGCCCGGAAACTGCAGCGACTGGAAACCCTCGATGCCAGGATCTGCGTCGCCCTTCTTCCACGGCCGTGATGCCTTCGTCTTCTTGTCGATCGTCGTGCACCCGAGCGCGATGCACTCGGCGTCGTAGGCGGCCAGGATGCCCTTCTTGTCGGTCAGGATGAGCGTTGGGGGAGTCATCGTGTGCACGGTGCCGTACGCCTTGTTCAGAGCCGTCGTCGCCGAGGCCAGGCTCATCGCCGGCTGTCCCTTCGACTTCGGCTTGGCCGGCCCCTTGCCGGCGGGGGGTTCGGTGGCCGCCATGTCGGCGGTGCCGGCGTCCACGGTCGGTTGACTGCCGATCTCATGGCGCTGGAGATATGCCGTAGTGGCCTGGTTGCCCGCGGTGCGCTGCAGGGACATCAGGGGATGCGGCCGACCCGGCGACAATGCCGCAGCGCGCGGCATCGGGGTGCGCACAGCTGCCGCTGGGTCGACCTGCTGCGCTCGGTCGTGAGTCATCAGGAGAGCAGGGCGTGATAGCGCCCGAACTCCGCCTCCACCGAGAGCCGGCCGAGCTTGCGGTACTCCCGGTGCACCGCCCGTACCAGGTCCGCCATGCACACCGGCCGGCCGCCCTCGGCGGCGAAGTAGGCGGCGGTCAGCGCGATGCTGCGGATGTTGCCGCCGGGCAGTTCGAACGCCGCCGCGCAGAAGTCCAGGTCGAGGTCATCGTCCCGCGGCAGTGACGTACCCAGGCAGCGATCCCACAGCCGCCGCCGGTGCTCCTCGTCGGGCATCGGGAAGTCCACGACAGCGTCGAGGCGCCGGGTGAAGGCGTCGTCGACGTTGGCCCGCAGGTTGGAGGTCAGGATGGCGATGCCGTCGAAACTCTCCATCCGCTGCAGCAGGTAGGCGGTCTCGACGTTTGCATAGCGGTCGTGGGCGTCGTTGACCTCCGACCGCTTGCCGAACACCGCGTCGGCCTCGTCGAAGAGCAGCACGCCGTTGATCCCGGCCGCCTCGGTGAAGATCTTCTCGAGGTTCTTCTCCGTCTCCCCGATGTACTTGTCGATCACCGTCGCCAGGTTCACCACATAGACGTCCAGGCCCAGCTCGCCGGCCACCACCTCGGCTGCCAGTGTCTTGCCGGTGCCCGAGTCCCCCGCGAACAGCGCGCTGACCCCCCGGCCCCGGCCCCCGCCGGGGCGCATCCGCCAGTCGTCCAGCACCTGCCGGCGGTGCCTGGCGCGCGTGGTCAGCTCGTGCAAGTGGCCGAGCTGGCTGGGTGGAAGCACCAGGTCGGCCCACCCCACGGCCGGCTCGACCCGGCGGGCCAGGCGGTCCAGGCCGGCGGTGTTCTGCCCGCGTGCCCCCGCGTGAAGATGCTGTGCAGTGAGCTCAATGCCTTCGTACGCTGCCTGCAGCAGCCCCGACTGCGCTGCCCGGCCGACCTGATCCGGGGACAGCACGAACTGGGCGGTGTCGGCCGTCGGATCGAGATCGCTCCCGTCGAGGTAGGCCTGCCACAGCTCGCGGCGCTCCTGCACTCCGGGCTCGGGTACGTCGATGACCAGCGGTACGTCGCGTGACCAGGACGGGTCCCAGCTCCCACGGCCGGTCAGCATCACCCGGCAGGGCTGGTCGGCCAGCGCGCGTACGGCGGCCGGCCCGCGCTCGGTCAGTGCCTCGACCGGCCCGGCAACCAGGGCGGCCTGCCGCAGCAGGGCCTCCCGCGCCGCCGTCCGTGCGACCGGCTCCACCTCCGCCTCCGGCGGCAGCCGCTCCAGGTCGAGCGCCACCACAGGACCGGCGGCAGCCACCCGACTGCGCGCCACCCCGTTGACCGGCTCGCGCAGGTAGACCAGCCGCGCCGGGGTGCTGCTCAGGTGCAGCGGCCGCACCGGCACGGTCGCTGCGACCAGCGGCCGCAGGGCAGGGTCCGGCCGGTCGTCGCCGAGCAGGTGAGCGGTGACCCGGTCGGGCACCCGCAGCGATCGGCCGAGGTAGGGCCGGTCGATGTCTTCGATCACGACCAGGCCGGCCTCGGCCAGCCGAGCCGCCCGGGCCCGGTCGCCGGCCTCCCCCGGCCGACCGCCGGCCAGCTCAAGGGCCAGGCCGATGGTGGCGCGGCGGCGGGTCACGTCGTCGTTGAGGTAGCCGTAGAACCGCTCGAACCTCGGCTCCACGTCAGGAGCCAGGGCGACGAGCAGCAGCCGTACATCGGTGTCGTCCAGCCCGAAAACCTCCGCCATCAGCCGCAGCCGCAGATCGTTCTCGCCGCGGCCGGCCGCCGCGGCGACGGCAGCCTCCTCGGCCTGGAAATCGCTGTCCGGCGTTGCTGCGGCCGGTGGGGCGTCGAGCAGGCGGTCGATGTGTTCGTGGGACAGGTACAGCCCGCGGAAAGGGTCGTCGGGGGCCGGGTCGCCGGCCCGGCGGCGCTCGACCGCCCGACGGACCAGGCCCTCCAGCGCGCGGACCCGGGTGAGCAGGTGCGCCACGCTCGCGTCGCGGCTCACCGGGAGCGCCGTCACCGTTCGCGGACGTGCAGCACGCGACCCGGCTGCCCCGGCTTGCCCCCCTGGACGCTCTCCTCCGCCATCGCCCGTGCGGCCGCCGCACCAGCGCGCCCGCGGCGCCGGCCCCGCGGTCCCCGCTCGCCGTTCACCTCGAACCGCGGGTCCTCGAGCACCAGCGGCGCCGCCTCGTAGCGGACCCCTGTGTCGACCGGTGCGCTGACCTGCACGTCGAGGGAGGGCTTAAGGTCGCCGCCGAGCGCACTCCACACGTCCGACCAGGACCGGTCCTCCGGCGGCGGGATGGCGACTGTGACCGCCACGGGCAGGTGGAGGTCGGCCAACCCGCCGGTCAGGGTGTCGTCGGGCAGCTTCTCGTGGCGCAGGAAGCAGGCGAGTACTGCAGCCAGCAGCCGGTGCTCGTCCTCCGGCCGCTGCGTCCAGGCGGTGACAAGGTACGCCAGCTTCACGTACCGGGGCGGGAGCCGCCGGGACTGCACGCGGCCGTCGTCGCCGTACTCGTTGATCACCCCGCGCTCGCGCCGCCGCAGGTCCTCGCGGATGTCGTAGAGGTACACGTCCAGGGTGGGAGCATTGCGGCGCGCCGCCCAGTCTCGGGTGGGCGCGTCGAGGACCACTTCGACCCCGTCGCCGGTCAGTGACTCGCGCTTGATCAGCGTCATCAACGCCTGGTCCACCTCATGGATCACAGTCGCCACGCTCCTGGACCGCTTCTGACGGTGGCAGCCGCCGACGGGCACAGCCGGGGGCGCTGCAGGCTGCCCCTTCGGGCAAGAACGGGCTGTCGGTCCCCCCTGGTATCTCCTAGAGTCGTTACGGGTCGTCGATTGCGTGAGGAGTGAGCGATGAGCGGCGTTCGGGTTCTGGTCGGCACGCGCAAGGGTGCGTTCGTGCTGACGTCCGATGGCAAGCGGGAGGACTGGCAGGTCAGTGGTCCGCACTTCACCGGCTGGGAGATCTACCACGTCAAGGGCTCCCCAGTGGACCCCGACCGCATCTACGCGTCGCAGTCCAGCGGGTGGTTCGGCCAACAGATCCAGCGTTCTGACGACGGCGGCGCCACGTGGAACCCCGTCGACAACCACTTCTCCTACGACGGCGTTCCCGGCACCCACCAGTGGTACGACGGCACGCCGCACCCATGGGAATTCGCGCGGGTCTGGCACTTGGAGCCGTCGCTGAGCGACCCGGACACCGTCTACGCCGGCGTCGAGGACGCTGCCCTGTTCCGCTCGACCGACGGTGGCAAGGCCTGGCAGGAGCTCTCCGGCCTGCGCGAGCACGGCACCGGGTCGTCGTGGCAGCCCGGGGCCGGCGGGATGTGCCTGCACACCATCCTGCTCGACCCCAGCAACGCCGAGCGGATCTTCGTCGCCATCTCGGCCGCGGGTGCCTTCCGCAGCGACGACGCCGGCAAGACGTGGCTGCCGATCAACAAGGGGCTGCGGTCCGGGGGGATCCCGGACGAGGACGCCGAGGTCGGCCATTGCGTGCACCGCCTCGCCCTGCACCCATCGGCTCCGGGCACCCTGTTCATGCAGAAGCACTGGGACGTGCTGCGCACCGACGACGCCGGCGACCAGTGGCACGAGGTCAGCGGCAACCTGCCCAGCGACTTCGGCTTCCCGATCGACGTGCACGCCCACGAGCCCGAGACGGTCTATGTCGTGCCGATCAAGAGCGACTCCGAGCACATCCCGCCGGATGGCAAGCTGCGCGTCTACCGCAGCCGCACCGGGGGCAACGAGTGGGAGGCGCTGACCAACGGCCTGCCGCAGAGCAACTGCTATGTCAACGTGCTGCGCGACGCGATGGCCGTCGACTCCCTCGACGAGTGCGGGGTCTATTTCGGCACGACCGGTGGCCAGGTCTACGGCTCGGCCGACGCCGGCGACAACTGGGCGCCGATCGTGCGTGATCTCCCGCCCGTCCTTTCCGTCGAAGTCCAGACCCTGCCGTGACGGGGGTGCTGCCGTGATCCGGGTCGTCCTTCCGGCGCACCTGCGCGCCCTGGCCCGCGTCGACGGCGAGGTGCAACTCGACCTTGACGGGCAAGTGACGCAGGACTCGATCCTCGACGCCCTCGAGTCCCAGTACCCGCCGCTGCGCGGCACGATGCGCGACCAGTCGACGCACAAGCGGCGGCCCTTCGTCCGCTTCTTCGCCTGCGAGCAGGATCTCTCGCACGAGTCGCCGGACGCTCCCCTGCCCGAGGAGGTGGCCTCCGGCAAGGAACCCTTCCTGATCATCGGGGCGATGGCCGGCGGCTGAGCCGACAGAGGGAGCGCTGAGTGCACGACCTGACACCCGACCCGGCGGACCTCGACGCCATCGAGCGGGCCTCGCCCGAGGAGTTGCGGGCCCTGCAACTCCAACGTCTCCGCTGGTCGCTGCGGCACGCCTACGACAATGTCCCGTTTTACCGAAACGCCTTCGACGCCCGCGGCGTGCGGCCGGAGGACTGCCGTGGGCTCGGCGACCTGGCCATGTTCCCGTTCACCACCAAGCAGGATCTCCGCGACAACTACCCGTTCGGCATGCTTGCCGTGCCCCGTGCCTCCCTGGCGCGAGTGCATGCCTCGAGCGGCACCACCGGGCGGCCCACGGTGGTCGGCTACACCCGCGGCGACGTCGACGTCTGGGCCGATCTGATGGCACGCTCGATCCGGGCGGCAGGTGGCCGGTCCGGCCAGATGGTGCACGTGGCGTACGGCTACGGCCTGTTCACCGGCGGTCTGGGTGCGCACTACGGCGCGGAGCGTCTGGGGTGCACGGTCGTGCCCGTGTCCGGGGGCATGACCCAGCGGCAGGTTCAACTGATCACCGACTTCGCCCCCGACGTCATCATGGTCACGCCGTCGTACATGCTCGCCATCCTCGACGAGATGCAGGCGCAGGGTCTCGACCCGCGCGCGACGTCGTTGCAGGTAGGCATCTTCGGCGCGGAGCCGTGGACGCAGGACATGCGCCGCGAGATCGAGGAGCGCCTCGATATGCACGCGGTCGACATATATGGGCTATCGGAGGTGATGGGCCCGGGGGTGGCGCAGGAATGTGTCGAGACCAAGGACGGCCTGCACGTATGGGAGGACCACTTCTATCCGGAGATCGTCGACCCGGGCGGCGACGCCGTGCTGCCCGAGGGCGATCGCGGCGAACTCGTCTTCACGACACTGACCAAGGAGGCACTGCCGGTCATCCGCTACCGCACCCGCGACCTGACCCGGCTGCTGCCGGGCACCGCGCGGACCATGCGGCGCATCGAAAAGATCACCGGCCGCAGTGACGACATGATGATCGTGCGAGGGGTAAACGTGTTCCCGACGCAGGTGGAGGAGTTGCTGCTGCGTGTCGACGGACTGGCCCCGCACTTCGAGTGCGTGCTGTCACGCCCGCGGCGTCTCGACGAGCTCACGATCCGGGTCGAGGCTCGCCAAGGCGTCCTCGCCGGTGCGGACCACGACCGCTTGGCCGGCGAGCTCGCGGGGCTGGTCAAGCAACGGATCGGGGTGACAGCCACGGTCGAGGTCGTGGCGCCCAACACGCTCGAGCGATCGATGGGGAAGGCCAAGCGAATCGTCGATGAGCGGTAGAACGCCTCAGATGATCCCGGCCCGCAGGGCGTAGGCGACGGCGTGCGAGCGATTACGTAGTTGTAGCCGGGCGGTGACGTCGTGCAGCACATTCTTGACGGTGCGTTCGGAGTAGGACAACTGCCGTGCAATGTGCGCTGTGTCGAACCCGTCTGCCACCAGCCGCAGCACCTGGGCCTCCCGGTCGCTGACGCCGGAGAAGGACAACCCGCGTGGCCCGAGCACATTGCGCTGCAACTGCCCGACCTGGTCGAGCAGGCGGCCGAGCAGGTCCGGCGGCACGGTGCCGTCACCGGCGGCGGCTGTGCGTACCGCCGTCACCAGCCGCTCGGCGCTGGCCTCCGCCCGACGCAGCACGCCGCACGCACCCGCCTCGATCGCCGCCAGCAAGCCGCCGTCGTCGATCCGGGTGACCACGAGCACCACCCGGGCCCGACCGCCTCGCTGCAACCGCCGGAGCAGGCGCACGGTCTCCTCGTCGACCTCGTCGGCAACCGCCACGGCAACATGCAGGGCGCTGCCGCTGACCGTCTCCTCGTCCACCACCCGGACCTCCGGGCGGAAGCCCAGGGCACTGGCCATGCCCGAATGGGAAATCGGGTCGCGAGCGTGGACGACGACGGGGACTGGTACGGACATCGGGTTTCCCCCTTGTCAGGCAACGGGTCCTGCCCGTCAAGGTGCCCTAAGGGCCTCCACGCCTGCTCAACGCTGACTCAACGGACCATCAGATTTGCCCGAAGGGGCTACCGCGCGGCGCTGTCGACGCCTGGCGGCTGCGCCATAGGGTCCGGTGCTATGGGTGCCACTGCTCGGCTGTCCGAGGCGGCGTTGCGAGTCGAGCCAGGGGCCGAAGCGACCTGCCAGGTGACGGTGCGCAACACCGGCACCGTGGTTGACGAGTTCACCTTCACCGTGCTCGGCGAGGCTGCTGCGTGGGCCATGGTCGAGCCGCCGTCCCTGTCGTTGTTCCCGGACGCCGAGGGCGAGGTCACGGTCCGCTTCCGCCCAGCGCGGGACGCTAGCACGCCGCAGGGCCGGATCCCGTTCGGCATCCGCGTGCAGTCCAAGGAGGACGTTCAGGGCTCGGTCGTCGAGGAGGGCAACCTCGACGTCGGTGCCTTTGTCCAGATCTCGGCCGAGATCGTCCCGCGGACCTCTCGTGGCCGGCAGAACGGCCGGCACGAGGTGGCGATCGACAACCGGGGCAACTCTGCCGTCGAGGTGCTGCTCAGCGGCACCGACCCCGACGAGGCGCTGGCCTTCCACTTCCCCTCGCCGTCGGTCATGGCGGCTCCGGGTACGGCGTCGTTCAGCCGCTTCCGGGTGTCGACCGGCGGGCTGCTGTGGCGAGGAACACCGGCCACGATCCCGTTCGCGGTGACGGTGGCCCCGCAGGGTCAGCCGCCGATCCGCCTCGACGCCGCACTTCAGCAACAGCCGATGATCCCCGCGTGGCTGCCGCGCACGATCGCGGTCTGCCTAGCCCTGGCCCTGGCCTCGGCGGTCGCGTGGAAGGTCGTCGTGCAGCCTTCGGTCCGCCGGACCGTCGCCCAGGCGCCCGCGATCCAGCAGGCGAACCAGAACATCCAGACCCTCGCCAACCACGCCGGGGTCACACTGCCCTCACCCGGTGCCAGCGTCTCGCCGAGCCCGACTGGGGAAGCTGGGGCGGGTGCGCAGGCAGGCGCCGTCGCCGTGCCGGTCGATCTCAAGGCGGCACAGGGGATCAACGGCGCGCGGACGATCGCGCTGGTACTGCCGGCAAAACCCACGGCCAGCCTCACGCTCACCGGCATCACCGTGCAGAACCCCTTCAACGACGCGGGCCTGGTGACCGTGCGCCGAGGGCCGGTTGGCGCTCAGCCACTCGACCTCGACCCGCTGCTGCGGCTGTCGCTGTTCGACCTGACGGCGCCGACCACTGCGTTCTCGCCGCCGCTCGCGCTCGGCGCCAAAGAGACGCTTTTTGTCACCCTTGAGTGCGTCAAGATCGGAACCTTTCCCACCGGCGACCCCAACGTCCCCGGCCCGGAACACACCCAGTGCGACGTCACCGTGCTGGTCGCCGGCTTCGTGCGCAGCGCCCAGCCGGTGCCGGCACCGTCGCTGACGCCGGTGCCCTAGCCCTGGGCCCGCAGGACCAGGGCGATCAGGCCCAGCAGCCGCGGATCGGCCAAGTGCAGCGCAGCGGCCTGAGCCCGGTCGACCCAGGCCAACCCGTCGTGCTCGGCCACGTCCTGGTTGGCGGGCTCGCCGATCCACCGGTCGAGTCGGGTACCAGCGGCGGTCCGGCACCCGGTGGCACAGCAGAATTCTGCCTGCCCGGCGCAGGAGTCCAGCCACGACATCGTGCTCCTCGGGCAGCCGGCTCACCCGGTGACTCTCGCAGTACGCACCGCAAACCAGGTGATGAGAATGCACAGTACGGCGATCGCGACAGAACTGCCGTTCTCGATCAGGTGGAACAGTCCCAGCCTGTTGCCCGGCTGGTAGATCGTCTGCAGACGACGATGTGATGGTGGTTCAGGCGTGCGATCAGGGGATCGTCGTGGCCGCCACCGGGGGCATCGGGCACCACCGGCCGAGGACGGTGCATCGGAGTAGAGCCGGCCGGAGGCGTTGACAAAGGTGTCGTCATGAGAAGTCACCAGCGCGTTTGGTCCCGGGCCCCAGGCCGCGCGGGGCGCCGGCCCGCGGGTCGAAGCTGCGCAGCACCGTCAACAGCTTGAGGAAGTCTGGTGCAGCCCGCCCATCCCCTCCAGGGCGGCCGGAACCGTGACCCCGGCCGGCGCCAGCAGGCTCTGCCCGGCCATCAGGGCGCGGTTGAGGGCACGCCCGCTGAGCGCCCGCGGCTGCATCACAGCTCCGTCACAGCTCCGCCAGCCAGGCCGCGGGCGTGGCGTCGGTGGCCGGCTGAACGCCGCCGACTGCAGCCAGCCCGAGGAGAGCGTCAACCCGGCGAAGAGCAGTCCCGCGCCGTCGGCGTAGGCGGACAGGCAGCACTTGCGGGGCGGACCGGCATACTCGTCGACCGTCAGGCCCTCCGTCGCCCAGGCCGTGGCAGTGAGCACCCTCATCAGGGCGACCATGCCCCGCATCGCTTCGTCGGTCTTGGCAAGCTGGCTGAGCAGCCGTTCGCGGTGCCGAGGCAGCAGGTGCCCGAAGAGGTCGGCCAGTGGGGCGTCCGGCGCGTTTGTACGCATGTGATGTCAACTTGACCTCATTCCGTACGAAGGGCCGCGACCGGGTCCAGCCGGGCCGCCCGGCGGGCCGGGACCACGCCGAAGAAGATGCCGACCGCCGCGGACACCCCGAAGGCCAGGGCCGGGGACCACCAGGTCACCAGGGCCGGCAGCGGAGAGAGCCGGTCGATCAGCAGGGCGCCGCCGATGCCCAGCGCAATGCCGATCACCCCGCCCACGCTGGTGAGCAACACCGCCTCGATCAGGAACTGCACGCCGATGTCGCGTTCGCGCGCCCCGACGGCCTTGCGTAAGCCGATCTCCCGGGTCCGCTCGCGGACACTGACCAGCATGATGTTGGACACGCCCACGCCGCCGACGAGTAGAGAGATCCCGGCGATCGCGGCTAGCACCAGGGTCAGCAGGGACAGGATCTGGCCGACCACGCCGAGGATCTGCTGCTGGGTCAGGGCGGAGAACTCCGAGTCGGGGTAGCGCTTCTGCAGGACCGATACGATCCGCCGGCCCAGCGCGTCGATGCCCTCGACACTCGGCGCCTTGACCGCGATCCCGTCCACTCGCTCGACGCCGAAGATCCGCTGGGCGGTCGTGATCGGGATGTCCACGTCGAGGTCCTGGTCGACGCCCAGCGCCCGGCCCTGCACGCGGAACACCCCGA
>JBDUBV010000262.1:0-2503 GCA_040003795.1 Pseudonocardiales bacterium | reverse complement strand
GATGCGAGCGAACATTGTTTCCTCCCTGCGGAGATTTCGTGCTTCGACCCTAGCGGCCAGACGATCGCCTTGGCGTGGTCGCGGAACCATCCGGAACTGCCGCCGACAGCGCCCCGTGTTGCCGAGTTGGGGACGTTCGGCTCCGACATTCACCGCACGCGGTAGTCGACGAAGACGACACCGTTACCGAAGCGATGCTCCGAGAGCAGGTTCAAGTCAAGTCGGACGTTCTTGGGCAGTGCAGGCTTCCCTCCGCCGACGATGACCGGCGTCAGGAACAGTTGGCACTGGTCGACGAGCCCTGCCATGAACGCCTGAGCGGCTAAGTCGGGCCCACCGATAGTGATGTCAGGTCAAGCGAGTCCTTCATCGCGCGGATCTCGGTCGGATCGAAGTTGCGCTCGATGCGGGTCTTGGCAGTGCAGACCGTTTCCAATGAACCGGAGTAGACGACCTTGTCAGCGGCACGCCACAACTGCATCCAGTCCCGTTCCCCGGGTGACTGGTCCCTGCGAAGGTCCGCCGTTTTCCAATAGACCATCGTCTCGTATATCCGACGTCCGTAGAGATACGTGCCGATTGGACGCTCAAGCTCGTTGAGGAAGCTAAGGACTTCATCGTCTGGAGCAGCCCAGTCAAAATTTCCGGCTTGATCCTCGACATATCCGTCGAGCGACGTGATCGCGGAGAAGATCAGCTTGGCCATGGCGAAAGTATCCGCGTATCACCGCACTAGGACATGGCGAGTTGGTGCTGAATCCCTTTGTTTCTCGAGCCTGCCACGTTGGTTGTGCTGGTCAGATACAGCTGGTTTCGGTTGCAGCGTAGCCCCCACGTGGCCCGGGATCACCGAGCCCCAAGATCATCTGTTGTCCCTGTCGATCCGAGCTTTGATGGCTAGATTCAAGCGGACGCAGCTTATTGAAGTGGGCCGCGTGGCGGCCCCACCACCGGCGCGGGAGGGATGCGTCGGCGAGGGACCACGATCAGCATGCGCCGAGCGATGAGACTGCACAACATCCGACCGAGGAGGCGTCCAGGGCACGATCCGGTTCAGCGTCTAGAACGCGCATACACGTCATACTCGCCGACAGGGTGACGATCGAACGAGCGGGTGGCGGGGGGATGGGCGATCAGCGGCGACAGACCGAGCGGTGGCAGAAGTACTGGGATAAGCACTCGAAGAGTTACGACCGTGAGATGGGCTTTTCGACCGGAGATTCTTTCGGGACAACCGTGACTGGGTGTGTTCGCAGGTCACTGGCGAGGTCCTGGAGGTGGCCGTTGGTACCGGCCTGAATCTGTCGCACTATCCGGCGGCGGCACGATTGACCGGGATCGAGTTCAGCCCTCAGATGCTGGCCCTCGCGCGGAGCACCGCCGCAGACCAAGGCCGGGAGATCACGCTTGTCGAAGGCGACGCGCAGGCGCTGGATTTTCCCGATGCGGCTTTTGACAGCGTCGTGTGCACCTACGGTCTGTGCTGCATCCCCGACGAGCAACTCGCGGTCACGGAGATGTTTCGCGTGCTCCGTCCCGGCGGCCTGCTGCTGCTCGCTGATCACGTGGCCGGTTCATCGCTGGTGGTCCGTGCGATTCAGCGGGTGTTGGAGGTCGTGACGGTGCCGCAGGGCGGTGAGCATTTTCGTCGTCGCCCGCTGGAGACGGCAAAGGCGGCCGGGTTTCAGATCGAGAACAGCGAGCGGTTCACCCTCGGCATTGTCGAACGCGTCGCTGCTCGCAAACCCTCGAACGCCACCGAGATGGATGGATAGCGTGATCGAGCCCGAGATCGCGCACACATTCTTCGTGCTGATCTTGCGGGCTTCACCGCATTGACCGAGGCGGTGGGCGACATCGATGCCACTGACCTCGCCCATGCCTTCGATCGCTTGGTCGCCGAGCTAGCGGTCGACCATGCCGCGCAGGTCGTGAAGTTGATCGGCGATGCCGTGACACTCGCCGACGCCGTTCGGGCCAAGTCGGTGACTGGGACGAAGGCGTGCGGCGCGTCAAATGACGGCTGGTGCAACAGGCCCCAACCTCTTGATCCGTAGTCGCCGAAGGTCTGTGCGGCTGGGTCTGTCACCCGCACCGCGATGGCCCGCGTCCAACGCATCTACGACGAGTCGATGCGGCAGTCTCCCCGGCCAGCCAGCGCTGAACCTGGAAGCGGGACAGCCGAGACGGCTGTTGACGTGGATGCCGTCGGCCCACACGTAGACGGAGTCCACGCCCGAGAGGTCGCGTCGCGCGAAGGCGTGTTGCTCGTCTTGCCACTGCTCACACAGCCGGGTGATCGTCGAGGCCGACAGCCCGGCGCCCGTGCGGAGGAACTGCTCCAGCGCCGCGAGCGTGAGGACGGCCACGGCCAAGATCCACGCCGCTGCGGTGCTTGCCTGCGACTGTGCCCGCCGCATCCCTTCGTTAGCGCACGTTCGCGGCGTGATCGGTCGTTTCCCGGAGTGGTCACGCCGTGCGAGAGTAGCTACACTTGTAGCCA
>JBDUBV010000261.1:0-2509 GCA_040003795.1 Pseudonocardiales bacterium | reverse complement strand
TCATCCAACGGCTCAGGTGCGCGACCAACCGCACGTGCCCAGCCGCCGAGAGCGGTGTGTAGCCCTGCCTTTCCAACTCACCCCGCAACCCCTCGGCATACGGCTCCAATGGGCCGCGAACGTGAGCCCAGCACGGATCAACCATGAGCTTCTCCTCTCAATCGAGTTGGAGAAGATGATCGAAGCGCCCGGTTATGCCGACGTGGTCAGGCTGGGATGCATCACCCGGCGGCGGCTCCCGGCCCCCAGGTCGGCATAATCCGGAGGTCGGCATAAGAAGCCGAGCTGCACGTCTTGCGCGCCCGCCTTATCGGAGGAATCCACGCGAAGGCACGCCGCGGCGAGCTAGAGATGAGATTACCCGTCGGTCTTATCCACGACCCCTCCGGCAAAGTGGTGCTCGATCCTGACCTCCAGGTCCAAGCTGCAGTGCACACGTTCTTCGAGACCTTTCGTCGGACTGGCTCGGCGACCAGCACGGTGCGCAGCTTCCGCGAGCTGGGGCTGCTCTTCCCACGCCGGCTGAACTACGGGCCGCATCAGGGCGAACTGGCGTGGGGTCCGCTCCTGCACCATCGGGCCTTGCGCGCGCTCAAGAACCCGCGTTACGCCGGCGCGTTCGTCTATGGCCGCAGCCAGGCGCGTAGGACTCCGCATGGAACCGAGCTGCGTACTCAGCTTCCGCGCGAACAGTGGCACACGTTGATCCGCGATGCGCACCCCAGCTACATCACCTGGGCCGAGTACGAGGAGAACCTCCGCCACCTGCACGAGAATGCGCAGGCCTGCGGCGCCGACCGGCGGCATGGTCCGCCACGCGAGGGGCCAGCGTTGCTCCAGGGTCTGGCGGTGTGTGGTCGGTGTGGCGGACGCATGACGATCCGCTACTACGTCAGCCACCGAGAGGTCCTGCCCGAGTACGTTTGCCAGCGCGAAGGCATCCAGCACGCGCACGCTATCTGCCAGCGGATTGTGGGCGGCGCTCTCGACCGTGCCATTGGGGAACTGCTGGTCGAGACCGTCAGCCCACTAGCGCTGGAGGTCGCCCTGGCGGTGCAGGACGAGCTCGAGGCCCGCGCCCAGGAAGTGGACCGGATGCGGTGCCAGCAGGTGGAACGTGCGCGTTACGAAGCGGAGCTTGCTCAGCGTCGCTATCTCCGCGTCGATCCTGACAACCGCCTGGTCGCCGACTCTCTTGAGGCGGAGTGGAACAACAAGCTGCGCGCACTCACGGCGGCCCACGAGGACTATGAGCGTCAGCGTGCCGGCGAAGACGGCGTGCTCAGCGCGGACCAGCGTCGTCAGGTCATGACTCTGGTGACGGACTTCCCTCGTCTGTGGCACGATCCGGCCACCCCGCAGCGCGAGCGCAAACGCATGGTTCGCCTGCTCCTAGAGGACGTGACGCTGCTGAAGGCCGATCAGGTGGTCGCTCAGATCCGCTTCCGTGGCGGCGCGACGCAGACGATCCGGCTCCCCTTGCCACTCTCAGCTCCAGAGTTGCGCAAGACGCATTCGACGGTGGTCGCCGAAATCGATCGCCTGATCGACGATCACACCGACACGGAGATCGCCGAGCTCCTGAACGCCCGAGGCCTGCGTCCTGGTGTAGCGGACCGCTTCAGCAACATCATCATCTGGCACATCCGCCAGCAATACCGTCTTGAGAATCGCTTTAGCCGCTTGCGTCGACAGGGCATGCTCACACTCCGGGAGGTGACCACCGCCAGTGGGCTTCACCCCACCACGGTGAAGCACCGAGCGGCTAGAGGTCATTTGGCTTCGTACATCTATAACGACAAGGGCCAGCGTCTGTACGCGCCACCTGGTGAGCTCACGATGATCGCTTGCCTCCAGTGCGGTAAGCCGATTCCGGAGCGCGGCAAACATGGCCAGTGGCAGAAATACTGCAGCGCTAGTTGCTGCACCGGCGCCTACCTGCGCCGCAGAGCCGCGGGCGGCTGGGTTCGAGTCCGTCGGGGCTCATGACACCATGCCTTCGCGTTCCATCCCAACCACGAGGAGCAGTTTGATGCGCAAGCCTTCGCTTTTGGCGCGTGGAGTGGCGATGGCGTCGATACCGATGTGTTGGGCGCGGCTACGAAAATTGCGGCAGTTGGGTCGGCAGTCTTTGATACGGCCACCGCAGCCTGATTACGGGGGCCATCCTGACCGCCTCAATGAGAACGTTCGTTGCGTTGACTCTCGGCTTGCTCTTCGGCGGGCAAAGGGTCGAAGCGATTCAGACCTCGCCGAGGGCACCACGGGCCACGAATCGGTTGTGGCCTTCCTGGAGTGCGTCGTGATGGGCTTTCTCTTCGGTCAGAACGGCGGTGAGCTCCCGGGCGCCCTCGGCGTCGCCGATCGCCTGGAAGGTGTGGACCCAGGCCGTGCACCAGTGGATCGCACTCGCCTTTGCGGCGAGGTCATGTTCGATCCGCTGCTGGGGTGCGAACGCGAAGGAAAGGACGATGGCAACCTGCGGCTATTAGTCTTCCCACGGCTTGTT
>JBDUBV010000260.1:0-2513 GCA_040003795.1 Pseudonocardiales bacterium | reverse complement strand
AAGTCCTGTACAGATGCCGGAGGACGCGGGTTCGATTCCCGCCACCTCCACCACCCACCACCACTACCCACACCACCACCGCGACCAACCAGCCGACCTCGAACGATCGACCAAAGGGACTGCCCCGCCCGCCGGCTCCTTACGGGCCCATCGACTGGGGGAACGGGGCCTACACCGATCAGTTCTCGGCGTCCAGCCGTTCCACCTGCACGTAAGCCGAACGTCCATGACGGTCAAGGCCTTGTTGTACAACTGGGCACTGAACGTAGGCTTTGTACATGCTTACTGCCTTGACCGTCTCGGCGGCGCACAGCCGTTTAACGATGGCGCCGCTCACGCACTGATCCCATCGCCACCGCAGGGGCTCCTCCTGCCCGCCTGGGTGTGCTGCGTACCGCTATGGTTTTGTGATGCGGCCACCAGGCACCGGGATGTCGCCCGCCGGCCCCCCTGGCCGCTCGCACCTGGGGACTGGGCACCCGCCCGGAGGATAGGAGATCCCGATGCCCACCTACCGCATGGTCTACGGCGACGACGAGCAGGTCGTACGCGAGACCTATCACGACGTCGAAGTGGAGCGAGAGGACGGCTGGGTGGTCTTCTTCCGTGGCGACGAGGCCATCCTGCGCGTGCAGGAGCAGCACGTGCAGTCGATGGAGGAAATCACGGAGTAGGCGATCCTCGTGCGGCACCTGGTGCTCTTCCGGCACGGCAAGGCCGAGTCCGACGAGACGGACGACGCGAAGCGCTCGCTCACGTTGCGAGGGAGTTTCGACGCCACGGCCGCCGGCCGGTGGCTGGCCGCTCGATCGCTCGCCATCGACCGGGTTGTGGTGTCACCCGCGCGTCGGGCGCAGCAGACCTGGGAGGCCGCTGCCGCCGAGATGCCCGGCGTGCCGGAGCCGGTGAGCGACGACCGGGTCTACCGCAACACTGTCGAAGATCTGATGGCCGTCATCGGCGACACACCTCCCGCAGTAACCGGGCTCGTACTGGTCGGGCACAACCCGTCCATCCAGGAGTTGGCGCAGACTCTCGACGACGGTGCCGGGGAGGCGGCCGCGCGCCGGAGTCTAGGCAACGGGTTTCCGACGAGCGGCATCGCGGTCTTCGCCGTCGACGGCGACTGGGCCGAAGTGGACAGTGCAACCGGGAGATTGGTGAATTTCGCGGTGAGCCGGGCCGCGTCGGGATGAGAAGGGCCGCGCTGGTCGGCACGGCTGTGCTGATCGTGCTTGCCGGCTGCGGTTCGGCTGGCCGCACGGGCGCTCATCCTGTGACCGCTGCGCCCCGTGAGTCCTCCGCTTTGCCCGCCTCCCCGGCTCCGGCTCCTGTCCTGCCGAGTCCCGCCCGGGCGTCGGTGAGCATCCGCCCACCCGTCGGCATGCCGCTGCCACTTCGCGCCGACACCGCGGCGGCCGCTCAAGTCGTGACCGTGGTCGCCGGGTCTCTGACCAGCACGACTGCCACCCTGCAGGCGTGGGACCGAGCCGGCGAAGGCTGGGTGCGCAGGGGGCCGTCCGTGCGCGCTTATCTCGGCGACCAGGGCTTGACGGCCCGGCCCAGCGAGGCCCTCTCCGCGACACCGATCGGCAGCTTCACCCTCACCCAGGCGTTCGGCCGGGCCAAGGATCCTGGCACGCGGCTGCCGTACTTCCGTAGCGACACCAGCGACTGGTGGGTGACCGACCCGACATCGTCGTTCTACAACTCGCACTACCGGTGCAGCACCTCGTGTCCGTTCAGGACTGCCCTGGGCGAGAACCTCTACCGCGCCGGCTCCCTGTACACCTATGCGGTGGTCATCGACTACAACCGGCGACCGGTGACGCCGGGTGCCGGCAGCGCGTTCTTCTTGCACGTCACGGAGTTCAAGCCCACTACCGGTTGCATCTCGATCCCGGAGGGCGACCTGGTGTCTATCCTGCGCTGGCTGTTGCCGGCGGCACATCCCCGGATCGTCCTCGGCGTGAGCTGAGTCTCGCCCGTCACGTTGTGTTCCCGGGCGATGCCAGGCATGCTGAGGGTACTGAGAGACGCAGCAGTGCCTCGCGCGTCAGCGCCACCAGCACATCCCCAGCACTTCGCCTCGCCGTCCCTACCTCCGACGAGAGATGCCTCTATGACCGCATTCACGCAGCACCAGCAGGTCGATGTCATTCCCGCCGGGTCGACGGTTCGACGTGGCAGCGACTTCGCCGAGCTCAAACGTCGGGTGCAGCACGCGGGGCTGCTCGACCGGCGGCCGGGCCGCTACACCGTGCGCATCTGTTTCAACGCATTTCTGGTGATTGCAGGCGGCGTCGCCTTCGTCCTGCTCGGCGATTCCTGGTGGCAGATGTTGCTGGCCGGCTACTTCGGCCTGGTCTTCACCCAGTTGGGGTTCCTCGGACACGACGCCGGGCATCGCCAGATCTTTCGTTCCGGCCGCGCCAACGACATCCTGGGCTTGGTGCATGCCAACCTGCTGATCGGGCTGAGCTACGACTGGTGGATCGGCAAGCACAACCGCC